>NZ_JBEXRR010000035.1:0-59353 GCF_040613175.1 Nocardioides sp. NPDC006303
GGTCGCTTCCCCACGGCCTGCCCGGGCCGGTCTATGTGTCCCGTGGGACCTAGTCGGAGCCCACCGGGGAAGGTCGACCTTCGTCACCCACAACTACAGATTCGGCTCGCCATTTCTGTGGTCTCGGCGGGGCTTCACCAGCCGGGAGGGAGGCGGTGGTCCCAGAGGGCGGCGTCTTCGATCTGAGCGGAGAGGGAGAGCAGGAGAGGCTCCTCGGCGGGGCGGGCGGCGAGCATGACGCCTACCGGAAGACCGGACGGGGTCCAGTGGAGCGGCAGCGAGATGGCGGGCATGCCGGTGACGTTCCAGGCGGAGGTCCACGGGGTGAACTCCTTCTGGGCCTGGAAGTCGGCGGCGGGGTCGGCATCGTCACGGATCGCACCGACGAGGGGCGGCGGGGTGGCCAGGGTCGGGGTGAGCACGGCGTCGTAGGGAGCCAGCGCCTCCAGCGCCATGGCGGCGTACCGGCGCAGCTCGGCGATCGCCAGCCCGAACTCCGGGCCGCTGATCGCCTCTCCCCGCTCGGTGAGCCAGCGGGTCAGCGGCCGGATCTGAGCGCGCTGGTCGGGGGCGAGATTCACGACCGCCATCGCGGTCCCGACGGCCCAGACCGTCTCGAAGACCGCGACCGCCTCGACCGGCAGCGGCCGTGGGATGTCGACGATCTCGTGGCCCAGCGACTCCAGCAGCGACGAGGCGTTCTCCCAGGCGGCGACGCACTCGGCGTCGACCGACGTCGGGGCGATCAGCGGCTCGATGAACCGGGCGATACGCAGTCGCCCCGGCGGCCTATCACACGCATCCAGGAACGGAAGCGGCTCCTCGGGAGCCCAGAAGGGATCGCCCGTACGCCGCCCCGCGAGCACGTCGAGGAACGCCGCCGCGTCCCGCACCGACCGAGCGATCGGACCGGCAGTGGCGAGCCCGGCGGCGTCGCCGTACATCGGCGATGGGGAGATCCGCCCGCGGGTCGGCTTCAGCCCGACCAGCCCGCAGCACGACGCCGGGATCCGGATCGAGCCGCCGCCGTCGGAGCCCTGCGCGACGGGCACCAGCCCGGCGGCGACCGCCGCGGCGGCGCCTCCCGAGGAGCCGCCGGCGATCCGCGTACGGTCCCAGGGGGTGACGGCGGGCGGTGCCACATCCGGCTCGGTGTAGCAGGGCGAGCCGAACTCGGGGGTGTTGGTCTTCCCGAGCGAGATCATCCCGGCCGCCTCGATTGACAGGGTGACGTTGTCGGAGATGTCGGGTACGAAGTCGGCGAAGGCAGCCGACCCGAAGGTCGTACGCACCCCGCGGGTGAGGTTGAGGTCCTTGATCGCGGTGGGTACGCCCCACAGCGGCGAGGCACCAACCGGCTTGACCGCGAGCTCACGGGCGCAGGTCGAGATCCGCTCCTCGGCCACGGTGACGAAGGCGCCGACGTCGTCGAGCCTGGCGATCCTGTCGAGGTAGTGCTCGGCGAGCTCTCCCGGGGAGACCTCGCATCGATGGAGCAGCTCTCCCTGTTCCAGGGCGGTCAGATCATGAAGCTCGGCCACCCCTGCAGACTAGTGGCCCGAGCGCCACTCGTCCTCGAGCATCGCGTAGTGCACCAGTGTCGTCCACTCGCCCTTGAACCACTCGGCCTCACGCTCGACCGCCTCCTTCCGCATCCCGAGCCGCTCGATCACCCGCGCCGAGGCAGTGTTGCGCTCGTCGACCCTGGCGGTCACCCGGTGCAGGCCGAGCCCGTCGAACGCCAGCCCCAGCAGCGCCCGCGCGGTCTCGGTGGCGAAGCCACGGCCACTGAACTCGGGGTTGAAGGCATAGCCGATCTCCCCCGACCGCTGCTCCTTGCTGTGCCAGAAGAGCACCACGTCGCCGATCAGCCGGCGCTCGTGCTCGACGGCGAGGCAGAGCACCTCACCCTCCCGGCGCAGGACGGAGAGACGCCTCTCGGGTGCGTACGCCTTGCGCAGCTGCTCGCGGTCACGTGGCACCGGCGGGATGTAACGGCACACCTCCTCGAGCGAGAGGTAGGCGTGCAGGTCGTCGAGGTCGCGCTCGACGTCGATCGGGCGCAGCGCCAACCGCTCGGTGGTGACCGGATAATCCGGCGCCAGAGCGGGCTCGGCGAGCTCCTGGAAGACACTCAGATGCAGCCCCGCCGGCCCGTCGAGACGGGCGTTGAGAGACTCCCACGGGGTGCGGGTGGGTGGCGCGACGAGCGTGGCGCCGCCATCGACGAGCCGGGACGCGACGCCGGCGGAGTCCTCGACCTCGAACGCCACCCGGACGTGGCCGGCCGCCGGCTGCCCGACCTCGACCTCGTCGATGTAGGCGTGCTGGGCGGAGTTGGCGAGCTCCAGCGTGGCCTGGCCGGCGTCGAGGATCGTCACGTGAGCCTCACCAGGGCCGGAGAAGGCGGCCTGCTCGGGCAGGCCGAGGGTGTCGCGGTAGAAGGCCACCGCCTGCTCGTAGTCCTTCGCCTCGACCACCAGACGGAGCTGCTTCACGGGTCCACTCATGCCCCGCAACGTACGGCCCAATCGCCCGTAGCGCACGTGATAAATCACGAAGGACAGGTCTCTCCCCCGCAGAGACCTGTCCTTCGTGGTGCTGCCCGGTTGGGGCTCAGACAGCAGCGGGCTCGAAGCCCGCGAGCTTCTCGACGGCCTCGCGGAAGCGGGCCTGGGCCTCGGCGTCGGTGAAGACGTCGATCTCGTGGACCGGCTGGGAGACGATGGCGTCCTCTACGACGATGGCGCCGCCGATGCCGGCCGAGCGAGCGGCGTCGGCGTGGGACCACTTGGCACCGTAGGGGGTCGGGGCGACGCCGACGACCGAGAGAATCTTGCCCTTGAGCACGCCGGCGGCGTAGGGGCGCGAGAGCCAGTCGATCGCGTTGTTGATCACGGCGGGCATCGTGCCGTTGTACTCCGGGGTCACGATGAGCACGCGGTCGGCCTCGTCGATCACCTTGCGGAGCTGGCTCACCGCCTCGCCCGGGTCGGCCTCGAGGTCCTCGTTGAAGAACGGCACGTCCGCCAGGCCGTCGACGATCTCCAGGACGACACCTTCAGGCGCCTCGGCGACGAGCTTCTCGGCGAGCTTGCGGTTGATGGAGTCGGCGCGCAGGCTGCCAACGAGTACGGCGATACGGGTGTCGGTCACGGGTTCTCCTCGTAGGACGCGGAAAGTTCAATGTTGAAGTGTTCAACGCCCGCGTCCCGGGGATTCATTCCGCGACAGCGGCCTCTTGAGGTGTGGTCTCGCCCACATGCCGGCGCAGACCGAAGGTGAGCCCGTCGACCAGGGCCTCCCACGACGCCTCGATCACGTTCGACCCGACACCGACCGTCGTCCACGACGTCGAGCCGTCGGAGGTCTCGATCAGCACTCGCGTCCTGGCATCGGTGCCGTGCCCCTGGTCGAAGAGCCGCACCTTGAAGTCGATCAGGTCGAAGTCGGCGACCACCGGGAAGGCACGCGTGATCGCGGCCCGCAGCGCCTGGTCGAGCGCGTTGACCGGGCCGTTTCCCTCGCCGGTCTCGACGTGACGTACGCCGTCGGCGTGGATCTTCACGATCGCCTCGGTGGTCGAGCTGGTCTCCGGGCCGCCACCGCGGGCCTCGGAGATGACCCGCCAGGACTCGACGTCGAAGAAGGACGGCCGGGCGCCCTCGACCTCCTCGATCAGGAGCAGCTCGAAGGAGGCGTCGGCCGCCTCGAAGGTGTAGCCACGCTGCTCGGCCTCCTTGACCCGCTCGGTCACCCGGGTCACCAGGTCGCGGTCGTCGGAGAGGTCGTAGCCGAGCTCGCGCCCCTTCAGCTCGATCGAGGCCCGCCCAGCCATGTCCGAGACCAGCAGCCGCATGTCGTTGCCGACACCGGCAGGGTCCATGTGCTGGTAGAGGTTGGGGTCCACCTTGATCGCAGAGGCGTGCAGCCCGGCCTTGTGGGTGAACGCGGAGGCACCGACGTAGGGCTGACGGCCAGCGGGCGGCACGTTGGTCACCTCGGCCACCGCGTGGGCGACACGGGTCGCCTCGCCCAGCAGGCCCGTCGGCAGCACCTCGCGACCCAGCTTCAGCTGCAGGTTGGCGACGACGGAGACGAGGTCGGCGTTGCCCGTACGCTCCCCGTAGCCGTTGATGCAGCCCTGGACGTGCATCGCGCCGGCGTCGACGGCAGCCAGCGAGTTGGCGACCGCGCACCCGGTGTCGTTGTGACAGTGGATCCCGACAGCCCCCTGGGTGGCGTTGCGGACGTCGTGGACGACGTCGGCCACCCAGCCCGGCAGCATCCCGCCGTTGGTGTCGCACAGCGCGACCACCTCGGCACCCGCCTCGTAGGCGGTCTTCAGGACCTCCAGCGCGTAGTCGCGGTTGGCCCGGTAGCCGTCGAAGAAGTGCTCGGCGTCGAGGAAGACCTGCTGGCCCTCGTCGCGCAGGTGGGAGACCGTGTCGCGGATCATCGCGAGGTTCTCCTCGAGCGTGGTGCGCAACGCGAGCTCGACGTGGCGGTCGTGGGACTTGGCCACCAGGGTGACGACCGACGCGCCGGAGTCGCGGAGCGCGGCGACCTGCGGGTCGTCAGCCGCCCGCACGCCGGCCCGGCGGGTCGACCCGAACGCCGCCAGCCGCGCGTGCTTGAGGTCGAGCTCGGAGACGGCCCGCTTGAAGAACTCGGTGTCCTTCGGGTTCGCGCCGGGCCAGCCGCCCTCGATGAACCCGACGCCCAGACCGTCGAGGTGCCGGGCGATCGCGAGCTTGTCGGCGACGCTGAGGTTCAGGCCCTCCTGCTGCGCACCGTCGCGCAGGGTGGTGTCGTAGACGTGGAATTCCATGGCTCTGTGTCCTCGGGTCCTCGGGCTGGGCTGGGCAACAAAAAACCCTCTCGGGAACGAGAGGGTGGCGCGTCGGGCAAGGCTCGACGCGCTAGCGAATGATGATGACGTACGTCGTCATAGCCCTGATACTGCCACGAAATCTCATCCCGGGGGACGGGCGTCTCACCAGCCGAGGAGCTCGACCCACCACGGCTCGTCGCCGCCGGAGAACTGCGAGCCCTCGTCGGCAAGGGTCTGGATCGGGAAGAGCGCCAGGGTGATCACGACGGCGAACCCGAGGATCCACGGCACCCATCGCGCCGAGATCCGGTGGACCGCCTTGGTCACCGGGTCCCGCAGCCGGTCGCGCCCGGAGCCGGTCCACAGCGCGCCGACGAACGCCAGGCCGGCGAATCCCAGCGCCGCCTCGAGGGAGAGCTGCAGGGCGAAGCCGATCAACACAGCCGCCACCACGAACCCGTAGCCCCACACCCCGACGACGAACGTCTTCGGGAGCGAGCGGACCAGCCGCCAGGGAGCGCCGATCAGGAGCCGGGGCGCGTCATGCCACTTGCGGCCGCGATACCAGCGCCAGCGGCGCAGATCGCCGGCCGCCAGCGTGCCGGCGCGGATCAGCCAAGCCGCGCCGAGCACGGTCCAGAAGCCGACGCTGGGGAACGCCGCGATCAGGCCGACGGCGAAGGCGAGCAGGCCGAGCCAGATGGCCCCACGGCGCAGCTTCTCCAGGCCACTGTCCTGGCGCGGCTTGCGCTGACTGGGAGGGATGAACGGTGCGGCCGGGGTGGTGGCCTTCTCGCGCTCGGCCCGGTCGCTCAGCGAGAGCTGCTCGACCGGCCTGTGCACGAACGGCCGGCGCGGCGTACGCAGCCACTCGCGCACCTCGTCCAGCGTCGGGCGGTCCGCGGGGTCGGGTGAGAGCGCCTGGCCGAGCAGCCCGCGCAGCGGCTGCGGCACCCCCTCGAGGTCGTGCTCACCGCGCCGGGCGCGGTCCATCAGCTTCATCGAGTTGCCCTCGCCGAACGGCGGGCGGCCGGTCGCGGCGTACGCCACCACGGAGGCCCACGAGTGCACGTCGGAGGCCGGGGTGGCCGGGTCGCCGACCGCGATCTCGGGCGGCAGGTAGCCGGGGGTGCCGATCAGCAGGCCGGTCACGGTGATCTTCGGGTCGTCGGCGACGCGGGCGAGCCCGAAGTCGATCAGGATCGGCGTACGCCCTTCCATGATGATGTTGGCCGGCTTGATGTCGCGGTGGAGGACCCCGACGGCATGACAGTCGGCGATGCCCTCGGCCAGGTCGCTGGCCAGCTGCTCGACGTCCTCGCGCGAGAGCACGCCCTCGTTGACGATCTTGTCGTGCAGCGTCGGCCCCGGGACGTAACGGGTCGCCAGCCACGGCACCTCACCCCACGGGTCGGCGCCGACCACGCCGGCCACCCACCTGCTCCGCACCCGCTGCAGCGAGGAGACCTCGCGCGCGAGCCGATGGCGGCCCTCCTCGTCACCCACGAACTGGGTACGCAGCACCTTCAGCGCCACTCGCTCACCGCTCGCGCGGTGGCTGGCCAGATGGACCCGTCCCATCCCGCCCTGCCCCAGCAGGGAGAGCAGGTCGTAGTCACCAACGGTGTCCCGTTGGGTCGCCGGGAGACGGCGAGGGGCTGTCGTCACGAGACAAACCTTATCCGCCACAGCCGACACCCCGCCGAGGCGTCACCCGCGTCGGCCGAGACGTCACTCCCGTCGGCCGACATGGCACCGATCTGCCATGTCGATTCGCGGGAGTGACGCCTCGACCTGCGTACGTGACGTGTCGCTAGACGATCTTGCGCATCCAGCCGAAGGTGTCCTCGGCCCGACCGAACTGGATGTCGACGAGCTGCTTGCGGATGGTCTTCCAGACCTCGCCCTCACCGGCGGAGGCGATGGAGCCGCCCTCGTGGACGAGCTCACCGACGGGGGTGACGACGGCGGCGGTGCCGCAGGCGAAGACCTCGGTGATCTCGCCGGACTCGACGCCGGCCTTCCACTCGTCGATGGCGAACTTGCGCTCCTCGACGGTGTAGCCGAGCTTGCCCGCGAGCTCGATGATGGAGGCGCGGGTGATCCCCTCCAGGATCGTGCCGGTCTCGGGGGTGACGATCCGGCCGTCCGCGTGGACGAAGTAGAGGTTCATGCCGCCGAGCTCCTCGACGTACTTGCCCTCCTGCGCGTCCAGGAAGACCACCTGGTCGCAGCCGTTGGCCGAGGCCTCGGCCTGGGCGACCAGGGAGGAGGCGTAGTTGCCGCCGGTCTTGGCCGCGCCCATGCCGCCGCGGCCGGCGCGGGTGTAGTCCTCGGTGAGCCAGATACGCACCGGCTTCACGCCGCCCTTGAAGTAGGAACCGGCGGGCGAGGCGATGACCATGTAGGTCACGTGCTGGGCCGGGCGCACGCCGAGGAACGACTCCGAGGCGAACATGAAGGGCCGCAGGTAGAGGCTCTTCTCATCGCTCTCCGAGGCCTCGGGCACCCAGCGCTGGTCGACCTTGACCAGGTCGAAGACGGTCTGCACGAAGTCCTCGATCTCGAGGACGGGCAGCGCGAGCCGCTCGCTCGAGCGGGCCATCCGGGCGGCGTTGGCCTCGGGCCGGAACGACCAGATCGAGCCGTCCGCGTGCCGGTAGGCCTTCATCCCCTCGAAGATCTCCTGGGCGTAGTGCAGCACGGCTGCCGACGGGTCCAGGCTGAGCGGTGCGTACGCCTCGATGCGACCGTTGTGCCAGCCCTGTTCGGGCGTCCACTCGACGGTGAGCATGTGATCGGTGAAATGGTTGCCGAAGCCTGGGTTCGCCAGGACCTCCGCGAGCTGCTTGTCGGTGGCCGGTTGGGTCGACAATGTGGTGCTGATCTCCATGACCATGAGATTAGTCCTGTTCTTCGGGTGCTGTGCTAATGCGGGCGGGGTAAGTGATGGGGACAGACGAAGGGCCGGGCGCAGATTCTCCTGCGCCCGGCCCTTCGTGGGTTGAGCGTCTAGCTGGCTACGCGGGCGGCGATCGCGTCGCCGACCTCGGAGGTCGTACGTGGCTCGGAACCGCGCTCGGAGAGGTCCGCGAGCACGGCGGCGTCGATGGTCGCGGCAGCCTCGGGGTGACCGAGGTGCTCGAGCAGAAGGGCCCCGGACAGGATGGCCGCGGTGGGGTCCGCCTTCTGCTGGCCGGCGATGTCAGGGGCGGAGCCGTGGACCGGCTCGAACATCGAGGGGAACTCCCGGGAGGAGTTGATGTTGCCGGAGGCGGCCAGGCCGATGCCGCCGGTGATGGCAGCGGCGAGGTCGGTGATGATGTCGCCGAAGATGTTGTCGGTGACGATCACGTCGAAGCGGGCCGGGTCGGTGGCGAGGAAGATCATCACCGCGTCGATGTGGAGGTAGTCCACAGTGACGTCGGGGAACTCCTCGGCGACCTGCTGGGTGATCCGCCACCACAGCGAGCCGGCGTTGACGAGCACGTTGGTCTTGTGGACCAGGGTCAGCTTCTTGCGCGGGCGGGCCTGGGCACGCGCGAAGGCGTCGCGTACGACCCGCTCCACGCCGTAGGCGGTGTTGATCGAGGTCTCGGTGGCGACCTCGTGCGGGGTTCCGACCCGCATCGCGCCACCGTTGCCGACATAGAGCCCCTCGGTGCCCTCGCGCACCACGACGAAGTCGATCTCGCCCTTGTCGAGCACGGCCGGCGACAGCGGGGAGATCGCCCCCGGGAAGAGTCGCGACGGGCGCAGGTTGACGTAGTGGTCGAGCTCGAAACGGAGCTTGAGCAGCAGCCCGCGCTCCAGGATGCCGGGAGGCAGGTTCGGGTCGTTCGGCTTGCCGCCGATCGCGCCGAGCAGGATGGCGTCCTGCTCCTTGATCTCGGCGAGAACGGACTCGGGGAGCACCTCACCGGTGGCGAGATAGCGCTCGGCGCCGAGGTCGTAGCGGGTCTGCTCGAACTTCACCGGAGAGGCGATCTCGAGCACCTTCAGCGCCTCGGCGGTCACCTCCGGTCCGATGCCGTCGCCGGGGATCACTGCGAGGTTGGTCGTAGACATACGGCGAGACTAGTTGTCGTCGGGCAGCTGGCCGCCGTTGTCCCGCAGGTCGAGCGCCTGCTGCACCGCGGCGATGGTGTTCTCGACGCTGTGCGGGTTGTCGGGGTCGTGGCTCGCCGGGCCCCACTCGCGGCCCCACTTGTTGTGATCGGCAGGGCTCTCGGGATACATCGCGTACATGACTTCTTCCTTCACACTTCGGCTAACAGAGGGTGTGGGAGAGAAGCCGGGGTCTTTAGAAGACGGAAGCCACCGCGACGAGGTGGCTTCTCCTGCGGTCGTTACCGCCGGGCCCCGTCGCGGCACTCGAGTACGAGAAAAATGCTCCGCATGGTGTTCCGACGTTAACCCGCGAGACGCTTCGAGAGATCAGATCTGGACGAATGGTCCGCCATTCGAGACACCCGTGCGCGCGCTCACACGCGATATCGGGAAGACTGGCCCTGTGAGTGCACCCCCAGAGCTTCCGGACATCGTGACCCGCGCCTTCGACGTCTCCCGTCGCGCGGGCTATGTGTCGTTCTGCCGCAACGAGACCGGGCGGCTGCTGGCGACTCTGGCGGCCACTCGGAGCGGCACCATGGCCGAGTTCGGCACCGGGTGCGGTGTCGGCACCGCGTGGCTGCGAAGCGGCGTACGCGGCGAGGCCGCCCACATCGTCTCCGCCGAGCTCGACGAGCACCTCGCCAAGGAGGCCGCCGAGATCTTCGCCGACGACGCGCAGGTCGAGGTCATCGCCGCCGACTGGGGCATCCTGCGCGACCGTGGCCCGTTCGCGCTGCTCTTCCTCGACGCCGAGACCCCAGGCGGGGTCTCCCCCGACCAGCTCTCCGACCTCGTCGAGGAGGGCGGCATCGTGGTCATCGACGACCTGATCCCTACCGACCTGTGGCCGCCGATCGTCTACGGCCGGGTCGACAGCCTGCGCGAGTCCTGGCTCACCGACGAGCGCTTCACCACCGTCGAGGTCATGGTCGCCGCCGACACCAGCGTCCTGCTCGCCACCAAGCGCTAGGCCGTTCCGGCCCGGCGGCTCAGATCGCGCAGCCGTCGGGACCGCAGGCGTCACCGTCGCCGACGATGGTGAGCGCCGGCTTGGTCTCGGCGTGCACCTTCTCCAGGAGCTGGCTGAACAGGTCGGTCGGTTGGGCGCCGGAGACGCCGTACTTCCCCTCCACGACGTAGAACGGCACCCCGGTCGCGCCGTAGGCGCGGGCCTGGTCGATGTCGGCCTGCACGTCGCCGGCGAACTCGTCGCTCGCGAGGACCTCGTCCACCCGGCCGGCGTCGAGACCGACGTTCACCGCGGCCTGCCTCAGGACGGCGTGGTCGCCCATCGACTCACCTCGGGTGAAGTACGCCGCGAGCAGCTCCTCCTTGAGCACGGCCTGCTTGCCCTCGGCCTTGGCCAGATGGAGCAGCCGGTGGGCGTCGATGGTGCGCGCGTGCGGGGTGTCCTCGTGACGGAACTCGAGCCCGGCCGCGGCCGCGGGCACGTTGGCCTGCTTCATCATCTCGCGGGCCTGGTCGACCGAGGCGCCGAACTTCTTAGCCAAGGCCTCGACCGTGGTCTCGACGGGCACCTGCGGCGCGCTGGGGTCGAGCTCGAACGAGTGGTAGACGATCTCGACGTCGTCGCTGTGCTCGAAGCGCTCCAGGGCTTCCTCGAGGTGGCGCTTGCCGATGTAGCACCAGGGACAGACAACGTCGGACCAGACATCAATACGCATGCTCTGAGAACGTTTCGTTCGGTACGAAACATTCCACAGCGGACTGATCTACCCCGAGACGGTCTCAGGGGAGATCAGGGGAAGGTCCAGGCACCCGCCAGGGATCTGCCCGACGCGCCGGAGGGGCGCCTGGCACCAGGCTCGGAGCATGATCCAGATCGATGCCCTCTCCAAGAGGTACGGCAGGTTCACGGCCGTCGACAACGTGACCTTCACCGCCGAGCCCGGCCGGGTGACCGGCTTCCTCGGCCCCAACGGCGCCGGTAAGTCCACGACCATGCGCATCCTGGTCGGACTCACCGATCCGTCCTCCGGCAGCGCCCACCTTCTGGGCCGCCACTTCTCCCAGCTGCCCAACCCCGGTCGCGAGGTCGGGGTGCTGCTGGACGCCTCCGCCCAGCACGGCGGCCGCACCGGCCGCGAGATCCTGACCCTGGCCGCCCGCACCATGGGGCTGCCGAAGTCGAGCGTCGCCGAGACCCTCGACCGGGTCAGCCTGACCGAGGAGGAGGCCGGGCGCCGCGTACGCAACTACTCCCTCGGGATGCGGCAGCGGCTCGGCATCGCGACGGCCCTGATCGGCGACCCTGAGGTGCTCATCCTCGACGAGCCGGCCAACGGCCTCGACCCGGCCGGTATCCGTTGGATGCGCGACCTGCTGCGTGGCTTCGCCGACGACGGCGGCACCGTGCTGCTCTCCTCGCACCTGCTGCACGAGATCGAGGTGATCGCCGACGACATCGTGGTCATCGGCAACGGCCGGATCGTGGCGCAGGGCACCAAGCAGGAGCTGCTCACCAGCGGCGAGACGTACGCCCGTTCCAGTGATCCCACCTCGCTCGGCCGGGCCCTCCAGCGGGCCGGCCACACCGCCGAGCTCACCACCGAGGGGGCCGTCCTCAGCGACGCCGACCTCACCACCGTCGGCCAGATCGCCTTCGACACCGGGCTCGTGCTGACCGAGCTCCGCGCTGCCGACGGCGCCGGCCTGGAGGAGATGTTCCTCCAGCTCACCGCCGAGACCCAGCGCGACCACCTCGAAACCCCGGAAGGGAACGCAGCATGAGCACCACGACCCTCGCCCCTGAGCCGGCAACGCCGGCCGGACGCAACCCCGAGGCGGTACGCCGCCGCGAGCGGGCCGTGCCCGCCCCGATCCCCTTCGGCCGGATCGCCGGCGTCGAGCTGCGCAAGATGTTCGACACCCGCTCGGGGTTCTGGCTGATGGCCAGCCTGGTCGTGCTCTCGGTGGCCGCGACCGTGGTGACGATCATCTTCGTCGACTCCGACAACCTCGACTACGAGGGCTTCGCCAGCGCCTGGGGCATGCCGATGTCGGTGATCCTGCCGATGATCGCGGTGCTCGCGGTCACCAGCGAATGGAGCGCCCGCACCGCCCTGACCACCTTCACCCTGGTGCCCGGCCGCGGCCGCGTCATCGCCGCGAAGGCCCTGGTCACCGCCGTGATCGGCGTCGTCGCCATCGCGGTCGCGGCGGCCGTCGGGGCGCTCGGCTACCTCGGCGTGGCAGCCGTCATGGACCTCGACCCGGTGTGGAACATCTCGTTCACCGAGCTCGCCCAGGTGACCCTGGCCAGCGAGATCGGCATGTTCATGGGCTTCATGCTCGGCACGCTGTTCCGCAGCTCGCCGGGCGCCATCGTGGCGTACTTCGTCTACGCCCTCGTCCTGCCCGGCGTCTCCTCGGCGCTCGCCTCGACCAACACCTGGTGGGCCGAGCACGCCACCTGGTTCGATCTCAACTGGGCGACGATGAACCTGTACTCCGAGATGACCGACAAGATGTGGGCTCAGCTCGGCGTCGCCAGCGTGATCTGGCTGGTGGTCCCGATGCTCGTCGGTCTCCGCCTGGTCCTCAAGTCCGAGGTCAAGTAGCCCGCCGAGTCGGCGCAAGCTGACCACAAATCCAGCCGAGTCGGCGCGTTAGAACGCGCCGACTCGGCTTGGTTTTCTGTCAGTTTGTGCCGACTCGGCACTTCAGGGTCAGCGGGCGGCAGAGCCTTCGGTGTAGTCGTCGTCGGACTGGCTCCACGAGAAGTGGGCGCGCAGGGCCTTGCCGGTGGCCTCGATCGGGTGACCGGCCTCCTCCTCGCGCAGCTTCTGGAACTCGGCCGCACCGTTGTCCTGGTCGGCGATGAAGCGGGCGGCGAAGGAGCCGTCCTGGATCTCGGCGAGCACCTGCTGCATGGTCTCCTTGACCTGCGGGCCGATGACGCGCGGGCCGGAGACGTAGTCGCCGTACTCAGCGGTGTCGGAGATCGACCAGCGCTGCTTGGCGATGCCGCCCTCCCACATCAGGTCCACGATGAGTTTGAGCTCGTGGAGCACCTCGAAGTAGGCGATCTCGGGCTGGTAGCCGGCCTCGGTGAGCGTCTCGAACCCGGCCTGGACCAGGTGGGACACGCCGCCGCAGAGCACGGTCTGCTCGCCGAAGAGGTCGGTCTCGGTCTCCTCGGTGAAGGTCGTCTTGATGACACCGGCGCGGGTGCCGCCGATGCCCTTGGCGTACGACTTCGCGAGGTCCCACGCGGAGCCGGAGGCGTCCTGCTCGACGGCGATGATGTCCGGGATGCCGCGGCCGGCGACGTACTCACGACGGACGGTGTGGCCCGGGGCCTTCGGGGCGACCAGGATCACGTCGACGCCCTCGGGCGCCTTGATGTAGCCGAAGCGCACGTTGAAGCCGTGGCCGAAGACGAGGGTCTTGCCGGCGGTCACGTGGGGCGCGAGCTGGTCGTTGTAGAGACCACGCTGGTGCTGGTCGGGGGCGAGGATGACGATCACGTCGGCCTCGGCGGCGGCGTCGGCCGGCGCGAGGACCTTGAAGCCCTCCTCCTCGGCCTTGGGGGTCGACTTCGAACCGGGCTGCAGGCCGATGCGCACGTCCACACCGGAGTCACGCAGGTTGAGCGCGTGGGCGTGGCCCTGGCTGCCGTAGCCGATGACGGCAACCTTCTTCGCCTGGATCAGCGCGAGGTCTGCGTCGTCGTCGTAGAAAATCTCAGCCACGAGGGCTTCTCCTTTGGGTTTGGTGATTCTGGGGAACTTATCGGGGTTTTCCTGCACTTCTCGGGTGTTGCAACGCCAGAGAAGTGCAGGAATACCCGGTTAACCGGGTATTCCGCCCGGCTCAGACCGCGGAAGGCGGAGCGGGCACAGCCACGGATCGCAGGCTGCGCTCGGAGATCGACCGGGAGCCGCGGCCCATGCCGACCATGCCGGACTGGGAGAGCTCACGGATGCCGAAGGGCTCGATGACCCGGAGGAAGTCGTTGAGCTTTCCGGTGTTGCCGGCGAGCTGGACGATGACGGTGTCGGTGGACACGTCGACGACCTTGGCCCGGAAGAGCTGGATGGTGTCGAGCACCTGGCTGCGGGTCTCCGTGGTGGCGGTGATCTTGACCAGCATGAGGGCGCGCTGGACGCGCGTCTCAGGCTCGAGCTCGACGATCTTGATCACCTCGACCAGCTTGTTGAGCTGCTTGGTGACCTGCTCGAGGGGGGTGTTCTCGAGATTGACCACGACCGTCATGCGGGAGAGCTCGTCGTGCTCGGTCGGCCCCACCGCGAGAGATTCGATGTTGAAGCCGCGGCGCGAGAAGAGCGCGGCCACGCGGGCCAGGACGCCGGGCTTGTTCTCGACCAGGACGCTCAGCGTGTGCTTGCCGCCGGTCTTCACGGGCTGAATGCTCATCAGAGGTCGTCCTCGTCGAACTCGGGCGCGAGGTCGCGCGCGTACTGGATCTCGTCGTTGGAGGAGCCGGCGGCGACCATCGGCCACACCATGGCGTCCTTGTTGACCCGGAAGTCGACCACGACGGGCATGTCGTTGATCTCCATGGCCTTCTCGATGGTGGCGTCGACGTCGTCGGCGGAGTCGCAGGCCAGGCCGACACAGCCCATGGCCTCGGCCAGCTTGGGGAAGTCAGGGATGCGCTTGGGCTGGCCGTGGGACTGCAGGTTGGTGTTGGAGTAGCGCTCGCCGTAGAAGAGCGTCTGCCACTGGCGCACCATGCCGAGGTTGTCGTTGTTGATGATCGCGACCTTGATCGGGATGCCCTCGATCGCGCAAGTGGCCAGCTCCTGGTTGGTCATCTGGAAACAGCCGTCGCCGTCGATCGACCACACCGTGGAGTCCGGGCAGCCGACCTTCGCGCCCATCGCGGCCGGCACGGAGTAGCCCATCGTGCCGAGGCCGCCGGAGTTGATCCAGGTGTTCGGGTGCTCGTAGCCGATGAACTGCGCGGCCCACATCTGGTGCTGGCCGACGCCGGCGGTGAAGATCGTCTCCTCGCCGGAGATCTTGCCGAGCCGCTCGATGACGTACTGCGGCGAGAGACCCTCGGTGGGGAGGTCATAACCGAGCGGGTACGCCTTCTTGATCCCGGCCATGAACGCGACCCAGCCCTCGTAGTCGCCCTCCTTGCCGGCTTCCTTCTCGGCGGTGAGCACCGCGATCAGGTCGGTGAGGACCTCACGCACGTCGCCCACGATCGGGACGTCGGCGTAGCGGTTCTTGCCGATCTCGGCCGGGTCGATGTCGGCGTGGATCACCTTGGCGTTGGGGGCGAAGGAGTCCAGGTTGCCGGTGACGCGGTCGTCGAAGCGGGCGCCGAGGCTGATGATCAGGTCCGACTTCTGCAGGCCGGCGACGGCGGGGACCGTGCCGTGCATGCCAGGCATGCCGAGGTGCTGCGGGTGGGAGTCGGGGAAGGCGCCGCGCGCCATCAGGGTGGTCACCACCGGGATCCCGGTGAGCGTGGCCAGCTGCAGCAGCTCGCGGTGGGCGCCGGAGCGGATGGTGCCGCCGCCGACGTACAGGACCGGCTTCTTGGCCTCCAGCATCAGGCGCGCCGCCTCGCGGATCTGCTTGGCGTGCGGCCTGGTCACCGGGCGGTAGCCCGGCAGGTGGAGCTCGGTCGGCCACCGGTAGGTGGTGGTGGCCTGCAACGCCGACTTGGTGACATCGACGAGGACCGGACCCGGCCTCCCGGAGGAGGCGAGGTGGAAGGCCTCAGCGACCCGCAGCGGGATCTCCGCGGGGTCGGTGATGAGGAAGCTGTGCTTGGTGACCGGCATCGTGATGCCGCGGATGTCCGCCTCCTGGAAGGCGTCGGTGCCGATCATCGCCGCGCCGACCTGGCCGGTGATGGCCACCATCGGCACGGAGTCCATGTTGGCGTCGGCGAGCGGGGTGACCAGGTTGGTCGCGCCCGGGCCGCTGGTGGCCATGCAGACCCCGACCTTGCCGGTCGCGGCGGCGTAGCCCTGGGCGGCGTGGCCGGCACCCTGCTCGTGACGTACGAGGATGTGGCGGATCTTCGAGTCCATCAGCGGGTCGTACGCCGGAAGGATCGCTCCCCCCGGAATGCCGAAGATGTTCTCGGCCCCCGCTGCTTCCAGCGACTTGATCAGGCTCTGCGCGCCTGTCATCTGCTCGCTCATGTCCGCCGTCCTACTCATCAGAGCTGTCTACTCATGGGATCTCGTGGTCTGTCGCTAGTGCAACAAAAAACCCTCCGGCCCGGCGGGCAACGGAGGGAGACGCGTCGTCTGGGGCCAGTGGCTCCTAGGCGACGCGCCTGATAAGTACGAGAATGCTGTTCAGCATGCCCACACGTTAACCCCATGTGTCGCGCCGTGTCACCTCACCCTATCGCGCGTCCCATGATCTGAGATCACCGTCCCAGTATCTGTCAGTCGTTCGGCTGGAACGGATCTCAGGGTTCTCACCGAGGCGACCGGCCCACTGCCGTCGATACGCTGGCCGGACAAGTGGATCTCGGGTCTGACTGCCCATGGAGGCAACGATGTCGACCGACGAGAAGCAGAAGTCCCCGTGGCTACCGCCACGCTGGTTCATCCGCGCCGCGTGGTGGTTCCACCGCCGGCTGTACGCCGCGGGCGGAGCCCGTTTCCTGCGCCGCCCGCGCGCCGGCCGGGCCGGCATGCTCCGGCTGACCACGGTCGGGCGCCGCACCGGACAGGAGCGTTCGGTCATCGTCTCCTACGTCCCCGACGGGTCCGGCTACGCGACGCTCGCGATGAACGGCTGGGCCGAGCCCGCGCCGGCGTGGTGGCTCAATCTGCAGGCGCATCCCGAGGCGCGTGTGGAGACGGTCGAGGGCGGCGTACGTGAGGTGCGTGCGCGCGAGGCCGTCGGCCCCGAGCGCGACCGGCTCTGGGAGCTGCTCGCAGCCGTGGACGACGGGTGGGGCGAGCTCGACGACTTCGCCGCTCGCCGCTCGCACCCGACGCCCGTCGTGGTCCTGGAGCCCACCGAGCCGTCGTAGCCGCCCCCGGGATCAGGCCAGACCGAGCCGCTCGCGCAGGAACGTCCAGGCGAAGGCGGAGAGGTGGGCCGACTGGGCGTTGTTGGCCGCGCCTCCGTGGCCACCCTCGATGTTCTCGTAGTAGGTGACGTCCTTGCCGGTCGCGGCCAGGAGCGCCGCCATCTTGCGGGCGTGGCCGGGGTGGACGCGGTCGTCCTTGGTGGAGGTGGTGAGCAGGACGGGCGGATAGTCCCGGGCGCCGTCGAGCAGGTGATAGGGCGAGAAGGTCTTGATGAACTCCCACTCCTCCGGCACGTCCGGGTCGCCGTACTCGGCCATCCAGCTCGCTCCGGCGAGGAGATGCGAGTAGCGCTTCATGTCCAGCAGCGGCACCTGGATCACGACCGCGCCGAACAGCTCGGGGTAGAGGGTGAGCATGTTGCCGGTCAGCAGCCCGCCGTTGGAGCCGCCCTGGATCCCGAGGTGCTGGGCGTCGGTCACGCCGGTCTCAGCGAGGTGGCGGCCGACCGTGGCGAAGTCCCCGTACGCCTTGTGCCGGTTCTCCTTCAGCGCCGCTTGGTGCCAGGCCGGGCCGTACTCCCCTCCCCCGCGGATGTTGGCGACGACATAGACGCCGCCCTCGCTGAGCCAGGACCGGCCGACTCCGGCGGAGTAGCCCGGCGTCATCGGGATCTCGAAGCCGCCGTAGCCGTAGAGCAGCGTCGGCGCCGGTCGACCGTTGCCGACAAGGGCGGCCTCGGAGCCGACGATGAAGTAGGGGATCCGGGTGCCGTCCGCCGAGGTTGCGAAGCGCTGCTCGGCGCGGAGCCCCTCGGTGTCGAACCAGGCCGGCGCCGACTTGAGCGGCTCGATCGTCTCCGCACCGATCTCGGTCAGTCCGTACGTCGCCGGGGTCAGATAGCCGCTGGTGACGACCCAGACCTCGTCGGACTCGACCGCGTCGACGGCACGAGTGCCGACCGCTGCCACCGGGTCGGTCGCGGGGAAGTCGGAGCGGGTCCACTCGCCGGAGGGCGACGGGGTGAGGACATGGAGCCGGTTCTTGACGTCCTCGAACACGTTGAGGACGAGATGGTTGCGGGTCCAGGTCGCCCCGGCGAGCGAGGTCTTCGCGGTCGGCTCGAAGAGCACGGTGAGGTCGCGCTCACCGGCCAGGAACCGCTCCGCGTCGGTCGCGAGCAGCGACCCGGCGGCGTACGTCGTTTCGGCGACGGTCCACTCCTCGCGGAGCTCGATGACCAGCCACTCGCGGTGGAAGCCGGCCTCGGCCGAGTCGGGGATGTCGAGCTTGGTGAGGGTCTGCTCGGGGGTGCCGGGGTCGGTGGCGACGTACGTCTCGGACTTGTAGAACGCGATCGAGCGGCTGACCAGGTCGCGTTCGAAGCCGGGGGTGTGGATGTGGCGGGCGGAGATGTACATGTCCTCGTCGGTGCCCTCGTAGACCACCACCGCGTCCTCGAACGGGGTGCCACGGCGCCACAGCTTCACGATCCGCGGGTAGCCGCTCGGGGTCAGCGATCCCGGGCCGAAGTCGGTGTAGACGTAGACCGCGTCGGGGCCGCACCAGGAGAGCGCGCCCTTGGCGCCGCCCTGCTCGACGGCACGGGTGAAGCCACCGTCGGCCGGGCTCACGAAAGCCTTGGTGACCAGGTCGAACTCCCTGGTCACGTCGGCGTCCGAGCCGCCCGGGGAGAGGTCGACGAGCACCTTGCGCCACGGCTCGCCGGGCTCGGGCCGGAGCATCGAGGCGCCGTGCCAGACCCAGCTCTCGCCCTCCTCCTCGGCCAGTGCGTCGAGGTCGAGCAGGATCTCCCACTCGGGGGTGTCGGTGCGGTAGGACTCCGGCGTGGTGCGCCGCCAGATGCCGCGCTCGTGGTCGGCGTCGCGCCAGAAGTTGTAGAGATGCTCGCCGAGGCGCGAGACCTCGGGCACCCGGTCGTCGGAGTCGAGCACCTCGAGGATCTGCGCCTCGATCTTGGCGAAGACGGGATCGGCGCCGACGCTCGCGTGAGCCTCCTCGTTGCGAGCCCGGACCCAGGCCAGCGCCTCGACCCCTTCGACCTCCTCCAACCAGCCGAACGGGTCCTCCCCGGCTGGGTCGAGCGGGGTCACGATCGTCAGCTCAGAGGTCATGCGGGAAGGCTACTTCGCGGTGCGCAAGTTGCAGCCGACAGGCACACTAGCCTCATGAGTGACGCGGAGGGGTCGTCGAAGGGTTTGCCGCGGCGAGCGGCGACACGGACGGCGAAGCTGGCCGCGCTGCCGATGGGGTACGCCGGCCGCAAGGCGCTCGGGCTCGGAAAGCGGATCGGGGGCAAGCCCGCCGAGGCGGTGCTGGCCGATGTGCACCAGCGTACGGCCGACCAGCTGTTCCGGACCCTGGGCGAGCTCAAGGGCGGCGCGATGAAGTTCGGGCAGATGCTCTCGGTGATGGAGGCGGCGCTGCCGGAGTCGCAGGCGGCCCACTACCGCGCCCAGCTCACCCGGCTCCAGGACTCCGCTCCCCCGATGCCGACCGGGATCGTACGCGGCCTGCTGGCCCGCGACCTCGGCCCTGACTGGTCCGAGCAACTGGTCGAGCTCTCCGAGAAGCCGGCCGCCTCGGCCTCGATCGGGCAGGTCCACCGGGGCCGGTGGTCCGACGGCCGCGAGGTGGCGGTGAAGGTGCAGTATCCGGGCGCCGACGAGGCGCTGCGCGCCGACCTGCGCCAGATCGGCCGGGTCGCGGCGATCGGCAACGCGGTGGTTCCCGGGATGGACGTCAAGGCGCTGGTCGCCGAGCTGCAGGAGCGGGTCGTCGAGGAGCTCGACTACCCGAAGGAGGCCGAGGCCCAGCACGTCTTCGCATCCGCGTACGCCGACCATCCCCTCATCGACGTCCCCGATGTCGTCGCCGTGGGACCCTCGGTGCTCGTCACCGAGTGGGTGGAGTCGGAGGGCTCGATCGCGAAGGTGATCGCTGAGGGCACTCCCGAGGAGCGCGACCACTACGGCGAGCTGCTCGCCCGGTTCTGGTTCTCCGCGCCCGGGCTGACCGGGATGCTCCACGCCGACCCGCATCCGGGCAACTTCCGGGTCCTTCCCGACGGCCGCATGGCAGTGCTCGACTTCGGACTCGCCGCGCGGCTCCCGGAGCGGGGCTTCCCCGAGCCGATGGGGCGGCTGATCCGGATCGCCGCGACCGGCGACGCGGACGCCCTGGTCGCGGGCCTGCGCGACGTGGGATTCATCCGCGAGGGCATCAAGGTCGAGCCGCAGCACGTGCTCGACTATCTGGCGCCGTTCGTGACCCCGGCGCTCGAGGAGCGCTTCCGGTTCACCCGGGAGTGGATGCGGGAGGAGTTCAAGCGGATCAACGATCCGAAGGATCCTGCCTACACGGTCGGTCTCAAGCTCAACCTGCCGCCGTCCTACCTGCTCATCCACAGGGTCTGGCTCGGTGGTCTCGGGGTGCTGGCGCAGCTCAATGCGGAGGCGCCGTTCCGGGAGATCCTCGAGGAGTATCTGCCCGGGTTCGCGGACTGAGGGTCAGGGCAGCACCGTCTGTCCCACCGGGCCGGGGTTGTAGGCGATCTCCCAGCGCACTCCGTCCGGGTCGGCGAAGTAGCCGGTGTAGCCACCCCAGACCCGCTCCTCGGCAGCCGAGGCCTCCCGCCCGAGCGACCGGGCGAGCTCCAGGACTCCGTCGACCTCCTCACGGGTGGCGACGTTGTGGGCGAGGGTGAACGGCGCGACACCGTCGGCGACGGCGATCGTGCCGACCTCCTCCTCGAACTCGCCCCGGTCCCACAGCGAGAGGATGACGTGCTCACCGACGCGGATCATGAGCACGCCGTCCGCTTCCATCTCGGGAGTCCAGCCGAGGCCGTCGACGTAGAACGCCCGGCTCGCCGCCACGTCGGCGACGGCCAGGGTGATGAAGCTGATGCGCTGGTCCATGACAGCAACACTGCCATGGACCAGCGGAGGGCGTCAGGCCTCTTTCGGCCGGCCCGGCTTCTCGCGCAGTACGTCACGGCGAGCCCGGTACTCGTTCTCGTCGATCTCGCCCGCGGCGTACCTCTCGGCCAGCCTCGCCTCGCCCGCGCGCCGCGGCCCTTCGGCCACCCGCTTGCGGTTGTAGAGGACGACCGCGGTGATGATCGCGGCGATCACCAGGAACCACAGGATCGGGAAGATCGGCCAGAACGCCGGCGGCCCTCCCCCGTCCTGCCATGGTCCGTTCTCGCGCCACGGGCCCCAGTGGTCGTCGGCCACCACGGTCGCCACCGTCTCGTTGATGCTCATTGCTCGTGTCCTGTCTGTTGGGCTACTCGATGCCCTCAAGACTGCTGCGCACGAGCCGCCGGCACATCGGCTCAGGAGCGGGGGCTGCGTACGCAATCGTGCGTAGGCCGCCCCGCGAGGACGAACGCGACACAGGCGATGACCGCCGCGGTCACCATCACGATCGCCGCCGGCACGGCGGTGCCCTCCCCGCCGAGACTCACCAGCGGCGAGACCAGCGCGGCGAGCCCGAACTGGAGAGCGCCGAGCAGGGCCGAGGCGCTACCGGCGGCACGAGGCACCGACTCGAGTGCGAGCGCGGTCGCGTTGCCGAAGACCAGGCCGAGGGGCGCGACCGCGACGAAGACCGCGACGGCGAGGAGACCGACCGGCAGGCCGGTGAGCGCGATACCCAGGAACAGCACGGTGCCAGCGAGAGAGACCGCGAGTCCGAGGCCCACCAGGCGGCGTACGTCGACCCGGCCGGCGAGGTTGGCCGAGGCCGCGCTGACGATCATGAGGGCGAGCGCGTTGAGGCCGAAGAGCAGGCCGTACGCCATCTCGCTGAGGCCCATCATCTCCTGGTAGAGGAACGGCGAGGCCGAGATGTAGGCCATCATCACCGCGAACCCGAACGCGAAGGCCAGCGTGTGGCCGACATAGCTTCGCGAGCCGAGCTCACCGGCCACCGACCCCTGGTCGGCCCGGGCGGCGCGGAGCTCGGCGCGGCGGACGGGCGGCAGCGACTCGCGTACGACCGCGAGGACCGCCACGAGCATCAGCACCGCGATCGCGAGCACGACGGCGAGCACACCGCGCCAGCCGAGCGGCCCGGCGATGAAGCCGCCGGCCAGCGGCGCCACGACCGGGGCGACGCCGCCGACGACCATCATCAGGCTCATCGCGCGTGCTGCGGCAGGCCCGTCGGCGCGGTCGGAGACGATCGCGCGGCCGAGCACCATGCCCGCGGCCCCGGACAGACCCTGCACGAGCCGGACCACGACCAGGAGCTCGACGGTCGGCGCGAAGACGGTGGCGAGGCTCGAGACCACGAAGACCGCGGCACCGACGAGAAGAGGCGTACGTCGCCCGACCCGGTCCGAGAGCGGCCCGAAGGCGAGCTGGCCCACGGCGACGCCGACGAGGAACGCCGTGAGCGTCAGCTGGATGCTCGTGGCGTCGGTGCCGAGGTCGGTCACCATCGCCGGGAACGCCGGGAGATAGAGGTCGGTCGCGAAGGGCGCGACGGCGGAGAGAAGGGCGAGCACGAGCAGCAGCCCCGGCCCGATCGCGGATACGGCAGGCCGAGACGGCGGCTCGAGGGTGGAGGTGGTGGCGGGCGAGGTCATGTCACGCAATATTAGTTATGTTTTCATAATTATCCAAGCGCAACCATTAGACTGTGAGCATGCTTACCCGCGCCGACGCTGACGAGCTCGCCGACCTCGCGGAGATCGTCGCGACGCTCGCCCGCGACATCGAACGCCACCACATCCGCGACCCGGAGATCACGGAGCTCTCGACGGGCGAGCAGGCGGTGATGCGCTACGTCGACCGCCACCCCGGCGCCACCCCCAGCGAGATCGCCCAGGACGTCGGCATGCAGCGCCCCAACATGAGCGCCACGCTCCGCAAGCTCGAGGAGCGCGGCCTCGTGGTGCGTACCGAGGGTCAGGGCGACCGGCGGGGGAAGGTCGTCACCCCGACCCCGTATGCCGCCGAGAACCTGCGCCGGCTGCGCGCGGTGTGGAGCGACGCGCTCGCCCCGGCCGCCGGCGAGCCGGACCTGGCCGAGCTCACCGCCCGGCTCAGCGCCATCCGCGACCTCGTCGCGGCCAACCGCGGCAGGCTCAGCGCCGGGTCAGGTCGCTGAGCGCAACCCGCTGACCACCGTCGGCATCGAAGTTGTCGGACGCGAGCCAGCGCTCGTGGCCCTCCCGAACGCCTCGCCACTCCTCGGCGGTGACCGAGAACCAGTCGGTGTCGCGGTTGCGGCCCTTGACGACCATGTGGTTGCGGAACCGGCCCTCGTAGCTGAACCCGAGCCGCTCCGCGGCCCGCCGGGACGGTTCGTTGAGCGAGTCGAGCTTCCACTCGAAGCGCCGATAGCCCAGCGTGTCGAACGCGTGCCGCATGAGCAGGTGGATCGCCTCGGTCGCCGCTCTGGTGCGGGCCAGCGCGGACCCGAAGAGCACCCCACCGACCTCGATGCTCCCGTTCGCCGGGTTGATCGCGTGGTAGCCGGCGACCCCGGTCGCCCGGCCCTCCCGCTCCCCCTCCTTCGGGACGAACGCGAACGGCACGACGTCGGCCGCGTCGACGAGCCCCGCCAGGTGCATCCACAGGTCCTGCAGCGAGGTCGGCATCGCGATCGGCCGGTAGGTCCACAGGTCGGCATCGGCGGGGCCGCAGACCGCGGCGTAGAGGTCCGAATACTGTGCCGACGAGAGTGGCACGACCCGGACGTAGCGTCCCTCGAGGGTCACCGGCTCGGGCCACGGCCGCGCCTCCCAGCCTTCGACGACAGCACCCACGGGATAGCAGAAATCGGTCACGGCGGTCATTGTCTACGACCGCCGTGACCGTTGCTCAGGAGGCCGCGCTCAGGCGGCTGCCGCGTCCACCGTGGCGAGCGAGCGCCGGGCGCTGCCGAGGGCGAGCATCCCGACCAGGCAGCCCAGGAGCAGCACCCCGGCCAGGACCATCACCGACTCGACCGCGAACCTGTCCGCGAGCGGCCCGAAGACGATCATCGAGACCGGCATCGACACCGACATGACGATCCCGTAGAACCCGAACACCCGGCCGCGCATCGAGTCCTCGACCTGCTCCTGCAGGACGGTCGCGGCGGGGACCAGCAGCGTCTGGAAGAGGATGCAGATCACCAGGCCGGCGACGGAGAACACCCAGAAGTTCGACGAGGCGCCCAGCCCGATGACGAGCACCCCGACACCGACCGAGGCCGCGACCATCAGCCGCACCCGGCGCTTCACCCTGGGCCCGAAGACGGCCATCATCGCGCCGCCGACGACCATCCCGACGCTCCAGAACAGCTCGTTGACGCTCAGCATCCAGACCTCGTCGCCGAAGCTGCGCGTGATCATCAGCGGCGTGAGGTGCGCCGGGGCGCCGGCCATGAACATGACGACGGCCACGAGCCCCATCACCCAGCGCACGGAGGGGTTCCCCTTGACGTACCGCACCCCGGCGAGGAGGTCGCCGAAGTAGCTCACGGGCTCCGTCGAGCGGACCATCCGCGCCACCGGCACCAGAAGCAGGAGGAGTACGCCGGCCACGGCCGTCACCACATCGATGAAGAAGACCGCGACGATGCCGGTGCTGGCGTAGACGGCAGCGGCCACCGCGGGCGCGAACAGCATCATCCCCGACTGGATCGTCTGCTGGACCCCGTTGACCCGCATCAGGTGCTCGGCCGGGACGATCTGCGGGAGCATGGCGTTGACCGCCGGCCCCTGGATCCCGGCCAGCGCCGAGCGGACCGCCATCGCGACGAAGATCATCCACAGGTCGCCGACGCCGCTCAGCATCAGCAGCGCGAGCACCAACGTCGCCACCGCGATCGCCGAGTCGGCCCCGATGATCAACAGCTTGCGCGAGTGCCGGTCGGCCCATACGCCGCCGAAGACCGACACCACCGCCTGCGGCAGCATCCCGGCCGCGACGCTCAGGGTCAGCACCGCGGCCGACCCGGTCTCGACGGTGAGGTGCCACATCACCGCGTACCCGACGAGCATCGATCCCAACGACGACACCGTCTGGCCGCCGAGGAAGACCAGCAGATTCCGCTTCCATCGATCCGACATCGCAACCACTCCCGCGTCAGGTGGGCCGCCGTGTCGGCCCCTCACTCATGCCACGAACGGTCGCCGCCGGTTTCGACAGTCGCGGAGACGGCTATTCAGGTGCCGGGTCGAAGTCGAACGCCGGGAGCCCGTCGAGACTGACGAGGTTCTTGCGGTGCCGATACTCGGCCGAACCCTCGACCCCCTTGCGCTCGAAGTACGCCGGAAGCAGGTCGCGCTCGCCGACGTACGACATCAGCGGGACGGCGAAGCCACAGGAGTCGGAGACCCGCTCGATGTCCACGACGACGACCGCGCGGGCTCCGGGAAGGTCCGTGAAGCGGCCGGCCAGGTCGGCGTACTCCTCGTCGTAGCGGGTCACGACCCGGCCACGCCCGTGGAAGCGGACGATGTTCGGCGCCCCGTCGAAGGCACAGAACATCACCGTGATCCGGCCGTTCTCACGCAGGTGCGCGATTGTCTCGCTACCGCTCCCGGTGCCGTCGACCCACGCGAAGGTGAGCTCGTCGACCATCCCGAAGGTGCCCGGGATCCCCCGCGGCGACAGGTTGACGTGGCCCTCCTCGGAGAGCGCTGCGGTGGCTACGAAGAAGACGACCTGGCGGTCGACGAACTCCCGCAGCCGGCCCTCGACCCGGGCATGAACCTTTCCCATGCCGGTCTACTCGGGCACGAGGCGGTAGGCGCCGTCGGAGGCCGAGGTGGCCATCGAGGCGTACGCCCGCAGCGCCGCGGAGACCTTCCGGTCCCGGTTGGCCGGGGTGTAGGGCTTGTCCCGCTTCTCCTCAGCGGCGCGACGCTGATCGAGGACGAGGTCGTCGACGTCGAGGGAGATCGAGCGGTTCGGGATGTCGATGGAGATCTGGTCGCCGTCCTCGATCAGGGCGATCAGGCCGCCGCCGGCCGCCTCCGGGGAGACGTGGCCGATCGAGAGGCCGCTGGTGCCGCCGGAGAAGCGGCCGTCGGTGATCAGCGCACACTTCTGGCCCAGACCGCGGCCCTTGAGGAACGAGGTCGGGTAGAGCATCTCCTGCATGCCCGGCCCACCCTTCGGGCCCTCGTAGCGGATCACCACGACGTGGCCGGCCTCGACCTTCTTGGCGAGGATGCCGTCGACCGCGGCGTCCTGGGACTCGAAGACGATCGCGGTGCCGGTGAAGGTCAGGCAGTCGTCGGGAACACCGGCGGTCTTCACGACACAGCCGTCGGGGGCGATGTTGCCCGACAGGATCGCCAGCCCACCGTCTTCGGAGTAGGCGTGCTCGAAGTCGCGGATGCAGCCCTCGGCGGCGTCGGTGTCCAGGCTCGCCCAGAGGTTCTCGGTGGAGAACGCCTCGGTCGTACGTACCCCGCCCGGGGCGGCGAGGAAGAGGTCGAGCGCCTCCTGGCTGGGGTTCTCCGCACGGATGTCCCAGCTGCCCAGCCACTCGTCGATGGTGTCGGAGTGGATGGTGTGGACGTCCTCGTTGAGCGCGCCGCCACGGCGCAGCTCGCCGAGCAGGGCGGGGATGCCGCCGGCGCGGTGGACGTCCTCCATGTGGTACTTCGGGCTGTTGGGCGCGACCTTGCTCAGGCACGGCACCCGACGCGAGATCGCGTCGATGTCGTGGACGTTGAAGTCGAGCTCGGCCTCACGCGCGGCCGCGAGCAGGTGCAGCACGGTGTTGGTCGAGCCGCCCATGGCGACGTCGAGGGCGACCGCGTTCTCGAAGGCGCTGCGGCTGGCGATGTTCCGTGGCAGGACGGACTCGTCGCCCTCCTCGTAGTAGCGGCGGCACAGCTCGACGACCGTACGTCCCGCCTCCTCGAAGAGCGCGCGGCGCTTGGCGTGGGTGGCCAGGGTCGACCCGTTGCCCGGCAGGCTGAGGCCGATGGCCTCGGTGAGGCAGTTCATCGAGTTGGCGGTGAACATGCCGCTGCAGGAGCCGCAGGTCGGACACGCGGAGCGCTCGACGGTGTCGAGGAGCTCGTCGCTGACCGCCTCGTTGACCGAGAGCACCATCGCGTCGACCAGGTCGAGCTTGTCGTGGACCAGGCCCTCGACGGCGACCGTCTTGCCGGCCTCCATCGGGCCGCCGGAGACGAAGACGACGGGGATGTTGAGGCGCAGGCTGGCCAGCAGCATCCCGGGGGTGATCTTGTCGCAGTTGGAGATGCACACGATCGCGTCGGCGCGGTGCGCCTCCACCATGTATTCGACCGCGTCCGCGATCAGCTCGCGGCTCGGCAGTGAGTAGAGCATCCCGGCGTGGCCCATCGCGATGCCGTCGTCGACGGCGATCGTGTTGAACTCCTTGGCTACTCCCCCGGCCTCCTGGATCTTCTCGGCGACGATCTTGCCGAGGTCACGGAGGTGGACATGGCCGGGCACGAACTCGGTGAACGAGTTGGCGATCGCGATGATCGGCTTGCCGAAGTCGTCATCGGTCATGCCGGTCGCGCGCCACAGCGCGCGGGCACCCGCCATGTTGCGGCCCGAGGTCGAGGTTGCGGAGCGAAGAGTGGGCATGCCAGAAGGCTAGACCCGTCGGCACAGGTCTTCTGACACGCGCCACGCGATGGACTGTCGGTCCCGGACGGGACTCAGACCTTCGCGGCCCTGACCACCATCACGTCGGGGATGTCGCGGAGGATCTCGCGCCAGGTCTCGCCGGCGTCGGCGGAGGCCCAGACCGAGCCGTTGCGGGCACCGAAGTAGACGCCGGCGGTCTCGTGGTCGTCGGCGCACATCGCGTCGCGCATGACGCCCACGTAGAAGTGGTCGGGCAGGCCCTTGTCGAGCGGCTCCCAGTGTTCCCCGGCGTCGCGCGAGCGCCACACGATCGGCTTGGCCTCCGGTGGGTAGCGGGACTCGCCGGCGCCGATCGGGAAGGTGAAGATCGTGTCGGGCTCCTTCGGGTGGACGACCATCGCGAAGCCGAAGTCGGTGGGCAGCCCGTCGGCGATGGACTTCCACGACAAGCCCTCGTCGTCGGAGCGGTAGACGCCGCCGTGGTTCTGCAGGTAGAGCCGCTCGGGACGGGAGGAGTGGCGGGCGACCTTGTGGACGCACTGGCCGAACTCGGGATACTGCTGCCCCTCGGGCAGGAAGACCGCGATGATGCCGTTGTTGCGCGCCTCCCAGGTCTCCCCGCCGTCTCGGGTCTGGTAGACGCCGCCGGTCGAGATCGCCGCGGTCACCGAGTCGGGGTCGGTGGGGTGCGGCAGGATCGTGTGGAACGCCTGGCCGCCGAAGCCCTCGTTCCACTCGGTGCGGTGCGGGTGGTCCCACAGCCCGCGCACCAGCTCGAAGCTGGCACCGCTGTCACGAGAGCGGAAGATCGCGCCGGGCTCGACACCGGCCCAGATCGTGCCCTCGGGCAGCCCCGGCTGGAGCTGCCAGACCCGGGCCAGGCTCGCGTCGACGTCCTCGGGGAACGACATCGAGGTCTCGGTCCAGGTCTCGCCGCCGTCGGCCGAGGCGCGCACCAGCGCACCCATCCACAGCGAGGAGCATCCGGCAAGGACTCGCCCGGTCCCGGGCTCGACCATGGCGGAGTAGATCTCCTCCATGTCATGGTGCGGACCGGTGAAGTCCCAGTCCTGCCGGGCGTCGTCAGAGCGCCCTATCCACAGACCCTTGCGGGTCCCGACAAGCAGCTGCGTACCCATGCCTTCCAGCATCCACCCGCCCGCCTTCTGTGGCCAGGAGATTTCGGCGAAAGAACGGTGAGGGAAAACACCAGCCCCAGCGGGGCCTGGTTCTTCGGCCTGGGCCGCCCAGCCCCTAGCCTGAAGTCATGACCAGACCTGTTGCCTGGGAGACGTTCACCGCGATCCTCTTCGACCTGGACGGCGTGATCACGCCGACCGCGGTCGTGCACATGCGTGCGTGGGAGGAGATGTTCAACGCATACCTGCAGGAGAAGACCCCGGGGGCGCCGGCCTACACCGACCAGGACTACTTCGCGTACGTCGACGGCAAGCCGCGCTACGACGGCGTCCGTGACTTCCTCGCCTCCCGCGACATCAAGCTTCCCGAGGGCACCCCGGACGACGCGCCCGAGCTCGAGACCGTCTGCGGTCTCGGCAACCGGAAGAACAACGCGTTCAACATGGTGCTCGAGCGCGACGGCGTGGAGGCCTACCCCGGCTCGGTGCGCTTCCTGGACTATCTGACCACCCTCGACGTCCGGCTCGGCGTGGTGTCCTCGTCGGTCAACGCGCCGACCGTGCTCAAGGCGGCCGGGCTGCTGGACCGGTTCGAGACGGTCGTGTCGGGAGCCGTCGCAGATGAGCAGGGCCTTCCCGGCAAGCCTGCACCGGACACGTTTGTCTACGCCGGTAAGGTCCTCGGAGCCACCCCGAGCGAGGCCGTCGTGCTCGAGGACGCCGTCTCCGGGGTGCGCGCCGGCAAGGCAGGAGATTTCGCGCTCGTCGTCGGGGTGGACCGTGGCGCCGGCCACGACACCCTCACGGCCGCTGGCGCCAGTCTCGTCGTATCCGACCTTGCTGAACTTGTCCCCAATGGACACAGTCCAGACCCTGCTCGAGGAGCACAGCAGTGAGAACCAACGTCGGCCCGAACCCCCTGGACCGGGCCCGTTACCCCATCGACCCGTGGCGGCTGGTGGAGACCAGCTACTCCCCCGACGACCTCGGTCTGACCGAGACACTCTTCAGCGTCGCCAACGGCTATCTCGGCATGCGCGGCACCCCCGAGGAAGGTCGCCCGACCTACGCGCACGGCACCTTCATCAACGGGTTCCACGAGACCTGGCCGATCCGCCATGCCGAGAACGCCTACGGGTTCGCCAAGACCGGCCAGACCATCGTCAACGCCCCCGACGCCAAGATCATGAAGATCTACGTCGACGACGAGCCGCTGACCTTCGGCACCTCTGACCTGGAGGAGTACGAGCGGGTGCTCGACTTCCGCGAGGGCGTGCTGAGGCGGCACCTGGTGTGGCGTACGCCCTCGGGCAAGCGGGTCGCGATCAAGTCGACCCGGATGGTGTCGATGACGCAGCGTCACCTCTCGATCCAGACCCTCGAGATCACGATGCTGAGCGGAGCGGCGCCGATCGTGATCTCCTCCCAGCTGCTCAACCGGCAGGACGGCAAGGACGAGTACCACGTGCCGTCGGCGGCGCTGGGCGAGGGCATGGACCCACGCAAGGCCTCCGCCTTCGACGCCCGCGTCCTGCTCCCGCAGATGTCGGTCGCCGACGAGGATCAGATGACCCTCGGCTACCGGTGCGCCAACTCGGGGATGACGATCGCGGTCAGCGCCGCCCACCAGATCGACACGCCGGACCCGGTCGAGACCGTCGTCCGTGCCGAGGACGACCTGGCCAAGACGGTCTTCCGGGTCGACGCCACCGAGGGCAGCACGCTGCGGATGCAGAAGACCGTGGCGTACCACACCTCACGTGGGGTGCCGGTGCGCGAGTTGGCCGAGCGCTGCGGACGTACGCTCGACCGGGCGATCCGCCTGGGCGTCGGTCACTTCGAGCGCGACCAGCGCAACTGGTACGACGAGTTCTGGTCCGCTGCCGACGTCGAGATCTCCACCGCCAAGGCGGACGACGCCGAGGACATCTCCGCGGCCCAGCAGGCGATCCGGTTCAACCTGTTCTCGCTGGCCCAGGCGACCGCCCGCACCGACGGGCTCGGCGTCCCCGCGAAGGGGGTCACCGGCTCCGGCTACGAGGGCCACTACTTCTGGGACACGGAGTGCTACGTCGTTCCGTTCCTCTGCTACACCCAGCCCGAGGTCGCCCGCAACGTGATGCACGCCCGCTCGGTGATGCTTCCCGCGGCCCGGCAGCGGGCGCTGGAGATGGCCGCGAAGGGCGCGCTGTTCGCCTGGCGCACCATCAACGGGCAGGAGGCATCGGCCTACTACGCGGCCGGCACCGCGCAGGTGCACATCGATGCCGACATCGCCTTCGCGCTGATGAAGTACGTCTACGCGACCGGTGACATCGGCTATCTCATCCGCGAGGGCGTCGACATCCTGGTCGAGACCTCGCGGATGTGGGCCGACCTCGGCTTCTGGCGCCACAACGGCGAGCCGTCCTTCCACATCCACGGGGTGACCGGGCCGGACGAGTACACCACGGTGGTCAACAACAACCTGTTCACCAACGTGATGGCCCGCTACAACCTGGAGAAGGCCGTCGAGACCATCGAGATGCTCCGGGCCGACTATCCGCGCGAGTATGCGCAGGTCATGGGCCGGCTCGACATCTCCCCCGACGAGGTCGAGGAGTGGGGTCGCTGCGCCGCCGCGATGCACATCCCCTACGAGGAGGGGCTCGGGATCCACCCGCAGGACGACAACTTCCTCGACCGCGAGGTGTGGGACCTGCCCAACACCCCCGACGACGTACGTCCCCTGCTGCTGCACTACCACCCGCTGGTGATCTACCGGTTCCAGGTGCTCAAGCAGACCGACGTGGTGCTCGCCCTCTTCCAGCAGGGCAACCGGTTCACCCCTGAGCAGAAGCGGGCCGACTTCGAGTACTACGACCCGATCACCACCGGCGACTCGACGCTGTCGGCGGTCGTGCAGTCGATCGTGGCGGCCGAGGTGGGCTACCAGGACGACGCGCTGCGCTACTTCTACGACGCGCTCTACGTCGACCTCCACAACATGCACGGCAACACCGTCGACGGGATGCACATCGCCTCCACCGGCGGTGTGTGGGGCGGGCTCGCGTTCGGCTTCGGCGGGATGCGCGACTACGACGGCAAGCTCTCCTTCGACCCGCGTCTTCCGGTCCAGTGGGGCTCGCTGGTCTTCCGGGTCCAGTGGCACTCGACCCGGATGCAGGTCGCACTGACCAGCGACCAGATCGTGTTCACCGTCGTGGACACCCCGGGCGAGGAGTTCGACATCCCGATCAGCGTCCGCGGGGAGGAGTTCGTGGTCTCCAAGGGCTCGCCGGTCATCGTGCCGCTCGCCGACCAGGGGCCGCGGATCGGCACCCACCTCGACGAGGAGCCGCAGGGCGGTATCCGCCCCGACGGATCGCGGATCACCGCCACGGTGCCCCCGCCGATCCCGCCGGAGCTCTACGAGCAGGATCATGTCGAGCATGCGATGGTCCCGCAGGAGTCGCGGCGCGGGTCCGAGCGGCTCGCGGAGGAGGCCAACAAGGCCACCAACCTGTCCAACGTCTCGCAGACGGACTCGGCGCAGTAGCGGGTCTTTACGTGGTCCTAGACTGACCGGGTGGTCACAGCTTCTTCCTCTCTGCGGGCGAAGCTGGCCCACCCGGTCGTCCTGGTTCTGATCGGGATCGCGTCGGTGCAGATCGGCGCGACCTTCGCGAAGTCGCTCTTCGACGAGGTCACCCCGACGGCCATGGTGTGGCTGCGGCTGACGCTGTCGGCGTTGATCCTGCTGGCGATCACGCGGCCCCGGGTCCGCGGTCTCTCGCGCCGGGACTGGCTCGTCGTGGTCGCCTTCGGGGCCTCGCTCGGGCTGATGAACTGGGCCATCTACCAGTCCTTCGCCCGGCTCCCGATCGGGATCGCGGTCACCATTGAGTTCATCGGTCCGCTCACGATCGCGCTGGTCACCTCGCGACGGGCGCGCGACCTGGTCTGGGTCGCGCTGGCAGCCGCAGGGGTCGTGCTGCTCGGTCTCGAGCCCGGTCGGATCTCGATCGTGGGCGTGTTGTTCGCGCTGCTCGCGGGGGCCTGCTGGGCTGCGTACATCGTGCTGTCGAAGGCGACCGGAGCGCGGTGGGAGGGGCTCGACGGGCTCGCTCTGGCCTCCACCGTCGCGGCGGTGGCGCTGACGCCTGCGGCGATGGCGTACGCCGACGGGCTGGGCTCTCCGCACGTGTGGCTGGTCGGCCTGATGGTGGGCCTGATGTCCTCGGTGATCCCCTACTCCCTCGATCTCGTCGCCCTGCGTTCGATCAAGTCGGGGCTCTACGCGATCCTGATGTCGCTGGAGCCGGCCGCCGGCGCGCTGGCCGCGATCCTGATCCTCCACGAGGGGCTCTCGGTCCTGCAGTGGCTGGCCATCGCGTGTGTCGTGGTCGCCTCCGCGGGCGCGACCCGCACCGGCAAGCCGGAGCATCACGTGCCGGCGGAGTCGACCCCGGTGTAGTGGGGCGTTTCACACAAGCGACATCCGCACGTCACTGACTCCGAACGTTGAGGTCACTACAGTTCGGTGACAACTCCCCCTCGCCGCCCGGTCCCCGCCAGTCCTTGGAGTTGCTCCGTTGTCGACCATCACCGCCCCCGTACACACCGCTGCCGTCGCCCAAGTCGCCGCTCTCCTCGCCGCTCGCACCGCGGGGCGGATGGTCGGCCCGTTCCTACGACCGATCCAGCTGCTGCTCGCCTGGCCGGTGGCCTCCCAGCTCGCCGCCCGGCACAACGCCAAGGCCGCCGAGGAGGCGCTCCTGCTGCGGCGTGCCGAGCGTGAGGATGTGCAGAACTATCTCCAGCTGCTCGCTTCGGAGAGAATGACTGCATGAGCGAGCGCCAGCGAGCGACCATCAAGGTCATGCCGCCGCGTCCGTATTCTTTGCTCTGCCCTACGGAGGCGGCGGCATGAGTCTTCCGCGGGCGATGGCCGAGTCGACGGTCGTGTTCCGGGACGTGCTCTCGGACGACGGCACCCTGATCCGCGCGTGGACCAACGACCCCGAGGGCGTGATCGACGGGCCGACGGTGCTGCTGTGCAACGGCCTCGGCACCAGCCCGTGGAACTGGCCGGCGCTGCTGCACACCTCGTGCGGCGTACGCGTCGTCTCCTGGCAACACCGCGGCACCTCCGGCTCGGCGCGGCCGAAGGATCCGGAGCAGACCACCTCGAGGCACTTCGCCGAGGACGCGCTGTCGGTGATGGACGCCTTCTCGCTCTCCCGGCCGGTCGTGATGGGCTGGTCGATCGGGGTCAACACCGCATTCGAGCTGGCCGCGGACCATCCCGAGCGGGTCTCCGGTGTCTTCGGTGTCGCCGGGGTGCCAGGTGACACGTTCAAGTCGATGCTGGGGCCGCTGCGGCTGCCCGCTCCGGCGGCCGCGATCGTGACCCGCACCGCATCGAAAGTGCTGTGTCGCACCGGCTCCCTGATCACTCCCCTGGCGGCGCGCCTGGACCTCGGCCCGCGGGCGATCGAGGTGTTCTCCAAGGCCGGCCTGATCGGCAAGGTCCCTGATCCCGAACTCGCCGCAGCGGCGCTGGCGGAGTTCCTGACCACCCCGGTCGAGTGGTACTTCCACCTCGCGCTGCGCACCACCCAGCGCCGCCCGGTCTCGCTGCGCCGGATCAAGGTGCCGGTAGTGCTGGTCGCTGGCACCCGCGACCTCATCGCCGGTGCGCGCCACATGTCGCGGGTCGCCGCTGGGGTCAAGAACGGCACCTTCGTCGAGCTCGAGGGCACCCACTTCGTACAGATGGAGCAGCCCGACCGCGTCCACCAGCTGCTGCTCGCCTTTCTCGCCCGGGTCTCCGAGCACCAGCGCGTCTGACCTATCCGGTGGTCGAGCCTGTCGAGGCCACCGTCCCGGTGACCGTGGCCCGGCGGGCAACACGACGCAGGGTGGCGAGGACGGCGGGCCCGAGCAGGGCGATGGCGACGGCGGTGGTGATCGCGCGCACGGTATCCCAGCTGCTGGTCGAGGTGACCAGGGTGTAACGCAGGAACGTCGCCAGGTTCTCGGCAAACGCCGCACCGGGTTCGTAGGAGAGGTTGCCGCTCGCGCCGGGAACTGTGACGCCGGTGAGCAGCGGCCAGCCCTGCAGGTTGAGGAGGAGCCCGTAGGCGTACGAGGCGAAGATCCCGTACGCCGCCAGCAGCCCGATCTCCCGGCGACCGCTCGCGCGTGGCAGGAGCCCTGCGCCCATCGCCACCCAGGCGGCGCCGAGCATCTGGTAAGGCAGCCAGGGTCCGACACCGGCGGTGACGAGCGCGGCGACGAACAGGCTGGTGCAGCCGAGGACGAACCCGAAGGCCGGACCGAAGACCCGGCCACCGAGGATGAGCATGAAGAAGACCAGCTCCACCCCGCCGGTGCCGGCGGAGACGGCGCGCAGGACGGCCTCGATCGCGCTGAGCACGCCGAGGACAGCGATCATCCGGGTGTCGATCCCGCCGGTGGAGAGCTCGCTCAGCAGCACCACCAGCATCAGCGGCAGCAGCGCCAGGAAGATGAACGGCGGCTGCACCCGGTCGTAGCCGTGGAGCAGCAGCGGCCAGCCGAACATCATCAGCCCTGCCACCGAGATGATCGCGAGCAGGACCGCCGTGCGGGGCGAGAACCTGATCATCTCTCGCCCACCGCCTCGACGATCTCGCGTACGTTCAGCCAGCCCGGGCCGAAGACCTTGCTCACCTGGGGCGCGAACGCGGGCGACTCGGCCGTGACGCTGCGTACGTCGCCGGCGGAGACCACCTCGCCGTCGGCGAGCACCACCACGTCGTCGGCCGCCTCGGCGACGAACTCGACGTCGTGGGTCGCCACCAGAACCGCCTTGCCGGCCTCGGTGAGCTCGCGCAGGATCTCGGACAGAGCGTGCTTGGCGGCGTAGTCGAGGCCGCGGGTCGGCTCGTCGAGGAGCACGACCGGCGGATCGGCGCTCAGGATCAGCGACAGCGCCAGAGCGAGGCGCTGGCCCTCGGAGAGGTCGCGCGGGTGCTGGCCGTCGGGTATGCCGGGGACGAGGCTGTCCAGGATCTCCCTCGTCCGTGGGCCGCCTGCATCGCACTCCTCGGCCACCGTCTCTAGGTAGAGCAGATCGGCCGCGGTCTGTGGCAGCAGCCCGACGAGCTCGCGTCGCTCTTCGGGGTCGAGGGTCGCCGGATCCTTGCCGGCGACGTCCACCGATCCGGCCAGCCGCTTCTGGGTCCCCTGCAGCGTCCACAGCAGCGTCGACTTGCCCGATCCGTTGCGTCCCATCAGCGCCGTCACCCGCCCCGCGGGCAGCCCGATCGAGACGTCGTGCAGGACCGGCGTACGTCCTCGGGTGACGGTGAGCCCGGAACTTCTCAGGCTTTTCCTGCGCTTCTCTGGCGTTGCAACACCTGAGAAGTGCAGGGATACCCGGTTAACCGGGTATTCCAACGTCCGCGCCCGCCGCCTCGCGTCCCGCACCGTCAGTGGCAGCGGCGACCAGCCGAGCTCGCGGCCGAGCTCGACGAGCGGCGGGACGATGGGCGAGGTCTCCAGGACCTCAGCGGGATCGCCGACGGCGACGGAGCCGTCGCCGACGAGGAGCGCGATGCGGTCGGCGAACGGTACGACCCGCTCGAGGCGGTGCTCGGCGAGGACGACGGAGGTGCCGAGGTCGTGCACCAGCCGGGTGATGGTGGCGAGCACGTCCTCGGCGGCGGTGGGGTCGAGGGCGGAGGTGGGCTCGTCGAGCACGACGACCCGGGGGTGGGTGGTGAGCACCGAGCCGATCGCGACGCGCTGCTGCTGCCCTCCCGAGAGGGTACGCAGGGACCGCTGCCGCAGCTCGGCGATGCCGAGCAGGTCGAGGGTCTCCTCCACCCGGCGCCGCATGGTCGCCGGCGGGAGACCGAGCTGCTCCATGCCGTAGGCGAGCTCCTCCTCGACCGTGTCGGTGACGAATCCGGCCACCGGGTCCTGCCCGACGTAGCCGATGATCCCGGCGCGCTCGCGCGGCGGCGTACGAACGATCGAGGCGCCGTCCAGCAGGACGTCACCGTCGAGCACGCCGCCGGAGAAGCGCGGCACCAGGCCGGCGAGCACGCCGAGCAGGGTCGACTTCCCCGAGCCGGTCGGTCCGGAGACGAGCAGCAGCTCGCCCTCCTCGATGGTGAGGTCGACGTCCTTGAGCACGTGCTCGGAGGAGTCGGGCGGGGTGAACGTGATGCCTCGCAGCTCGATCATGCGACTGCCTCCTCGTGGACGAGCGATGATGCCGGTAGCGGGGCGGCGACGGCCGGGACCAGCCCGACGAGCACACCGGCCATGGCGATCAGGGTGACTTCCGGGACGGTGCTCACGCCCGGAAAGGCGACCGGGACCTGGTAGCGGGCGACCCACCAGCCCACGGCGACGACCCCGATCCCGCTCAGCGCCACCACGACCTCCGGCCACCGCCACCGGTCGGGCCGGTAGACGGTCCGCGTCACCCGGCGGCCGGCGAGCGCCAGCCCACCAGCGGCGGTGCCGACGCCGAGCGCGAGCATGGTGGCGGCCAGCCAGCCTGGCGTGGTGCCGTCCAGCACCGCGTAGACGCCGGCGCAGAGCCCGATGAGCGAGACCAGCATGAGCACCGAGGTGATCCGCCTGGTGGCGACCGGGACGCCGGCCGTACGTCCGTAGCCGCGCGTGTCCATGCCCGCCGCCAGCGCCATCGACCGCTCCAGGGCGTCCTCGAGCACCGGCACCAGGAAACGGCGCAGCCGCTTGACGTTTCCGGTCGCACCGGCACGCAGTCGTTGCGCCGCGCGCACCCGCTGCACCGACTCGGCCAGCTGCGGCAGCACCGTCACGGCGACCACAACAGCGGTGCCGATCTCGTAGAGTGCCGGCGGCAGCGAGCGCAGCAGCCGCTTCGGGTTCGCCAGCGCGTTGGCCGCGCCGACGCAGATCACGATGACGCCCAGCCGCATCCCGTCGTAGAGGCCGGCCAGCAGCGCCTCGCGGGTGAGCGGCCCGAGCAGCCGGATCCCCAGCACCCACTCCGGGAGCGGGATCTCGGGCAGGTCGAGGATCACGTGACCCGGCACGGCGCCCAGGAGCACCCGGAAGAGCACCCGGGTCACGACGATGAACACCGCGAGGCCGACGTAGAGCCGGAACGCCTTCGCCCACGGTTGGTCGCCACGACGCGCGGCGACCACGACCGACACCACCCCCACCACGAGCAGGAGCAGCAACGGGTTGGTGGTGAAGGAGGCGTACGCAGCCATGCCGATCGCCCACACCCACCAGGCGACGGGGTGCAGGTCGCGGGGCAGATGCGCGACCGCGGCCGTACGCAACAGCGTGCTCATCGCCGGCGCCACCACACGGCCCCGGCGACGGTGAAGAGTGTGAGGATCCCCGCGGGCGCGACCCAGGCGGGCAGATGCTCGGTCTCGGAGGCCGAGTCCGTCGGCTCCTCCGGAGATAACTCCGGCGACGGGCTTGAGGGCGCCCCCACAGCATCCCCAAGCTCCGTCGCCGGAGCGGTAACGACATCGTCGTCTATCCACGTGAACGCAACACCCTGCCCGGAGGTCACGCTGATTTCGGTAACATTTCTGGAGGCATAGCTCCAGGCCCCCGAATCGTCGGTGATCCACAGCGACCAGTACGCGTCGGCGGGCGGCATCTGGGCGCAACCGGCGGCTTTCGGCCGCTCATCGACGCGACATACGACACTGGGCATCGAGGTCACATAGGTGAGCGGATGCCCCGCCTTCTCGAAGAGGTCGGCGCCGGTGTCACCCTCCCCGGGCTGGACACAGGTGACCTCAGGATCGCCACCCAGCGCGTTGGGCTCGACGACGACGGTGACGCCGTCACACGCCTCGCCGGATGATGCCGCAGACGAGGCGGAGACGGGGGTGAAGACAGGTGCGGTGGCCCCGGCGAGGATCGCCAGGGCCACCAACGAGGACCGCAGGATCAGCACGAGCTCTTCGCGGTCGCATCCTTGGGCAGGAAGACCAGCGACGGCAGCGCCTGGGCGGCGGCGAGGCGGTACATCCCCTCCGACTCCTTGGTCAGGCCCTTGGTGTTGCCCTCGGTCAGCGCGGCGTCGTCATAGGCCACCGCGCCGGCGTCGTCGCCACAGGTCACGACGTGGTCGGCGACCCAGCTCGCCGCCTTCTCCGCGGCGTCGGTCTCACCCGCGCGACCGAACGCCCACCCGGCCAGGCCGGTGGTGTTGGAGTTGGCGATGTTGCCGGTGGCCGCCTTGAACGACCCGTCCTCCGTCTGGGTCTCCTTCAGCCACTCGACGCCGGCCTCGACGGCCTTCTCCGCCTCCGGGGTGGCCACCCCGGACAGGGCGATCAGCGCGAACGCGGTGGCGTCGGCGTCCGGGACGGCCTTCGGGTCGGCGTCGCAGGTCTGGTCAGCGGCGGCGGGGTCGGCCGCGAAGGTGACCCGGAACCAGCCCTCCTCGCACTGCTGTCCGGCCAGGAACTCCGTCGCGGCCGCGGCCTCCTTGCTCTCGGCGTTGTTCAGCGCCCACACGGCGTACGACTGTCCGATGGTGTTGGAGTAGTCGGCCGCCTTCTTGTCCTTGGGGTCGAGCTCGTCGGCGATCCGGCCGTTCTCGGCGACGGTGCCCTCGAGCTGCTTGAGCAGACCGGGGTCGGAGGCGTCGACGTTCTGCTGGAGGACGAGCGCCTTCGCGGTCGCCCCGGCCGAGGTGACGGTGCCGAACCCGGGCGAGGTGTAGGCCTTCTTGTTCTCCATCACCGCCGCGGCGATCGTGGAGATCTCCTCGTCGTAGCCGCCGACCTCTGCCAGCGCGATCCCGATGTCGGCGCTGAGCCCGAAGTCGTCGGTGCCGTACTGCGCGTTGCGGGCCACGCCCTCCGGTGCCTGGGCCACGAGCCAGTCGGCCACCGCGGTGGAAACCTTGGCGTCGTAGGTGGGCTTCTCCCCCTCCTCGACGGCTTTCTCGCCACAGCCGGCGAGCGAGGTGAGGGCGAGGGCGGCGGCGATGCCACCGAGGACGGTCTTCTTCATGGTTCCTTCCGCGCTGTTCGTCGGGAAGGCCCAGGGCCGACCCGCTGCTTTCCACGACAGCGTCAGGTCAGTACGCGTCCGTCAGCGGGTGCTCCGGCTCGCCCAGGACATTCTCGGTGCCTGGGCCTACGGTTGCGGGTCAGCGCCGGGATTCGACCGGCTTCCCCCACCACGGCGTGTGTTGATTGAGGCTCTGCTATGCGGGGGCAATCCTATGCCTGGCGAGCCCTGCTTGCGGGATCGCCGCCGAGCAGTCACTCTGTCCCCATGCGCCACAGGATTCTCGGCCTTGTCGCAACCTCGATCACGGCCACCCTTCTCGCCCTCGCCTCGACCACGACGGCCGGTGCGGAGGAGGCGCGGACATCGGTCACGTACGCCGATCTGGTCGCCATGTTCGGCGAGAAGGTCGGTGACCGGAGCACCGTTGAGACCGGGCTGCCAAGCCTCAACCGCGCGATGGCCGATGCCGGGATCACCACCGCCTACCGGCAGGCGGCGTATCTGACCACGCTCGCCAACGAGAGCTCCTTCCACCACGACGCCAAGGGCCGCGACAAGCGGAAGTTCACCGGTCGCGGCTACATCCAGCTGACCGGCGAGGCCAACTACTCCGACGCCGGCGCCTACTTCGACATCGACCTGCGCCGCCGCCCCGAGCTCGCCCGGTCGCTGGACTACAGCGCGCCGATCTCGCGGTGGTACTGGACCGTCGCCCGCGACATCAACCCGCTCGCCGACGCCCTGGACATGGGCAAGGTCAACGCGGCGATCGGCTACCCCTCGAACAAGAAGGAGGACGCCGAGCGCTGCCGCGACTTCAAGGCCGCGCTGAAGCACCTCCACGGGTCGGTACCCAAGGGCGTCAGATGTGCTCGCCCGGCCACCGCGGAGACTCGTTAGCTGTGTTGTCCAGAGGGCCGTACGTCACTTCTTGGTGCGCTTGTCGCTGACCGCGATCGCCGAGGTGCCCTCGTCCTTGAGCTCGAAGAGGTCGATCGCCTTGATGAGCTTGGTCCACGTGGCGTACCCGTAGTTGCGCGGGTCCTCGGAGGACTGGTTGCGGATGCGGGAGACCACGGTGCCGACCAGTGCCCAGCCGTCGTCGTCGGCGGCCGCGGCGATGGAGTTGCGCAGCAGCTGGATCAGCCGGGCGTTGCGCTTCAGCGCCTGCCCGTTGGTCGCCGCGGACGACTGCTTGCGGGTGCGCGTGGTCCCGGGCTCGGTGTCGGCCTCGGTCTCCTCCTCGGAGCCGCCGAGCTTCTCCACCACGGTGAACCGGGTGCAGGCGCTCTTGAACGGCGCCGGCGTCTTCTCCCGACCGTAGCCGTAGACAGCGCGGCCCTTCTCCCGCAGGTAGTGCACCAGCGGCGTGAAGTCGGAGTCGGAGGAGACCAGTGCGAACGCGTCCGGGATCGCTGCGTGCAGCAGCTCGACGGCGTCGATCGCGAGCGCCATGTCGGAGGCGTTCTTGTGCGCGGTCAGGTCGAACTGCTGCATCGGCCTGATCGCGGCATCGTGCAGCTCCTCGATCCAGCCCTTGAGCTCGGACTTGGTCCAGTTGCCGTAGGCCCGCCGGATCGTCACCTCGCCGTACTCGGCCAGGTCGTTCAAGATGTCGTCGATCTTCGAGGCAGGCGCGTTGTCGGCGTCGATGAGCAGTGCGATGCGGAAGGGCTCGGTCTCGGTCACGCCGGACAGTCTGCCAGTGCACCCCATCGCCGAGTCGGCTCATCCTGACCAAAACCGACGCCGAGTCGGCGCGTCATGACGCGCCGACTCGGCGGAGTTTGTTGTCAGAACGAGCCGACTCGGTGTGGGGTCAGGAGAGCTTCTCCAGGATCAGCTCGCGGACGCGCTTGGCGTCGGCCTTGCCGCCGGTCGCCTTCATGACCGCGCCGATGAGCGCACCGGCTGCGGCCTGGTTGCCGCCGCGGATCTTCTCGGCGACAGCGGGCTGGGCGTCGATGGCTTCGTCCACAGCTGCGCCGAGCGCGCCGTCGTCGGAGACCACGGCGAGGCCACGGGCGTCGATGATCTCCGAAACCGTGCCCTCACCTGCGAGAAGACCCTCGAAGACCTGACGGGCCAGCTTGTCGGTCAGCGTCTTGGCGTCGACCAGCTTCTGCACCTCGGCGACCTGCACCGGGGTGACACCGAGCTCGGCGAGCTCGACGCCACGGTCGTTGGCGCTGCGGGAGAGCTCGGCCATCCACCACTTACGGGCGGCCTGTGCGGACGCTCCTTCGGCGACCGTCGCCTCGATCAGCGACAGAGCGCCGGCGGCCCAGACGTCGCGCATCTCCAGGTCGGAGTAGCCCCACTCGACCTGCAGGCGGGCCCGCTTGTCGGCGGTGCGCTCCGGCAGGCTCGCCCGCAGCTCCTCGACCCACTCGCGCGAGGGCGCGACCGGGACGAGGTCGGGCTCGGGGAAGTAGCGGTAGTCGTCGGCGTCCGACTTCGCCCGGCCCGCCGAGGTGGTGCCGGTGTCCTCGTGGAAGTGGCGGGTCTCCTGGAAGATCGCCTCCCCCGCGTCGAGGATCCCGGCGTGGCGCGACATCTCGAAACGTACGGCCCGCTCGACCGAGCGCAGCGAGTTGACGTTCTTCGTCTCGGTGCGCGTCCCCAAGGTCCCGGAGCCCTTGGGCGACAGCGACAGGTTGACGTCGCAGCGCATCGAGCCCTGGTCCATGCGTACGTCGGAGACACCCAGACCCAGCAGGATCTCGCGCAGCGCGGCGACGTAGGCCTTGGCCACCAGCGGCGCCTTGGCACCGGTGCCGAGGATCGGGCGGGTGACGATCTCGATCAGCGGGATGCCCGCACGGTTGTAGTCGACCAGCGAGTAGTCGGCGCCGTGGATGCGGCCGGTCGCGCCACCGATGTGGGTGGTCTTGCCGGTGTCCTCCTCCATGTGGGCGCGCTCGATCTCGACCCGGAAGATCTCCCCCTCGACCTCGACGTCGAGGTAGCCGTCGTAGACGATCGGCTCGTCGTACTGCGAGGTCTGGAAGTTCTTCGGCATGTCCGGGTAGAAGTAGTTCTTCCGGGCGAACCGGCACCACTCCGCGATCGAGCCGTTGAGCGCGAGACCGATCCGGATCGCGCTCTCGACCGCCTTGGCGTTCACGACCGGCATCGAGCCCGGCAGGCCGAGGCAGGTCGGGCAGACCTGGGAGTTGGGCTCGCCGCCGAACGTCGCCGGGCAGCCGCAGAACATCTTGGTGTTGGTGTTGAGCTCGACATGCACCTCGAGCCCGAAGGCCGGGTCGTAGCGCTCCAGCACCTCGTCGAAACCGACAAGACCCAAAGAATCAGGCACAGCGGTCATCGGGCCACCTCCAGCTTGTCGATCGAGAGCACCGGACCGATGGCGCCCTCGAGGGCGGCACCGACGCGGTAGAGACGGGCGTCCTCCAGGACCGGAGCCAGGAGCTGTACGCCGACGGGCAGCCCGTCCACGTCGGAGACCCCGGCCGGGACGGAGATGCCGGGCGTGCCGGCCAGGTTGGCCGGGATGGTGGCCAGGTCCTGCATGTACATCGCGAGCGGGTCGTCGAGCTTGGCGCCCAGCGGGAACGCGGTCGACGGGGAGGTCGGCGAGACCAGCACGTCGACCTGCTCGAAGGCCTTCTTGAAGTCCTCGATGATCAGCGTGCGGATCTTCTGCGCCTGACCGTAGTAGGCGTCGTAGTAGCCGCTGCTGAGCGCGTAGGTGCCGAGGATGATGCGGCGCTTGACCTCGTCGCCGAAGCCGGCGTCACGGGACGCCTTCATGACGTCCTCGGCCGACGGGTCGCCGTCGGGGGTGACCCGCAGGCCGTAACGCATCGCGTCGAACTTGGCCAGGTTGGAGGAGCACTCCGCCGGCAGGATCAGGTAGTAGGCCGCCATCGCGTGCTCGAAGCTCGGCGTGGAGACCTCGACGACGTCGGCACCCAGCTTGGTGAGCAGGTCGACGGACTCGTTGAACTTGCGCATCACGTCGGGCGCCCAGCCCTCGCCGGCGAGCTCCTTGATGACGCCGACCTTGACGCCCTTGAGGTCACCGGTCGCGCCGGCACGGGCGGCGTCGACGAGCCCGGTCACCGGGGTGGTCGTCGACGTGGAGTCGAGCGGGTCGTGGCCGCCGATGAGCTCGTGGAGGAGCGCCGAGTCGAGGACCGTGCGGGTCACCGGACCGACCTGGTCCAGCGAGTTGGCCAGGGCGACCAGGCCGTAGCGCGAGACCGACCCGTAGGTCGGCTTCACGCCGACGGTGCCGGTGACGGCGCCCGGCTGGCGGATCGAGCCGCCGGTGTCGGTTCCGAGCGCCAGCGGCGCCTCGAATGCGGCGACGGCTGCGGCCGAGCCACCACCGGAGCCGCCGGGGATCCGGTCGAGCTTCCACGGGTTCTTCGTCGGGCCGTACGCGGAGTGCTCGGTGGAGGAGCCCATCGCGAACTCGTCCATGTTGGTCTTGCCCAGGATCGGCAGACCGGCTGCCTTGATCTTCTTGACCACGGTCGCGTCGTAGGGCGGGACCCAGCCCTCGAGGATCTTGGAGCCGCAGGTCGTCGGCAGGCCGGTGGTGGTCAGCACGTCCTTGACCGCGATCGGCACGCCGTCGAGAGCGTGCAGCGCGTCGCCGTTGGCCCGGCGCGCGTCGGAGGCGGCGGCCTGGGACAGCGCGCCCTCGGCGTCGATGTGCAGGAAGGCGTGGACGTCGCCGTCGACCGCGGCGATCCGGTCGAGGTGGGCCTGGGTCAGCTCGACCGAGGTGGTCTCACCGGCGGCGAGGGAGTCGGCCAGCTCGGCGGCCGACTTCAGGATCAGGTCACTCACTGCTCGTCCCCCAGGATCCGCGGCACCGAGAATCGCTGCTCCTCGACGGCAGGCGCACCGGAGAGCGCCTGCTCGGGCGTCAGGCCGGGCACGACGACGTCCTCACGGAAGACGTTGGTCATCGGAAGCGGGTGGGAGGTGGCAGGCACGTCGTCGCCGGCAAGCCCCTGGATCGAGGCGACGGACTCGAGGATCACCTGAAGCTGCGGGGCAAGGTGATCGAGCTCGGCGTCGCTGAGGTCGATGCGGGCGAGGTCGGCCAGGTGCGCGACCTCGTCGCGGGTGATTTCTGGCATGCGCACATCCTAGGTGTCAGCGGCCCCAACTCTCATCTCGGCTGCGCCGAGGTGAGCAGATGACGCCTACTGCGCCTTGTTCGGGCCGCCACCGTTGGACGGCTTGTCGGTCGGCCTTCCCGCCGAGCTCGGCTGGGCGGGCGCCGGCTGGGTCGGATCGGCACCGCGAGTGGGATCGGGCGACGGGGTCGGGTCGGCGGCCTGGCTCGGCCGGGTGCTGGCCGTGGCGCCGGCCCCGCTCGATGACGGCTCCGGGGCCTGGGTCGGGTCCGCGGTCGGCTCCGGCGCCGGGCTCCGTGCGGGCGTGGGCCGGTCCTCCCGGTCGCGCGGCTTCTTCTCGAGCGCGCCGTGGACGTCGCCGACCTCGGGTACGTCCGGGCTGCCCACCGGCGCCGCGAGCGCGACCAGCCCGGCGAGCATCACTGAGCTGAAGGCCAGCACCAGTCCGCCGCGCCGAGCAGCGGGCGCCGCGGCGGCACTCCAGGCCCAGATCCGCTCGCGACGGCGCCGCAGGTCGGCGGGCAGGTCGCTGCGGATCGCCGCCCAGCTGTTGATCGGGGCCAGCGCGTAGCCGATCCCCTGGAAGGCGAGCAGCGCCGCGATGGCGAGCCCTGTGGCCCCGCCGAGTGCGCCGACCAGCACCGCCATGGCCAGGCAGACCACCGCGGCGAAGGTCTCCACCAGATTGCCCCGCACCACGTCCCGCACCCGCGGCTGCCCCTTGATCTTCGGCGTACGCAGGAAGGTGCCCTCACGCGAGACCAGCCCGAGCCAGGAGGCCCTCGCGACGGTCACCCCGAGCGCCAGCCACAGCCCGAAGGCACCGAGCGCGTCGCGCCAGGAGGCCCCGCTGCGTAGGCGGACCAGCGCGATCGAGCGGGCCGCGCCGAAGAGCACGAGCGCGACGGTGGCGAACAGGAGGAGCCCCGAGAGGCGGCGTACGACCAGTCCCCCGCCGAGCATCAGGTCGAGAGCGCCCGAGATCAGGAAGAAGGTGAACAGGGCTCCGGCGAGGTCGCCGAACCACTGCAGCCCGCCGACGAGGTAGGCCCAGCGCTGCGCCAAGGTCATCTGGTTGTCCTCGGTGCGACGCCCGGGCATCAGTGAGCGCCAGTGCATGCGCAGGATCTGGATGCCGCCGAAACACCACCGGAACCGCTGCTTCTTGAGCGTCTCGAAGGTCAGCGGCATCACGCCGCGGCCGTAGGAGCGGTCGACGTGCATGCCGTTGTAGCCCATCTTCAGCAGCCGCAGCGACAGCTCGGCGTCCTCGGTGATGCACCACTCGTCCCAGCCGCCGGACCGGACCAGAGCGGAGGCGCGGATCAGCCCCATGGTGCCGCCGAAGATGGCGCCGTTGCGCTCGTTGCGAGACACCTGGCTGACGTCGAAGAAGTAGCCGTAGGAGTGGTAGAGCCGGCGGAAGTACGCCGAGACGTCCCAGTCCCGGTAGTCCTGCGGCGTCTGCACGAAGGCAACCGACTCGTCGCTGAACAGCGGAGCGTTGTGGGCCAGGAAGTCAGGAGCGACGTGGTAGTCGGCGTCGACGATCCCGACGACCTCGGTGAGCGGGTTCATCCGGGCCAGCGCGTAGTTGAGCGCCCCCGACTTGAACCCCGGCCAGTTGGCCAGGTGGATGAAGGTGACCCCGTCGTACTGTTCGCAGAAGTCCTGCACCGGCCGCCACAGCGCGGGATCGTCGGTGTTGTTGTCGATGACCAGGATCTCGTACGCGTCGTAGTCAAGCTCGAGCATCCGCTCGAGGGTCTCGATGACCATCTCGGGCGGCTCGTTGTGGGTCGGGACGTGCAGGCTCACGAAGGGCCGGCCCCAGCCGGGATGGTGCTCGCCACGCGTCGGCCAGCCACGCCAGCGGCGCCGGGCGAGCACGTCGACCATCTCCCACAGGTAGCCCACACCGATCAGGAAGACGAAGACCTCCAGCAGCCACAGCACGCTCGACAGCGTCGTCGTCCACGCTCCGGGGTGGACCGTGACCGTCCACAGACCCACATAGGTCAGGTAGAGCAGACCCACGTCGATGGTGAGCGCCCAGGCGACCAGGCCGCGTACGTCCCAGTCCCGCGCCGCGGGCAGCCAGGCCAGCAGCGAGGCGCCGAGGACGACGCCGCCGATCGTGGCCCGGACGACGTCATGGCCGAGCAGCAGGCCGGCACCGAGGGCGACCACCGCGGTCAGGGCCGCCGCGAGGACCGCCGTGCCCGCGGAGAGCGAGCCGGCACGCGGCGTACGGATCGTGAACAGCAGCACGGTCGCCGGGACCAGAAGGACCGCGGCGACCGTGAGGAGTGGGGGAAGGGCCTCGAGCACGAGGCCACACTATGGGGGGTATTTTCTAGCCGAGTCCAGCGGGTCCGGCCTCCAGCAGAACCTTGAACGCCGCCTCGTCGAGGATCGGCAGACCGAGCTCCTCGGCCTTGGCGGCTTTGGAGCCCGCGCTCTCACCGACCACGACGTAGTCGGTCTTCTTCGAGACCGACCCCGCGGCCTTGCCGCCACGGCTGATGATCGCCTCCTTGGCGCCGTCGCGGGAGAAGTCATCCAACGACCCGGTGACCACGATGGTCAGGCCCTCGAGGGTGCGCGCCACCGACTCGTCGCGCTCGTCTTCGAGGGAGACTCCGGCCGTACGCCACTTCTCCACGATCTCCTGGTGCCAGTCGACCTGGCGCCACTCGACGATGGCCTCGGCGATGATCCCGCCGACGCCCTCGGTGGCGGCCAGCTCCTCCTGGGAGGCCGCCCAGATGGCGTCCAGCGAGCCGAACTCGGTGGCCAGCGCCCGGGCCGCGGACGGGCCGACGTGGCGGATGGACAGCGCGACCAGCACCCGCCACAGCGGGACCTGCTTGCGCTCCTCCAGGTTGCGCAGCAGTCCCAGCGCATTGGCGTTGAGCACCCGGTCGCCGGCCCCGGCCTCCTTCTCGGCCTTCTTCGCGGCCCGGGTGAAGAACGCCGTGGTGGCGAGCTTGGCCTCGTCGAGCGAGAAGATGTCGCCCTCGTTGGTGATCACCTCGGCGGCCAGCAGCGCGTCCGCCGCCTCGTAGCCCATCCCCTCGATGTCGAAGGCGCCTCGTCCGGAGGCGAAGAAGACCCGCTCCCGCACCTGGGCGGGGCAGCCGCGGTGGTTGGGGCAGCGCAGGTCCTTGTCGCCCTCCTTCTGCTCGGCGAGCGTGGTGCCGCACGCGGGGCACTCGGTGGGCATCACCCACTCCGGCAGCCCCTCGGGTCGCAGCGGCAGCACCGGGCCGAGGATCTCCGGGATCACGTCGCCGGCCTTGCGCAGGATGATGGTGTCACCGGGGCGTACGTCCTTCCGCTTCACCTCGTGGGCGTTGTGCAGCGTCGCGCGCTCGACGGTCGAGCCGGCGACCTTGGTCGGCTCCATGACGCCGAAGGGCGTGACCCGGCCGGTTCGGCCCACGCCGACGTCGATCGCGAGCAGCTTGGCGTTGACCTCCTCCGGCGGGTACTTGTAGGCGATCGCCCACCGTGGCGCGCGGCTGGTCGAGCCGAGGCGGCGCTGCAGCGAGATGTCGTCGACCTTGATCACGACACCGTCGATCTCGTGCTCGGTGACGTCGTGGCGGTGCTCGCCGAAGTAGCTGATGAACTCCTCGACCTCGGCGAGGCTCTTGAGCACCTTGACCCGCTTGGAGGTGGGCAGCCCCCATGCCTTCAGGGCGTCGTACGCATGCGACTGGGCCACCGGCTGGAAGCCCTGCCGGGCACCGATGCCGTGGCAGACCATCCCGAGCTCGCGGGTCGCCGTCACCCGCGGGTCCTTCTGGCGCAGCGAGCCGGCGGCGGAGTTGCGCGGGTTGGCGAACATCGGCTTGCCCGCGTCGACCAGGGAGGCGTTGAGCTTGTCGAAGGCCTCGATCGACAAGAAGACCTCGCCGCGCACCTCGACCAGGTCGGGCACCGGGAACTCGTCGGTGCCGGTCAGCCGGTGCGGGATGGACTTGATGGTGCGTACGTTCGGGGTGACGTCCTCGCCCGTGCGGCCGTCGCCGCGGGTCAGCGCGCGCACCAGGCGGCCCTTCTCGTAGAGCAGGTTGATCGCCAGGCCGTCGACCTTGAGCTCGCACAGCAGCTCGGCCTGGCCGGCGCCGTCCTTGGCGATCCGGGCATGCCAGCCGGCAAGCTCGTCGAACGAGAAGACGTTGTCGAGCGACTCCATCCGCTGCAGGTGGTCGACCGCGGTGAACTCCGTCGAGAACGTGCCACCGACCTTCTGGGTCGGCGAGTCGGGGGTGCGCAGCTCGGGGAACTGCTCCTCGAGCTCGTTGATCCGGCGCCACTTCTGGTCGAAGTCCGCGTCGGAGAGCGTCGGGTCGTCGAGCACGTAGTAGCGGTAGCGAGCGTCCTCGATCTGCTCGGCGAGCTCCTGGTGCTCGTTCTTCTGCTCAGGGCCGGCGTCGGTCACGTCATCGTTCACGGGCACCATCTTGCCTGGTCCCGCCGACAATTTCTGACGCCATACCCACCCGGGCGTTTTCGGCGTTTCATCGACCCGAACGACACTCAACCCCCTCAATATCGACGCAACCGATCAACACCTGGGTGACGCGGGTCACGACGGAGGGTAAAGAGCGCTACTTTCCTCCCCCGTCGGGAGAGGCGGGCCGACACCAACCCCCAAGTGACCGCCTTGTGAGGTCTGCAGTGGTATCTCGGGTCGTGGTGACGCTGCTGACGGCGCTTGCGCTTCTGCTGGCTCCGGTCGGCGCTACGCACGCGCTCGGACTGGGGAGCGTCTTCTCCGACGCCGAGGTCGAGGTGTCGATCATCGAGCAGTCCAAGGACGGCGTGGTCCTCAGTGTCCACGGCACCGACTACACCGGCAAGGATCCGGGCATCGAGATCGCGCTCAACCCGGTCGGCTACCGCGGATCGGGCACAAGAAGCACCTTCGTCAAGTCAGTCGTGATCAACCCCGACAACCCCGACGACTGGACCTACGCGTTCACTCTCGACGCCGCACAGGTCGCCGACCTCGACCCTGGCACCGACTACCAGATCATGACGATGCGTGGCGGTGGCCGCGACCTCTACGACTCTGCCGATTCGCGTGCGGTGGGCGTTCCCTTCGACTTCGATGCACTCACTCAGCCCAGCAGTTCGCCGACCCCAGAGGAGCCTTCGGACGACACGGGGTCCTCGGACGGCTCAGGCACGGGCTCGGGCACGGGCACGGGCTCGGGTGGCGGTACGTCCTCGGGCCGGACCACAGATGGCGACTCCGGCGACGGGGCCGGTGCCGGCTCCGAGAAGCCGACGAAGAAGGCGTCCAAGAAGCCCTGGACCGCACCCGAGGAGCCGCCGACGGCCAAGGGCCTGAAACTGACCGGCATCGACGACGCCTCCGTGGACGCCGAGGACGTGATCCGCGCCGAGGCCTCCGGCTTCAAGCCCAACGAGACCGGCATCAGGGTCGTCGTCTACTCGACCCCGCTGGTGCTCTCGACCAGCGTCAAGGCCAACGGTCGCGGCGTCGCGAAGTGGTCCGGCAGGCTTCCCAAGGACATCGGCCTCGGCAAGCACACCCTCACCTTCCAGGGCTCGGTGAACCGCGGGATCTCCTTCGTCGTGACCGGCACCCCGAGCGACGGCGAGTGCGTCCAGAGCGGCTGCGCCCCCAAGACAGAGGCCGTCAAGCTGGCCGCACCGGCCGAAGAGGGCGGCGTCGGCCCGCTCACCTGGATCATCGTGGCCTCGATGATCGTCCTCGCGCTCGTGGCCAGTGCCGTCGCGATGCTCTCCGGACGTCGCAGGCGCGAGCAGGAGTGGGACGAGCCGGGCTACGCCCAGTCGCCGCGGTACCCCGCTGACCCGCGACAGGCATCGGGACCCTACCCGGCCCACTCTCACCAGCAGCCCCATCCCCGGTCCGAGCCGCCGCTCCCGCGCCGGCTACCTGAGGGCCAGGAGCCGATCCGGCGCCAGCCAGGTCCGCGTCAGCAGGGTCCGCGCCAGCCAGGCCCGCGCCAGCCCGATCCTCGTCAGCCCGTCCCGCGTCAGCCGAGCCACCGTCAGCCGGGTCCCCAGCACCTGGAACCGCAGCACGCGGCTCCCCAGCAGCAGCCCGCTCATCGCCAGCCGCGTCCGCCCGAGTCGTTCGCACCGCCGAGCCAGCGAGGTCAGGCCTACGACAGCCCGACCTACGAGGGCCAGCGGGTCGCCGGACGCTGAGCGCGCTCAGCCGACCAGCGACTCACCCCGACTGGCGGTCTCGGCCGAGACCGTCGGCCACAGCGTCTCCAACGCCACCTCGAGCCCGGACAGGACCGGGTCGAGGTCGTCACCGGGGAACGGTGCGGGCGCCTGCTGGCGTACGACCGCACAGAAGGCGGGCAACTCGCCCTCCGCCTCGTGGCAGCGGACGGTCTCGGCCGACCCGTCGGTCCAGCCGTCGTAGCCGTCGGTGTCGCCCTTGGAGCAAGTGAGGGTCGTGGGGCACTTCCGCTTCGCGGCGGGCAGGTTCGGCGCGTGGACCGCGGTGACGGTGCCGCCGCCGGGGGTGGTGCCGACGACGCCGAAGGCACCCTTGCCGTAGGCCGAGACGTCGGCCTTCTCGAAGGAGTCGATGTCGGCGTACGCCTTGGTCTCGAGCAGTCCCGCCGCGATCGCGCCGGCGGTCAGCGCGACCTCGTCGGTGCCGTTGGCGCCTTCCGAGGGAAAGCCGCTGACCTGTGCCTTCGTCATCTTCATGGTCGTCTTCGTGCCGAGGCGCGGGTCGGTGACCAGTGCGACGAGATCGTCCACGCTCACCTCGAGATCGAGCTTGCGCGGGTCGCCGGTGATCTTCTCGCCGACGTACGCGGCCCGGCGCTCCTCTCCCCCGGACGCATGGGAGACCATCAGCTGACCGGGGGTGCCGTCGTCGGTGGCGAGGTCCCAGGCGACAGTCGCCGTGCCGGTCTCGGCCTTCACCTCGACACAGTCCGACATGCCGTCGTGGCACCAGGTCGAGAGCAGGTCGTCGTCGACCGCGCCGGCCTTGACCTCCAACGAGTGGTCGGCTCCCCACAGAAGCACGGTGCCGACCTCGTCCTGCTCGAAGTAGAGGTCGCCGCCCTCGAACGCCTCCGCCTGGACGGGCACGCGCTGGAGCGTGATCGCCGCGATCGCCTCGGGGGTCGCAGGCTGGTTGCCGGGCCTCAGATCGGCCGGGTCGATGCTCGCTGCTTGCGTCGGCCTGGGCTTCTCGTCCGCGTCGTCCGCCTGGCGCACCTCGTTGCCACAGCCAACGAGCAGAAGAGCCGCGGCCAGAAGTGCCGTCCCCCGTTTTTGCATGGGGGAAATCTACGCCAGGTGACGCGCGCTTTCGGTGAGGATTCGCAGGACGGTGCGAGCCCATCGCCCATCGGCGCCGGCGAGGCCGCACGCGGGCGTCAGGACGATGTCGTGCGCGGTATCCAGCCCGAGCATGTCGAGCCAGCGCTCCACGGTCTCGGTGACCGACTTGTCGGTGGGCGCGGCACCCGCGGGAGCGATCGCGGGGACCACGCCGAGCGCGACCGTGTCGCCCGCCTCCAAGGCCGTCGCAAGGTCGTCGTGGTCGGCGGCGGTGAGCTGGGTCAGATCGACGCTGATCCCCGTCGCCCCGGCGTTGCGGAGCAGGCCCAGCGGGGTCCCGGGTGCGCACGAGTGCACCCACGGGATCGCGCCCTCCTCGGCGATCGCGCCGAGCACCCACTCGAGCGCCTGGGACGCCTCGGGGAGGTCGATGCTGCGGTGCTTGCCGAACCCCGAGGCGGTCGGCACCTGGGCGTTGAGCACGGCGCTCAGCGCCGGTTCGTCGACCTGGACGACCAGCGTGTCCGCGCCCGGGAGGCGGCGGCGTACGTCACGGATGTGGGTGCGTACGCCGTCGGCGAGCGCCTGCGCCAGGTCACGCCGGGCGCCGTGGTCGGCGAGCAACTTGTCACCGCGCGGCCGCTCGACGGTTGCGGCGAGGGTCCAGGGTCCGGCGACCTGGATCTTGAACGCACCGCCGCCCGAGGTGAGCGGAGAGTCCTGGACCAGCTCCTCGACGGTGTCGAGGTCTTGGGCGAGCAGGCTGCGGGCGCGCCGGTGGTCGACCCCGGAGGAGCCGGAGGTGCCGGTCAGCCGCCAGCCCGCGGGCTGCAGGTCGGCGTCGAGCCCCTCGAGGACCGCCAGCGCCCGGCCGGTCATATTCGCGATCGCGCCGCGCGCCGGCAGCTCGGGAAGGTGCGGCAGGTCGGTGAGCTCGCCGAGCAGGACGCGGCAGGCCTCTGCGTAGTCCTCACCCGGTAGCGACCCGACTCCGGTAGCTCTCACGCGAGAGCCACCCGCCGGGTCGTGGAGATCGTGACCGAGCCGACGACACGGGTGCCGTCGTAGATGACTGCGGCCTGGCCAGGCGCGATGCCGTAGGCGGGGTCGAGCAGCTCGATCTCGGCTCCCTCGGGGACCACGGTCACCCGCGCACGGTGCTCATCGCCGTGCGCGCGCAGCTGAACGGTGCCCTCGAGGACGCCCTCAGGCGCACGCCCGGCCCACCGCGGCCGGATCCCGGAGAGGCCGTCGACGGCCAGGTGCTCCCGGGGCCCGACCGTGACGGTGCCGGAGACCGGCTCGATGTCGAGCACGAACCGCGGCTTCCCGTCGGGCGCGGGCTTGCCGAGGCGGAGGCCCTTGCGCTGCCCGATCGTGTAGGCGTACGTCCCCTGGTGCTCACCGAGGACCTCACCGGTCTCGTCGACGATGGGACCGGATTCGTTGGGGGCCCGGTCGCCCAGCTTCTCGCGCAGCCAGCCGGCGTTGTCGCCGTCGGCGACGAAGCAGATGTCGTGGGAGTCGGGCTTGTCGGCGACGAGCAGGCCACGGCGAGCGGCCTCCTCACGCACCAGCGGCTTGGGGGTGTCGCCGAGCGGGAACAGCGAGTGCTCGAGCTGGGCTTGGTCGAGCACTCCGAGCACGTAGGACTGGTCCTTGCCAGCGTCGACGGCGCGGTGAAGCTCGACGAGGCCGTCGGCGCCTGTGCGAAGCGTCGCGTAGTGGCCGGTCGCGACGGCGTCGAAGCCGAGCGCGAGCGCCCGGTCCAGCACGGCGGCGAACTTGATCTTCTCGTTGCAGCGCAGGCAGGGGTTGGGGGTGCGCCCCTCGGCGTACTCCGACATGAAGTCCTCGACCACGTCCTCGTGGAAGCGGTCAGAGAGGTCCCAGACGTAGAACGGGATCCCGATCACGTCCGCGGCACGGCGGGCGTCGTTGGAGTCCTCGATCGTGCAGCACCCGCGGGCGCCGGTGCGGTAGGACGCCGGGTTGCGCGAGAGCGCCAGGTGGACGCCGGTGACGTCGTGGCCCGCCTCCTTCGCGCGGGCGGCGGCGACGGCGGAGTCCACTCCCCCGGACATGGCGGCGACGACTCTCATCCCCGTTCCCATCAGCAGAGTCCCATCAGCGCTGCAACCCCGCAGCCCGGCCGCGCTCGACCGCAGGCCCGATGGCCGCGACCAGCCGGTCCACGTCCTCGGCCGTCGTGGTGTGCCCGAGCGAGAAGCGCAGCGAGGAGCGCGCCTGCTCGTCCGACTGGCCCATGGCCAGGAGCACGTGAGAGGCCTGAGGTACGCCGGCCGAGCAGGCCGCACCGGTCGAGCACTCGACCCCAGCGGCGTCGAGCAGCATCAGCAGCGAGTCGCCCTCGCACCCGGGGAACGCGATCTGGGCGTTGTTGGGCAGCCGGTGGCGGCCGAGCGGCGCGAGGGCCGGGCCGTTGAGGTGGGAGTCCGGCACGACCGCCAGCACCTGCTCGACCAGCTGGTCGCGCAGGGTGCCGACCCTGGTCGCGTACGCCTCCTGCTCCTTGACCGCGAGCTCGACGGCGGCCGCGAAGCCGACGATGGCCGCGGTCGCATGGGTGCCGCTGCGTACGTCTCGCTCCTGGCCGCCGCCGTGGACGAGCGCGGTCAGCTCGAGCTCGCGGCGCACGACGAGCGCTCCGGCGCCCACCGGGCCACCGAGCTTGTGGCCGGTCACGGAGAGCGCGTCGACGCCGCTGGTCGCGAAGTCGACCGGCACCGCGCCGACCGCCTGGACGGCGTCGGAGTGGACCGGGATGCCGTACTCGGAGGCGATCTCGGCGATCTCGGCGACGGGCTGCAGCGTGCCGACCTCGTTGTTGGCCCACATCACCGAGATGAGCGCCACCGAGGCGGGGTCGCGCTCGATGGCCTCCTTCATCGCGGCGAGGTCGATGCGGCCGGTCGTGTCACACGGGACGAGCTCGACCTGTGCTCCCTCGGTCGACTCCAGCCAGTGCAGCGGGTCGAGCACGGCGTGGTGCTCGACGGTGGAGGCCAGGATGCGGGTGCGGGCAGGGTCCTGGCCGCGGCGGGCCCAGTAGGCCCCCTTGAGCGCCAGGTTGTCCGCCTCGGTGCCACCGGAGGTGAAGACGACCTCACCCGGCCGGGACCCGAGCGCCGCCGCGATCCGTTCTCGCGACTCCTCCAGCACCCGGCGCGCACGGCGCCCCGATGCGTGCAGCGAGCTCGCGTTGCCGACCAGCGCCAGCTCCGCGGTCATCGCCTCGATCGCCGCCGGGGCCATGGGAGTGGTGGCGGCGTGGTCCAGATAGACGGTCCGGGCATTCATCGTCTACCAAGGTTACGGCCCGATGGCGATGCTTGCTGAAACGTCGACGCCCGTTCACCTCCCCTGCCTATGGTCGTGTGCATGTCCCAGGGATTCCGCGAGTACATCGACAACCTGATCATCGAGGGTCACACGATCGGCGAGGATCACGATGACGACCCCGTACTCCTGGGCCCGGCCGGCAAGGCCGTCGACACCTGGCGCGAGAACTATCCCTACACCGAGCGGATCGCCCGGGAGGTCTACGACGAGCAGAAGTACCTTCTCCAGGTCGAGCTGCTGAAGTTCCAGCGCTGGAACGACCGCGTCGGCGGCAAGCACGTGCTGATCTTCGAAGGCCGGGACGCGGCCGGCAAGGGCGGCACGATCAAGCGGTTCATGGAGCACCTCAACCCTCGCTACGCCCGCACGGTCGCGCTGTCCAAGCCGTCGGACCGCGAGTCGCAGCAGTGGTTCTTCCAGCGGTACGTCCAGCACCTGCCCACCGCCGGTGAGATGGTCCTCTTCGACCGGTCCTGGTACAACCGCGCCGGCGTCGAGCGGGTCATGGGCTTCGCCTCCGACGACCAGTACGAGCAGTTCATGCACCAGGTGCCGCTCTTCGAGCAGATGCTCGTCGACTCGGGCATCACGCTCACGAAGTTCTGGTTCTCCGTCGGGCGCTCGGAGCAGCGGACCCGCTTCATCATCCGCCAGATCGACCCGGTACGGCAGTGGAAGCTCTCCCCCATCGACGTGCAGTCGCTGGACAAGTGGGACTCCTACACAGCCGCCAAGGAGGAGATGTTCCGCCGCACCGACACCGATTGGGCGCCCTGGACCACGATCCGCTCCAACGACAAGAAGCGCGCCCGGCTCAATGCGATGCGCTACTTCCTCGCCCACCACGACTACGACGAGAAGGACCCCGAAGTCGTCGGCACCCCCGATCACCTCATCGTCCAGCGCGGCATCGACGCCGTCGGCGACTGAAGGATCAGCCCGGCCACCGGATGCGCGCCAGTTGCGCCTCGACGCCGTCCTCGAGCGAGCCGGCGTCGTCCTTCTCCAACGGAAGAACCGACTCGTACGCCGCCACGAACGCCCCGCGCACGTCGGCCGGTGTCGGACGCCAGCGGTGATAGCGCGTGCCGAGCAGGACGGCGGCCTGAGCGAGGTCGTCCACCCGGCGGCGGTACGTCGCCTCCTCCAGATCCAGGACCGCCGCGATCTTGCCTCCTGACCAGATGATGTTGGCCGACCTGAAGTCGTTGCCGACCAGCTGGGCGCCGGGTGCCGGCGGCTGGTCGGTGGGGATCCGCTCCGGGTATTCGGCCATCGCGGCGTGCATCCTCGCGAGCATCTCGCCCGCAGCCCTGACCTGCTCGGGATCGGTGATGTCCAGCAGCTCACCATCGACCACCCGCTGCAGCCCGAGCGAGAACCCGTCGACCTCCACCTGGACTCTGCCACCCCGAGCCGCCTGCGGCATCGACACAGGTATCCCACGCTCCCCCAGCCACACCGTGAGCCGTGCGATCGCCGCCAAGCGCGCAAACACGCGTGGCCGCATCGACCACTTGGCGATCATCCGACAGCCGTCGACGGTGATCCACGCCAGGCAGTTAGCGTCGCTGATCACCAGCCGCTCACACGCGACCACCTTCAGCCCCCAGTGCTCGGCCAGCGCTCCGGCCACCCAGTCCGTCGCCTCGGCCGCGGAGGCGAAGCCGAACCGCTCGGTGAGCGCAGCCTCTGGATCGGCCGACTCCCAGAGCATGCTGATCTTCGTCAGTTCTTCGGCTTCGGTCATGGGTCGCAGTCAAGCAGTTGGGGTGTGGGCGTTGTGTTGCGTGGTGCTCGATCTCGGATGGCTTGGCCGCCGACCCGTAACGGAGGGTGTTCTCGCTGTATATCGGGTCGGCGGCGGGGTTTGGCGCGGATTCCATGGGTTACGTACGGGCTTGGGAATCCGGGCCGGTGACTCCTGGCGAGGTGAAGGTCTGCCCGTGCTTTTACAAGACGATGACACCTTGTGAACGCTTCACAAGCAGGGCCAGGGATATGGGCGTCGACGACGCCGGCCGTGGCAGACGCTGCCGCCTCATCTGGCTGCTGACCACGTCGGTCCCGGACCGCTGGCACAGGCGCAGGGGTTGCCATCAGTTGGCCGACGAGCATGCGACCGAGCTGGACACACGATGCCCTTGTCGTCGCCGTCGTCCGAGGATGCTGCCGTGGCATGACACGACGGCGCGGGAGGACGTGGATCAGCGCGCGTCGCCTAGCGGGCTCGGATGAATACGGCACCGCAGCGCCGGCCGCCACGGATCAGCCGGTTCAGGTACGCCGAGTGAACCGGATCCGGCCGCTCGGCAGTCGCTCATAGCCGTAGTTGGGGTCATGGATACGGCGATGATCACTCGCACACAACAAGACCATGTTCGCCAGGTCGGTTCGGCCGCCTTCGGACCACGGTTTCAAGTGATGGGCCTCGGTCCAGGCCGCTGGGGCGTCGCAGTCTTCGGCCTGGCAACACTTATCGCGTAGCCGGAGGGCTCGGTGTTGGATCGGATACGCCAACCGTGCCGTGCGACCGAAGTCGAGGATCTCAGAATCGGTGCCCAGCACCACCGGGACCAGGTCTGCGTTGCACGCCATCCGGCGAGCCTCGGCGGCAGTGATCTTCTCGCCATCGAACCCCAACGCCGCGGTGCCGAGGTCCTTGCGGAGATCCTCCACGTTCATCGTGATGAACACCGTGGTCCCGTGGCCGCCGTGCCTGGGGAGTTGGTCGACGTCGTAGGTCTCGACCACCCGGGCAAACGCCTGACCCAGCAGACGGTCATACGGTGCCTTGCGGCCCTTGTCCTCGGCCGAGAGCTTCCTCGGCTGCGCCAGCGAGTCCAGCAGGGTCCGCAGCCTCATCCCGACCGCACGGGAAACACGAGCGTGGATGTCGACGGTGCCGTCGCCGTTGTCGCGGGAGGAGAAGAAGGTACGCCGCCGGGCGTGCTCCTCCTCGCGCTGGAGGGCCTTGGCCTCAGCCTGCTCGAACCGTTCAGGGTCGATCTCGGCGAGGATCCGTCGCCCCACGATCTTCAACTCGTTCGCCGTCAGGCTGGTTGCGTAGTCGACCAGGAGCTTCTCCGCGAGGACCAGGTCCTCGCCGCTGGCAGCCGGATCGGTCTCGATGGCGTCGAGGGCCTGGGTGATCACCCGGGCCTTGTCCTGGGACACGATGCCTTCGGCGAGACCGCCGGCGACGAGGTCGTACTTCGCGACACCTGCGGCGAGTTTGATCTGCGAGCGTGCCACGCCCTTGTCGACGAGGAGCTCGGTCCGCATCCACCCAGAGGCATCCTTGGCGCCGGTCTCCTCGGCGATATCACCGGCCGTGGCGAGCACCCGCAGCTTCAACGCAGCTTGCTGGGCCTGGAGCTTCTCCAGCCGCTCGAGGAGGTCTTTCTTCTGCCCGGTCCGCCAATACGCGGGATCGGTGGCCAACAGGTCTTGAAGGGCGGTCTCGATGGTCGTCAAGGCTGCGTCGATCGCGTCCCCGGGGTTGGTGTCCCAGGGGTTGATCTCGCGGCCGAGACTCATCGCATACCCTTCCCTTCAGAGGTGTGTTGTGATGGGTCTGATTCTACGCTTCCCGACCTCCTCTGGCCATCTATTTTCCCAGGTCAACCACCATTTTCGCGGTGAGCGAACGGCCTAGCATCTGTGGATGGTAAGTGGCCCGAAGGGCCACCCTCACGTCGTTCAACGCCAACTCAACGCGCAAGATCTTCTCCGCGCCACACCCGGGCCGCCGCCCCGATAGCCAGCCAAATCTTTTCTCGACGGGCCCCGGTGTCAAGGACCGCGAAGCGGCCGGCGAAGCCGGCGGCCGAAGGCCGTC
>NZ_JBEXRR010000036.1:0-58694 GCF_040613175.1 Nocardioides sp. NPDC006303
ATTCCCGCGGGCGGTGATAGAGGACGTACGCAACGCACCGGGCGACCACGATGCTGCTCTCATCCGCGCGGCTGACTAGGCTGTGATCCCTGCGCGTCGGCCACCTTTCCGTGGTCTCTCTGATCCGGCGCCTACTCGGCGAGCACGAAGTCAGCGGCACGCTCGCCGATGAGGCAGGCGGGTGCGTTGGTGTTGCCGCTCGTGATGCGCGGCATCACCGAGGCGTCGGCGACGCGAAGTCCGGCGACCCCATGGACGCGGAGGGAGGACGGATCCACCACGGCGTCCGGGGTCGTTCCCATGGCGCACGTGCCGACCTGGTGGTGGTAGGTGATCGCGGTCCGGCGTACGTAGTCACGCAGCTCCTCGTCGGACTCGAGACCCGGTCCGGGGTAGATCTCGCGGGCGCCCCACTCGGTGGCCAAGGCCGGCTGACGCCCGATCTCGCGACACTTCTTGAGCGAGGCGACCAGGGCATCGAGGTCGGCCTCGTCGTCGAAGACGTTGAGGTCGATCGCGACGGGATCATTGGCACCCGGACCCGTCAGCGTGACCGAACCACGGCTCTCGGGCCGGACCAGACCTGCCATGAGCGAGAAGCCGAACTCCGGCCCGCTCATCCAGTCCTCGGAGTACATGGGGACTCCGAAGTTGATCGGCTGGGTGTCGGGGGAGTCGAGCCCCTCGCGGCTCCGCCAGAAGTGGTGCGTCTGGCAGGCGGCGAGCCCCGGCGTCGGCGGGCCGACCTCTCGTGCCGTTGTCTCGAAGATGACCGGAGCGATGAGATGGTCGTGCAGGTTGCGACCCACGCCGGGCAGATCGCACTCGACCTCGATGCCCAGCGCCTGCAGCTCGTCCGCCGGCCCGATGCCGCTGCGGAGCAGCAGGCGCGGGGAGTCGAGCGCGCCAGCACACAGGATCGTCTCGGCGGCGTACGCCTCGGTCGGGACGCCTTGCACGTCGACCTCGACGCCGCTGACCACACCGTCCTCGACGATGAGGCGGTTGACCCGGGCGCCCGTGACGATCTGGAGGTTGTCCTGCCCGCGGACCGGCTTGAGGTAGGCCTTGTAGGTGTTCCAGCGCTCGATACCGCGAATGTTGAACTGCATCTTCGCCACGCCGTCGAGGCGACCACTGTTGTAGTCCGGGTTGAGCGGCAGGCCTGCCTCGACCGATGCGTCCAGGATGGACTGCTGGATCGGGTCGAGGGTGTACGAGACGTTGATGTCCAGCAGGCCGTCGGTCCCTCGGCCCGTGGCGGGCTGCCCGTCGTACGCCTCGATGCGGTCGTAGACCGGTGCGACGTCATCCCAGCCCCACTCGGTGGCGCCCAGCTTCTGCCAGTGGGTGAAGTCCTCGACGGCGCCGCGCACCCAGATGCAGGCGTTGAGAGCGTGGGAGCCGCCGAGCACCTTGCCTCGCGGCAGGTGAAGGGCGCGTCCGGCCGCGTTCTTCTGCGGCACCGTGAAGTATCCCCAGTCCTGTGGGCTCATCCAGAGCTCAGCCAGGCGCATCACGTCGTGGATCGCGGGATTGGTGTCCTCGTCCCCGGCTTCGAAGAGCAGGACAGACTTGCCCGCATCCACGAGGCGGCGGGTGAGGATGGAGCCGGCGGACCCGGCTCCGACGACGATTACGTCGGCATTCAGCGTCATGACGCGACCTCCCAGTGGTGAAATGTGCGACTCGCGAGGGGTCTCGCGATGGTGGCGCTCCTTCTCATTCTGAGAATCGGAAAGGCCGGCGGAAGAGCGGGCGAGTAGCTGTTCGCGCTACGCCAAGTCTCGATCACGGCGGGCCAAGTCAACGATCGGTTCCCACTCCAGAATCGAGTGGGCGCCCTCTCCGGCGCACCGACCAGCGGCACTCGCCGACCTCACCGCAGCGCAGGAGGACACCGGAATGGCAAGCAAGCTCTTCATCGATGGAGAATGGACCAGTTCCTCCGGAACTTCCGCGATCGACACCATCGACCCCGCCACCGGACAGGTCATCGAGACCGTCCCCACCGCCAACCGGGGCGACGTGGACGCCGCCGTCGCTTCAGCTCGAGCCGCCCTGAGCAATCCCGCATGGGCGGGCCTGCTCCCGGTCCAGCGCGCCGGCTTGTTGTTCAAGCTCGCGAGCTTGGTCGACGAGCATCACGAGGAGCTGGCACAGCTCGAGACCCGTGACCAGGGCCAGCCGATCGGTGTCTCGCGCATGGTCTCGGTGACCGGCGCTGCCGAGCACATCCGCTACTACGCGGGTTGGGTCACCAAGATGCAGGGAAGTACGAACCCGGTCTCCTTCCCGGACACGCTGAACTACACCCGCCGCGAGCCGGTCGGAGTCAACGCACTGATCACGCCGTGGAACTTCCCGTTGATGATCCTGACGTGGAAGCTCGCACCGGCGCTGGCGACCGGAAACACCGTCGTGATCAAGCCCAGTGAAGTCACCCCACTGACGAGCCTGCGCCTCGTAGAGCTCTGTGCCGAGGCCGGCTTCCCACCCGGAGTCGTCAACATAGTGACCGGCGATGGCTCGGTCGGCGAGATGCTCACTCGTCACCCGGACGTCGACCACGTGTCCTACACGGGGTCCACGGCCGTCGGGAAGCTCATCACCATGGCGAGCGCCGAGACCAACCTCAAGCGACTCACGCTCGAGCTGGGCGGAAAGGCCCCGAGCATCATCGCCCGCGACGCCGACATCGACGCCGCGGTCGGCGGCAACATCATGGGTGCCACTCTCAACAGCGGGCAGGTGTGCGCTGCGTACACCCGGTTCTACGTCGAGCGCTCCCGCGAACAGGAGTTCGTCGACAAGGTGGTCGGCGGTCTGGCCCAGGTGCCGATCGGGCCGGGCGCCGACGAGTCCAATGTGCTGGGGCCGCTGGTCTCGGCCAAGCACCTCTCGCACGTCGAAAGGCTGGTCGCGACCGGAGCCGCGGACGGCGCGGAGCTGGTGGCCGGCGGAAAGCGGATTGACCGGGACGGCTACTTCTTCGAGCCGACCGTGTTCACCGGCGTCAAGGACGATGCGGCGATCATGCAGGAAGAGATCTTCGGACCGGTCCTCGCCGTGACCGCGTACGACGACACCGACGAGCTCCACGAGCTCATCAACCGCGCCAACGACACGCCCTACGGCCTGGCCGCCACGGTGTGGACCCGCGACATCGCCACGTCCCAGCGTCTCGCGAACGGCATCAAGGCCGGCGCCGTGTTCGTCAACATGCCGCCCATCCCCGACATGGCCGCACCGTGGGGTGGCTACAAGGCCTCGGGCTGGGGACGCGAGATGGGTCCGTGGGCGCTCGACGCATACACCGAGCTCAAGTCCGTGTGGCTTCACTACGGGTCCTGAGCAACGCGACCGCACCAGCACCTACGCCACTAGGAGAACAAGACGTATGTCCAGCAAGCCGTTTGCTTCGTCCGCCGACCTCGCAGCCAAAGACCAGACTCTCGAGGTCCTCGCCGAGGGTGTCTACGCCCTCACTGCCGAGGGCGACCCCAACCTCGGCGCGATCGAGGGGGAGGACTTCGTGGTGTGCTTCGAAGCGCTGGCGACCCCGGTCGCAGCTCGCCGATGGCTCGCGATGCTCCGCGAGCACACCGACAAGCCCGTCAAGTACCTGGTGCTCTCGCACTACCACGCGGTCCGCGTCCTCGGAGCCAGTGCGTTCGACGCCGAAGTGATCGTCGCCCATGAGCAGACCAAAGTGCTGATCGCCGAACGAGGGGAGCAGGACTGGGCTTCGGAGTACGGCCGCATGCCACGCCTGTTCGACCAACCGGAGTCCATCCCGGGGCTGACGTGGCCGACGGCGACGTTCTCGGACCGGTTCACGATCGACCTCGGAGGTGAGCGTGGGGAGCTCGTCCTCCAGCACCTGGGCCGAGGGCACACCGCCGGGGACATCGTTGCGTGGCTCCCGAAGCAGAAGATCCTCTTCGCCGGCGACCTCGTGGAGGCTCAGGCGGCGCTCTACACCGGCGACGCTTTCCACCGCGACTGGTCCGGCGCGACATTGGACGGCATCGCCGCGCTCGGCGCCGAGCAGCTCGTCGGCGGCCGGGGCGCGGTGGCGCAAGGGGCTGGCGCGGTGTCTGCCGCCATCGAGCAGACTCGCGGATTCCTCACCACGATGATCGACGAGGTCGGCTCGGTCCAGGCCCGCGGCGGGACGCTCAAGGAGGCGTTCGAGGCCACGCACGCGGCCTTGTCCCCGCAGTTCGGGAAGTGGCCCATCTTCGAGCACTGCCTGCCGTTCGACGTGGCCCGCCTCTGGGAGGAGCTCGCCGGGACCGACTGGCCGACCATCTGGACGGCCGAGCGCGACCGCGAGATCTGGGCCCGGCTCCAGGACTGAGTGAAGCCATGGCAAGCGTGAGCTACTCAGAGAATCCGGTTGTCGTCATCGGCGACGGTCCCGTCGGACAGAGCGCGGCGTTGCTCCTGGCGCGATGGGGACTGCCCGTCATCGTGGTGGATGCCCGCCCGGCACGCGACATGGTGGGGTCGAAGGCGATCTGCCAGCAACGCGACGTCCTCGACATCTGGGACAACCTGGGCGGCGCGGGAGCCCAGATCGCGCGCGAAGGCGTCACCTGGACCCGCGCCACGACGTTCCATCAGGACCACGAGCTGTTCACGATCGAGTTCCAAGACCCGGGCGAGTCGCCGTTCCCGCCGTTCGTCAACATCTCGCAGTGTCGCACCGAGGAGATCCTCGACGAGAAGATCCAGGCCGACCCGCGAATCGAGGTCCGGTGGGGCCATGAGGCCACCGGGATCACACAGGACGACTCCGGCGCCGTGGTCACGTGTGTCACCGAGTCCGGTGAGGTTCGCATCACCGCGTCGTACGTGATTGCGTGCACCGGTGCCCGCAGCGACCGGCTCCGAGCACAGCTGGGACTGACGTTCGACGGTTCGACGTTCGGCGACCAGTTCCTGATCTGCGACATCCGCACCGACCTGCCGGGCTGGGGCCAGGAGCGCCGGTTCTACTTCGACCCCCCATGGAATCCGGGTCGCCAGGTGCTCATCCATCCCTGCCCCGACTCCACGTTCCGGATCGACTGGCAGGTGCCGGAGAGGTTCGACCTCGCCGAGGCCGAGCGCTCGGGTTCGCTCGACGAGCGCATCCGCCAGATCATCGGCGACCGCGAGTACGAGGTCATGTGGAGCTCGGTCTACCGGTTCCATTCCAGGGTCGTGAACCGGATGCGCGTCGGACGGGTCCTGCTGGCCGGCGACTCCGCTCACCTGGTCTCGCCGTTCGGCGCACGCGGTCTCAACAGCGGTGTCCAAGACGCCGAGAACGCTGCCTGGAAGATCGCATTCGTGCTGCATGGCTGGGCTCCGGAGAGCCTTCTCGACAGCTATCACGACGAGCGGCACGCGGCGGCGCTGGAGAACATCGATGTCACGACAGCCACGATGAACTTCCTGGTCCCGCATACGGCCGAGGAGCAGAGTCATCGCCGCCGGGTGCTCGAAGCCGCACGTGACGATCTGACGGCACGGGCCGAGGTCGACTCCGGTCGACTCGCCGAGCCGTACTGGTACTCCGACTCGCCACTTACGACACCCAGCATCGACCGCCCGGCATCTGGCCGCCCCCCACGCGGCACGACGCCACCATGCGCGCCGGGCGTGCTGATTCCCGATCACAAGGTGCACGACAGCGTCGACGGGTGTCCGGACCGCCTGAGGCGGCGACTGCGCGACGGCATGACCCTCCTGTGCGGGGAAGCCGTCGACATCGGTCAGGTTCGCGAGGCGGTGGCGGCGAGCTCCGCTCACGTGTACGTCAGCGGAGTCGACGAGCTCGACCATGACCTCGGGCGCGCACTCGGGCTCGGGGCGGAAGAGGTCTGGCTGGTTCGGCCCGATGCCCACATCGCAGCGTGTCTGACGTCGGCCACCACCGAGGACGTCCGCGCCGCGGTCGAGCGCACCCTGGGCAGCGCCGCGAATGCGCTCTCGTGAGTCGACATTGGCCGGTGAGCCGGAGCGGCCGGCTCATCCAGTTGGCGGTCGGCCTGCTCATCGCGTCGACGGGCATCTGGCTGAGCATCCGCGCGAACCTGGGGGTCGCCAGCTGGGAGGTCCTCCACATCGCGCTGGCGGACCGTCTCGGGATCGGTGTCGGAACGGCGTCGATCGGAGTCGGGGTCCTGCTGGTCACGATCGTGGCACTCCTGGGCGTACGTCCTGGAGCGGGAACGCTGCTGAACGTCCTGATCATCGGGGTCGCTCTGAATGTCCTGCTCGACCTGCCGGCACTCGCGTCGTTGCCCTCGGACGGGCTGCCAGTTCGGCTCGGTGCACTTGCCGCCGGAATCGTCGTGTTCGCAGTTGGATGCGCGATCTATGTCGGGGCGCATCTGGGTTCGGGTCCTCGCGACGGGCTGATGCTGGCGGTGCATCTGAGAACCGGACTGGCCATTGGGCCGGCGCGGATCCTCTCCGAAGGCGTCGGGCTGGCCACCGGTTGGCTGCTCGGGGGACCGGCAGGGATTGGGACGGTGCTGTTCGTCCTGACCGCCGGCCCATGTGTGGCAGTCGCGTTTAAGGCTCTCGGTCTGCGGCCTCTGGCACCTACATCACCTCACGCTGCGGCGTGCTGACAACCATCTGCAAGGAGACGACTCTTGTTCTACCGCCACCTGGGTGACATCCCTCGGCACCGGCACACGCAGATGAGGGACGCCGACGGCCGGTTGCACTACGAGGAACTCATGGGGGAGGAGGGGTTCTCCTCGGACTCGTCCTTGCTCTATCACCGCGAGATCCCGTCTGCGATCGTCGCGACTGCAACGTGGGAGCTGACGGACCAGGCGACCGCTCCGAACCACCCCCTCCGGCCGATCCACTTCACGCTCCACGACCTCTTCCGCGACAGCGAGGCTGACATGACGGATGCGGTGATCGGCCGGCGCCTGGTGCTCGGCAACGGCGATGTCCGGATCTCCTACGTGGTCGCAGGTGCGGTCTCGCCGTACTACCGCAACGCGATCGGGGACGAGTGCGTCTACGTCGAGTCGGGCTCCGGCATCGTCGAGACCGTCTTCGGCGCCCTGCCGTATCGGACTGGTGACTACGTCGTGATTCCCCGGGCGGCGACTCACCGTTGGTTGCCGGCGGACGTCAGCCGTCTGTACGCCATCGAAGGCCAGGGGCACATCGCCCCTCCCAAGCGATACCTCTCCCGCTACGGCCAGCTGCTCGAGCACGCACCGTTCTGCGAACGCGACCTGCACGGGCCGGCCGAGCCGCTTCTGGGCGAGGGGTCCGACGTCGAGGTGCTGGTCAAGCATCGAGGCGACGGTCCAGGGGGCATCGTCGGGACGACCATGACGTACGCCACCCACCCGTTCGATGTCGTCGGCTGGGACGGCTGCCTCTATCCCTACACGTTCAACATCGAGGACTACATGCCCCTGACCGGCAAGGTCCACCAGCCGCCCCCGGCTCACCAGGTCTTCGAGGGAAACAACTTCGTGATCTGCAACTTCGTCCCGCGCAAGGTCGACTACCACCCACTCGCGGTGCCCGTTCCCTACTACCACTCCAACGTCGACAGCGACGAGGTGATGTTCTACGTCGGCGGCGACTACGAGGCACGCAAGGGCTCAGGAATCGATGTGGGTTCGGTGACCCTGCATCCCGGCGGCCATGCTCACGGCCCCCAGCCCGGCGCGACGGAGCGGTCGCTCGGAGCAGAGTTCTTCGACGAGCTCGCGGTCATGGTCGATACGTTCCGCCCGTTGGAGGTGGGCGAAGCCGGTCGCACGGTCGACGAGGGTGTGTACGCCTACACGTGGGCGCAGGGCCGCAGCGGATCACTGAGATGAACGACGCGCGACGGCGCCGCTTGTCCCATTGCCAGTTCGTCCGTTTCCAATTATAGTACGAACGTAATTTAAAGTGCAGAACGGCTCAGGAAGGAGCCCCTCATGATGAGCCAGTCGTGGCGGGAGGGCTTCGTGACGTCGTACAAGGACGTGGCTACAGAGAAGGAAAACACATGCCGTCTGTACTGGTGACAGGTGCAAGCCGGCGTAGCCGACGACGCTTGCAGTGGACTCTCGCGGTGCTAGCGGCTATCCCCACCGCCAGCGCCGCGCGCGAGATCGTGCTCGGCCCTCGAGGAGTGCCTGGCGGATCGCCGGAGGTGACCCCGACGGTGGACAGTGCCCTTCGCTACGCCAGCGTGTTCAAGCTCGCCGTGGGACCTGTGATGTGGTCTCAGGTGTCACGCGTCGACAACAGCTCGCCGGCACTCACGTCTGCGCTGGCCGCGCTCTTCGTCGGCGGTCTTGCTCGGACGTGGTCCTGGAAACAGGCTGGCCGGCCCCATCCGGTCTCGGTGACAGCGCTGGGGCTCGAGCTCCTCGCCCCGCCCGTGCTGATTGCCTGGCAGCGGCGAGTTGCCTCGCGCTGAATCTCGTTCATGCCTGGTCACTTGTCTTGGGTGATCGGGTGCTTGAGAATCGTCGACTGTGACCAGCCTCATACGCGCGACGGTCATTTCAGGCGCCCGTGAGCTGATCGACGAGCTCGGCGGGAACGCGGATGAGCTGCTCCTGGCCCACGGCATCGATCCCCGGGCGATCGATGACTTCGACCGCTACGTCCGCTACGCGGATGCGGCCGCGGTACTGGGGCACGCGGCGCTTCAGCTGGATGTCCCGGACGTCGGGCTGCGCCTAGGCGGCAGGCAGGGCATCGGAGTCCTTGGCCCCCTTGGTGTCATTCTCCGCAACGCTGAGACCGTGGGTGACGCGGTGTCGGCATGCTGTCGGTTCTTGGGCAACATCGCGCCGGCCGACACGGCCGAGCTGATCCCGGGATCGGGCTCCCGATCGGCCGTCTACTCGTACTCGACGATCTTGGACAGTCCCTTCGACCGGCGTCAGATGGTGGAGCGGAGCCAGGCGTTGGCCATGCACGTGCTGCGGATCATGATGGGCGATGGCTTCACGCCCCGCCGAGTTACGTTCCAGCACGAACGGCTCGCGGCGGTCGACTGCTATGAGAACGTCTTCGGCTGCCAGGTGGTCTTCGGTCAAGACCGCAACGGCATCCACCTCGCACCGGATGACCTTCGGTGCGCCATCGATCACCGTGACGCGGTGGCTGCCGAACTGGCCGAGGACTACTTGAGCAGGTTGCATCCCGAGATCGCTCTGGCCGAGCACATCCGCGACGTCACCCGGCGGCTCATGATGGTCGGCGAGATCGGGTTACGCCAGGTCGCCCGGGCGGTATCGATCCACGAGCGCACCCTCCAGCGCGAGCTTGCCGCAGAGGGGACGAGCTTCGAGGAGATCCTCGACGATCTACGCCGCGCCACGGCATGGGAGCTCGCGGCGACCGGCATGCAGGCTGCGCAGATCTCTCGCGCTTTGGGGTACGCCGAACAGAGCAGCTTCACCCGCGCATGTCGACGCTGGTTCGGTCACTCTCCCCGCGACCTTCTTCGTCAGCGGCGAGGCCAGAACCCAGGGCGGGAGCCAGCCCGGCGCGCGTAGTGATCGACCGCTGGGTCCGCCTTGCCGGCGTCAGATGACAAATCTGTGTCGCCCGAAGGCAAGTTCACAGACGACCTCCTCTGCCATCTTGTGATGGACGTCATGCCGGTCGGACGTCCTCGAATCGACAGGATGGTGGATCCACGTGTCAGATCTCAATCGAGTCACAGTGCTGGGGGCAGGCGTGCTGGGTGGGCAGATCGCCTGGCACAGCGCCTTCAAGGGCAAGACCGTCGTGGTCTACGACATTGCCGAAGACGCCATCGAGAGAGCGCGTGCCACCCACGACGGCTACGCAGGAATCTATCTCGATCAGGTCGGGGCGAGTGAGGGTGACATCGCCGCCACGCGCGAACGGCTCACGTACAGCACGGACCTGAAGGCGGCGGCGGGCGAGGCGGATCTCGTGATCGAGGCCGTGCCTGAGGTGCCCGACATTAAGCTCGCGGCCTACGAGAAGCTCGCCGATGTCCTGCCCGCGCATTCATTGATCGCGACGAACAGCTCGACCTTCTTGCCCCGGGACTTCGCTGCCGCCACGGGCCGGCCGGACAAGTTCTGCGCGCTCCACTTCGCCAACATGATCTGGGCCATGAACGTCGCCGAGGTCATGGGCCATCCTGAGACGTCGAAGGAGACGCTGACCTCCGTCGCGGAGTTCGCCATCGAGATCGGCATGCGGCCCATCCCGGTGCGCAAGGAGCAGAACGGCTACGTCATCAACACGTGGTTCGTGCCACTGCTCAACGCCGCCCAGACGCTGGTGACCAACGGCGTTGCCACGCCCGAGGACGTCGACCGCACGTTCATGCTCAACGGCGCGAACTTCGGCCCGATGGGCATGTTCGACTTCGTCGGCATGAAGACCGCCTACGACGTTCTCGCCTACTGGGGAGCACGGTCCGGCGACGAGCAGATGAGCCGGAACGCGGCGTACATCAAGGAACGGTTCCTTGACCGCGGTGCGCTGGGGGTCGCCACCGGCTCGGGCTACTACAGCTACCCGGACCCCACCTATCAGCGGGCCGACTTCCTGGCCGTTCCGGACCTGGCGGAAGTCCCAGGTCTGGTCGAGTCGATGCTCCCGGCCTGAGCCCCTCACCCACGCCCAACCCGGAAACAACGAGGAGCCCACGATGACTGCCACAACCTCAGCCCACACGTCCGTTGCCTTCGACCACGTCGACGTACTCGTCGTCGGCGCGGGGATCGCCGGGCTCAGCGCCGCCTACCACCTCAAGAGACTGCAGCCGGGACGTACGTTCGCGGTCGTCGATGCGCGCAGCAACATCGGGGGCACGTGGGACCTCTTCAAATACCCCGGCATCCGTTCCGACGCCGACCTGCAGACCTTCGGCTTCGGCTTCAAGCCATGGCGTCGGGACAACGCGATCGCCGACGCCCACGAGATCCTCGACTACCTCCAGGAGACCGTCGAGGAGAACGACCTGCAGCGACACATTCACCTGGGGCACAAGGTGCTGAAGGCGGACTTCTCGACCGCGGACGAGCGCTGGGTCGTCACGCTCGAACGCACCAGCGACGGGACGCGGGTCGATGTCACGGCCACCATGCTCTTCTCAGCGGCGGGCTACTACGACTACGACCAGGGCTACACCCCTGAGTTCGAAGGCAGGGATGACTTCGGCGGCGAGCTCGTCCATCCGCAGCACTGGCCCGAGAACCTCGACCACTCCGGGAAGAAGGTCGTCGTCATCGGCAGTGGCGCCACTGCCGTCACCCTCATCCCGTCCATCGCCGCGAGCGCCGATCACGTCACGATGCTGCAGCGCTCCCCGTCGTACGTGCTCCCGATCCCTCGGCAGGACCCGATCGCCAACACCCTGCGCCGAGTCCTACCTGCCAAGCCGGCCCACGACCTGGCCAGGGCGTTCAACATCCGTAGGTTGAACGTCCTCTACGGGCTTAGCCAGCGGTTCCCCAGGCAGATGCGCGCACTCGTGCGGAAGATCAACGCCGCATCTCTCCCTGAGGGCTACCCCGTCGACACCCACTTCAACCCGTCTTACAACCCGTGGGACCAGCGCATGTGCATGGTCCCAGACGGCGACATGTTCAAGGCCATCTCCGACGGCAGTGCCTCTGTCGTGACGGACAAGATCGTCCGCTTCACGAAGTCCGGCATCCTGCTGGAGTCGGGTGCCGAGCTCGAGGCCGACATCATCGTGACCGCTACGGGGCTCAGGATGGTGCCCTTCGGAAAGATCGCCCTAGCCGTCGACGGCAAAGACGTCCACCTGCCTGACCACGTCATCTACAAGACGCTGATGGTCAGCGACGTCCCGAACTTCGCTTTCACCGTGGGCTATGTGAACCAGGCGTGGACTCTGAAGGCGGATCTCGTCTCGGCATGGTTCTGCCGCCTTCTCGCCTATATGGATGAGCACGGTCACGCCAGCGTCACGCCAGTGGTCTCGGACAGGTCCATGCCCCTCAAGCGCTACGTGGAGATGGATACGGGCTACGTCAACCGGGCCATGCACCTGTTCCCCAAGCAAGGCACCCGCGGCCCCTGGGTGGCGCCACAGAGCTTCAACCGTGACCGGGTCGTCCTGGGCAAGGACCCCATCGACGACCCAGAACTCCGCTTCACGGATACGACGCTGGCTCCGACGGCAGCCAGGTCCTCGTCCGCCGACCGGGCCTTGGTGCTTGGTGAGTAGCCCGGCGTTCGTCGATGTGCAGGGCCGGCGTGTACGCGTGCGGGTCGCCGGGCCTCTCGAGTGCCCACCGGTCGTCCTGATCCATGGGATCGGTCGAACGCTGGACGATTGGGCCGAACAGTTCCCTCGGCTCTCCTCGAGATGCCGACTGATCGCGCTCGACCTTCCTGGTTGTGGCTTTTCCCAACGTGCACCGCAGCCGACGACGCTGACGGTCCTGGCCCAGGCGGTCGTCGATGTCTTGAACGAGCTCAGCGAGGCGCGGCCAGTGCATCTGGTCGGCAACTCCCTCGGCGGTGCCGTTGCGATGCAGGTCGCCGTCACGGAACCCAGCCGTGTCACGAGCCTCACCCTGGTGGACAGCGCAGGCTTCGGGAAAGAGGTCGCACTCGCACTGCGCCTGCTTGCCGTGCCGTTGATCGGTGAGGCTTTGACCGCACGTCTCCCACGTTGGTTCGCACGAGTGTCGGAGAGCACGCTGTTCGTCGACCCTCGTCTTGCAACCGAGGCGCGGGTGGATCATGCACTCGCGGTCTCTCGCCAGCCCGCCACCGGGAGCGTGATGCTGGAGATCGCGCGGTCGCTGGCGACGCTGTCCGGTGTCAGCGCCGCCTGGCGCACAGACCTCCTCCGCACGGCGGCGGACCTCGAGCTCCCGACTCTTCTGGTGTGGGGCGATCGCGATCGGGTGCTTCCCCATACCCACCTGCAATCGGCACGAGCTGCTTTCCCCAAGGCCGAGTCGGAGTTGTTCCCAGGGGTCGGGCACATGCCTCAGATCGAGGCCCCCGACGCCTTCGCTGAACGGTTCCTCGATTTCCTGGGCGGCGTTCCGCAGCCGACAGGGTCCGGTGCGGTGAGGTCGCCATCAGTACGACGCCAGGCCGAGTGATGCGGTTGGAGTGCTCTCCAAATGTGGCTTCCGGAATTGGGGTGTTCCACATGGCGGTCCCTGTGTGACGGGTGTCACCGTACGGGGGTGGCCCGCACTGATGGCGCGGCGACTGAACCCACTGTTGCTCGGAGGCTTCCATGGTCGATCACCCCTCGGACGATGCGGCACCAGACGATGGCTGGGTCGGGCCGGCCTTGGGTAGACGTAAGGTCCTCGGGTACTTGCTGGCGGCACCAACACTCGCGGTGGCAGTGCGCCTGGGAGTGGACTCGAATGTGCCCAGCGAGGCTGGTGCGCTGACCGCGCTTCCCGTGCCCAGCAACGATCTGCCGGCAGATATCTTCGACCTCGGGGACGCGCAGAACTATGGTGCGAAGCCGACGTCGCACCTGATCTGGATGGAGCTGCGCGAGGACGGCACGGTCCACTTCGCGCTGCCGCGTATGGAGGCCGGCCAGGGCATCGTGACCTCGACGGCGATGATCATCGCCGACGAGCTCGACATCCCGGTCAGCAAGGTCGAGGTGACGCTCGCGAAGGCACGCCCTGAGCTGGTCATGAACCAGCTGACGGGAGGCTCCAACACCACCATGTCGACGTACTACCCGGTGCGCGCTGCGGCCGCCATTGCCCGTGGTGCGCTCCTCGAGGCCGCGGCCGCCATGCTGGGCGGGCTCACCCCGAACCTTCTCGACACCGAGGCAGGCTCGGTGGTCGCGCCCGACGGGACCAAGATCCCGTACGGCGATCTTGCCGCCGCTGCCGCGGTGCCGAAGACCACCGAGGTGGAGGCCGAGCTCAAGGCGACGTCCGAGCTCAACATCGTCGGGTCGCCGATGGGTCGTACTGACGCGCGCGCTGCAGTGACCGGAGCGAAGCGCTTCACCTTGGACCTCGACATCGCCGACGCCCTGCCCTGCATGGTCGCCAAGCCGCCGACGATCTTCGGCAAGGTCCGCAAGCTCAACAACGAGGCCGAGGTCGCCGAGATGCCGGGCGTCACCCACGTCGCCGTCATCGAGACCGGCGTCGCGATCCGGGCACGCACCTTCGGCCAGTGCATCGATGCCATCCGAGCCCTCGATGTCGACTGGGATCCGGGACCGGTCGGCGCCGACTCCGACGAGGATGTGCTGGCTGACCTCAAGCGGGCTGAGGTGCCGCTGCTGGTTCCCAGCGTTCCGCTTCTTGCGAAGACCGTCGATACCGAGTTCACCTTCGCCTTCGCCAGCAACGCATCGCTCGAACCGGACTGTGCGATCGCCGACGTACGTGCCGACTCGGCCGAGATCTGGGGCGGGTTCAAGGCTCCGGTCCCGGCCCAGCAGGAGATCGCCCTGAAGCTCGGCCTGCCGCAGGGCAAGGTGACGATCAATGTGGTCACCGGCGGCGGGTCGTTCGGCCGCAAGCTCTTCCACGACGGCGCCATCGACGCGGCTCTGGCGTCCCAGGCGATGCGGGCACCGGTACGGGTGATGTGGCACCGCGCGGACGCGTGTCGTCACGGGCGGATGCATCCGATGTGCACGTCGCGCGCGCGGGCAACCACGCTGGGCAAGCAGGTCTTGACCTACGAACAGCGGCACACCAGCGCCCGCACCGACTTCGGCCACGGATTCGGCGACATCATCACGGCGGCAGCCGGGAAGCTTCCGGTGACCGACTACACCCTCTCGCAGACCGTCTACTCCCTGACCGCCGGAGCGCACTACAACTTCGGGGCCACCACGTCGCTGCTCAACGAGCTGGTGGACCGACGGTTCAACACGGCGTCAATGCGCAACATCTACTCACCCAACGTGGCGATCGCGCGGGAGGTGACTGTCGACAAGATCGCCCGAACCACCAACCAGGATCCCTACCAGTTCCGGCGCGCCTTCGTCCGCAAGGATCGGTCTCGTGCGGTCCTGGATCGTGTCGCCGAGGCCGGCAACTGGGGACGCTCGATGCCCGCCGGCCACGGTCAGGGTCTTGGGATCCACAACGAGTACCACGGTTTCAGTGCATGTCTGATCGAGGTCGACGCCACCGCGGCGACGGTGAACCGGAAGATCCGGAAGGCCGTGACCGGCCCCCGTGTCACCAAGGTCGTCTTTGCTGTCGATGTCGGCCTGATCATCAACCCGACCGGGCTCGAGGCGCAGATGATGGGCGGCATCATGGACGCCCTGGCGATCGTCTTCACCTCCAGCGTCCACCTGAAGGACGGCAACTTCCTCGAGGCGAGCTGGGACAACTACGCCTACACGCGACAGTGGAACACGCCGCCCGAGCTCGAGATCCACCTGATCGAGTCCAACGACGAGAGCCCGGGTGGAGCGGGGGAGTTCGGGGTGGCCGCGGCCTGTGGCGCTGCCGCCAACGCGTACTGGGCGGCCACCGGCACCATGCCGACGCAGTTCCCGATCAACCACAAGGGCCCGCTGCACTTCGAGCCGTTCCCGTACACCCCGTCCGTCCCGCCGTCGCCGACCGACGGCCTCGACTACGTCAGTTAGGACCACGAGATGTCGACACACACGTTCAAAGTCAACGGCAAGCAGGTCAGCGTCGAGGTCGAGGACGACGTACGTCTTCTCTGGGTCCTGCGGGACGTCCTGGGCATCACCGGACCGAAGTACGGCTGCGGCATCAACGTCTGCAAGGCCTGCACCAGCCATATCAACGGCAAGGCGTTCAACCCGTGCGCGGTGCGAGTCGCAGACATCGCCGACAGCGACGAGGTCATCACCATCGAGGGACTCGCGGACACCGTCGAGGGCGACCTGCACCCGATGCAGCAGTCCTGGATCGACCACGACGTCGCCCAGTGCGGATACTGTCAGCCCGGCCAGATCATGGCCGCCGTCGACTTGGTGCGGCGGGTGAAGGCGGAGGGCCGCGCTGTCACCGACGCCGACCTGGACACGATCCGCAACGTCTGCCGCTGTGGCACCTACCCGCGCATCCGCTCGGCCATCCGCGACGGCGCGGAGAAGATGTAGCCGAGAGGATGTAACCGTGCTGCCGCATCTGTCACGCGCCGGCGCGCAGCACCCGGACTGCTAGGAGCAACTCCACGAGCGACTCGAGCCGGCGAAGGTCGGAACCGGTGCTCGAGGTGATGCGCTCGAGCCGGTAGTAGACCGTGTTGGCGTGAACGAAGAGGGCCTCGGCCGCTTCGCGGACGTTGAGGTTGCTGTCAGCGTAGGCCTCGAGCGTGTCGGCGTAGATGCCGTCGCCAGCCAGATCCTCGGCGAAGAACGCGACCACCTGCTCCCTGAGGAGACGACGAGCGAATGGGTCGGGTCGCCGAATCAGGTAGGTGAGAGGGGAGACCTCGGCAATCGGCATCAACCCCTGGCGGCCCCGGAGTGATTCGCAAGCCAGGGCGGCCGCGCCGTAGGCATCAGCGGCAAGCATGAGGCCTGCTTGGCTCGTGCTGCAACCGACCGACATCGCGGTACCCCGGGCACTCAGCTCATCCGCGAACCGGCGCAGCGAGTGCGTGACCTCCGACTCGGTCCTGTCCAGCAGCGGAACCAAGCCGACCATCTCGCCGCGCCGGGCGACGAAGATGCCGGCCCCCGCAAGTGCGAGGGTCGCCGCCGACACGGCTTCGGACAGGTCGTCACTGCACCCCTGGCCAGCTGCCGGTCGTGCCACCACCAGAAGGAAGGTGGAGTCCTCGGCGAGGCCGGCATCGGTGAGGATGCGTTGGCTCAGCAGCCCCTGTGGAGCTCGCCCGTCCAGAAGGTCGTCCAGTACGTCCCGCTGCAGTCGTTGGAGATCAGCAAGCTGGTGCTGCTGAAGCTCGAAGTACGAACTCGCCACGGCGGAGCTACCGGCCTCGATCAGGCGCATCAGCTGGGTGACCATCCCCAACAACATCTCCGCTGCCTCATCCGACTGAGCACTGTAGGCACGAAGGCCCTCCCAGAGTGTGCGTTGACCGACTCGGAACGCGGTGAGGAAGTCGACTAGCGAGATGTCGGCCTCGAACCTCGGCCTGGTGTGCTTCGACATCCACGGAAAGTCCTCAGGGGTCGGTTCGTGTCCTTCGCGGAGGCTGCGCGCGAAGATCCCGAACACCTGGCGGCAGTGCGCCGCGACGTCAGCCTCTTGGCCACTGCCGCGGTAAGCGGGGACTGCCTCCCAGATGTCCTGGACCGCCTGGCGAGCGAGCGTCTCTGCAGACTCGTCGATCCAGTCGGCAATCTGTGGCGGCGGCGCACTGTCGATGTCTCTCGGGGCCTGCCCGCCCGCCACAAGGATCTCTCCACTACCCGGGCCGTCCGGTTGCATGGTGATCGTTCTCCTCCAGGTGGCGGTCGGGTGGGTGTCAGGCGTGAGTGAGCGTCGGGTAGTCGGTATACCCGCGGGAGCCACCGGTGTAGAGCGTGTCGGCGTCGAGGTCGTTGAACGGGGCATCGGTGCGGAGCCGCTCGACGACGTCGGGGTTGGCGATGGCGAACCGGCCGAGCGGCGCGATGTCGGCCAGGCCTGCGTGGATGTCGTCGGCGATGCGCTCGCGCTCACGCCCGTACCGGACCACGAGCAGCGCATTCGGCCACACGTCCCGGAAGGAACGCAGCAGCTCGTCGTCTCCGAGGTGGTGCACGTGCAGGTACGCCAGATCGAGCTTGGCGAGCTCGCCCACGAGGTAGCGGTACTGGGCACGTACGGCGCCTGTATCGCCCTCATCGAGACCGCCGAGCGGGAACGCGGGGGAGATGCGGATGCCGGTACGATCCGCGCCGATCTCATCCGCGACGGCCCGGGCGACATCGATCACGAACCGGGCCCGGTTCTCGATCGACCCGCCGAACTCGTCGGTGCGCTGGTTGGCGTTGGGGGAGAGGAACTGGTGCAGCAGGTATCCGTTGGCACCGTGGATCTCCACGCCGTCCGCGCCGGCGGCGATCGCGGAGGCCGCGGCATGCCGGAATTCGTCGACAACGCCCTGGATCTCCTCGGTGCCGAGTTCGCGCGGGGCGGGGGTCCTCTTGGGGCCTTCAGCGGTGAACATGTCCTGCTCGGCCGAGATCGCTGACGGGGCGACCGGCTGCCGGTGGTGCGGGGTGTTGTCCGGGTGGGAGATCCGGCCAACGTGCATCAGCTGGATGAACAGGTGGCCACCCTTGTCGTGCACCGCATCGGTGACCTTCCGCCAGCCCTCGACATGCTGGGGTGTGTAGATCCCAGGGGTGTTGGAATATCCCTGCCCGTCGTCCGAGGGCTGCGTGCCCTCGGAGATCAGCAGTCCCAGCGAAGCGCGCTGGCTGTAATAGGTCGCCGCAAGCTCGCTGGGCGTGCCGTCGGTGTTGGCGCGGCTGCGGGTCAGGGGAGCCAGCGCGAGACGGTGGGGGAGCTCGAGCCTGCCGACGGTGAACGGCTGCCAGAGTGAAGAGGAGGTCATGACCGGGTGGTGTTCCTTTGCAATGAGCGGTGGTCCCTGTTTCCGGTGCGAGGCCAGGTCGTCTCGCAACGGCGTGGGAGAATGAGCACGGGCACTTTCGAGCCCACACAACAGTGACTACACTCAAAACTGAGGCTAGTCATAGTTTATTCCGGGAGGAGCACGATGCCAGTGGCGTCCCAGGCGCTAGGGCGACGCGAGCGGAACAAGCAGGCCAAGCTCGAACGCATCACCGCGGCGGCCAGCGAACTGTTCGCCGAGCACGGCGTGGATGAGGTCACCACGCAGCAGATCGCGGACGCCGCCGACATCGGCACCGGCACCCTGTTCCTGTATGCGAAGACCAAGGGGGAGCTGCTGCTCCTTGTCCAGAACGCGCATTACATCGACGCGCTGGAGCGCGGCCGCGCCGGCGCCGAGAGTGCGTCGAACGCGCTGGACGGAGTTCTCGCGCTGATCACGCCGGTCGTGGAATGCAATCGTGTCCAGGTCGACAACGGCCGCACCTACCTGCGGGAGATGGCCTTCGGCGATCCCACCGAACCCCACCACGCCGAAGCGCTGTCCATCGTCGTCCAGACCGAGGAGGCCGTCGCCGGCATCCTGAACGACCGGGCGCGGATCGCCCCCGCCGAGGCGTCGACCCTGGCTCGGGTGATCACGGCCATCATGTTCTTGGACATGGCGGTGACCGTGAACGCAGGTCTGAGCGTCCCTGAGATCCTCGCGAGCATTCGCACCCAGCTGGCAGCGATCCTTCTGCGCTGACCTCGACACGTCAGCTCTCGTAGTGGGGCAGGACCTCGCCGTTCTTCACGTAGGTCAGTGTGGCGGCTACGTCGTAGGCGTGGATCGCCGAGATGTACGGAACCATCAGATCGGTGAGGTCGCCGACTTGGGTGCCGGTGAAGAACGCGTCGCGGGCGACGTCGTCGGCGAAGCCGAGGATGACGGAAGCGTGCAGGTGTTGGTCGCCGGGGTTGTCGTGGGCGACGTTCGGGGTATCCCAGAGCTTCTCGCTCCACGGCAGGAAGACCTGCGTGCGCAGCTCTTTCAGAATTCCCGTCGCGACGAGAGCGGGCACGAGGCTCTTCTTGACGAAGCGGTGGAAGTCGATCGTTCCGACGTCCGAGCGGCGACGTAGGTAGACGACTGCGCGTGATCCAACTCCTTCTCCGGGAGCGACGTCGTACCAGCGGGAAGAGTTGGGCGGGCCGGCGTAGAGAAGGGTGCGGCGGAACACGTTGATCTCGTCCTCGTAGGCGAGTGCGGTCTGCTTGCGCCCGGCCAGTGGGGACAGTGGGCTCTCGAAGGTGACTTCGGCGATGCCGTCGATCTTCCGGTCGACCGGCACCGCCGTCTCGACTCCTGGCGTGGCGAGCCAGCGGCCAGGGTTGGCCTCGGCGAGGTGGATCTGCCGGTACTCGAGCTGACCCGGAGTGTTGGCGATGATGCCGGAGTGGGGGCCTTTCCAGTAGTCCATGCCGGTCTGGCGGGGCTGATCGGTGCGCATCCACAACAGGATCGAGGAGCTGAAGTGCTTCGAGACGTCCGGTGTCTTCGTGGTGGTCTTGCTCATGGTGATGCCTTCCATTCCTCGTGTGCTGTCGGAGACGTCGTTCACGGCGCGAGGAACTTGGCGGCGACTGGGGCGAACTCCTGCCAGTACTGGAAGATGCCGCCGTGGCCCGAGTTCGGGTAGATGATCAGCTCGCTGCCCGCGATCCTCTTGTGCAAGTCCTCGGAGAGCACGGAGGGCACCATGCGGTCGTTGTCGCCGTTGGCGATCAGTGTCGGCTGGGTGATCACGGCCAGGTCCGCTGGGCGGGAGCGACCATAGCGCTGGATGGCCTTGAGCTGTGTGCTGAAAGCCTTGTTGCTGATCTTCTTGTCGCGGTCGGCGGTGCGCTCCTCGAGGCGTTCCACGAACGCCTTTCCTGCCTGCTTGCCCACCTTGTCGCGGTTGAAGAAGAGGAACTCCTTCGGGTCGGACCGTGTGATCACTGACCGGAAGATGTCCCAGTAGGTGACGCCCACGACCTTGTCGATGTTCTCGCCGCCGCGCGGCCCCGTGCCGGTCAGCACGAGCTTGCGGACCAGGTCGGGGTGCTTGACGATGAGATCTTGGGCGATCATCCCGCCCATGGAGAAGGAGAAGACGTCTACCTTGTCGAAGCCGAGCGCGGTGATGAACGCGTAGGCGTCGTCGGCGGCCTTCTCCAGCGTGTCGGGGACGGTTCCGGAGGACGCGCCGACACCTCGCTGGTCGAAGGTGATGACGTGTCGGGTCTTCGCGATGGCGTCGACGATCCGCGGGTCCCAGTTGTCCAGGGTTGCGGCGAGGTGCACGAAGAACACGACGGGGACGCCGCCCATCGGTCCGAGCTCGCGGTAGGCGAACGTGACGTCTCCTGCGGTGACGGTCTTGGCAGGGGCTTTCGCGTACGAGGTGATGGCGGGTTCGCCGGTGGTGCTCATGATGTTGTCCCCTTCGGGGGCCGGTATTGCCGGCTGCGTTGTCATTGGTGTCGCGACGTATCCAGTCGCGTGCTCAGCGGCGCAGGAATGGGAAGCCCTGAACCCAAGTCCCGGGTCGAGGACCTCGCGCCGCCCGAGCCCACTCAATCATGAGCGCGCTCAGTAGAGGTGTCAAGGAGGCCCCTCGCGGGGGAGATCGCCGTCCGCATCCCTGCTCCCGGTCCCGTCAACGCAGCTCGCGCTTGAGGATCTTCCCTGTGGCGGTCATGGGTAGGGAGCTGGCGACTTCGATGATCCGCGGGTACTTGTACGCGGCCATCTGTTCCTTGGCCCAGCGGACCAGGGGCGTGGCCATGCGCTGCGACTGGCAGCGGAGGGCGCCGACATCATCGCGCTGGACATGTGCAAGCAGCTGCCGTCCGCGCGCTACGACCTGGCCACGTCCGAGGACCTGGTCGAGACCCGCAAGGCAGTCGAGGCACTGGGTCGTCGGGCGATCGCCATCGAGGTGGACGTACGTGACGAGCAGCAGCTCGAGGAGGCGTTCCGGGAGGGAGTCGCTGAGATCGGCCCCGTGGACATCGTCATCGCCAACGCGGGGGTCGCCCTGTTCGCGGTGGACCAGCCGCACGAGGCGTGGAAGGACACGATCGACATCAACCTCACCGGCGTCTTCAACACCCTGGAGACAGTCGTGCCGTCGATGATCGAGCGCGGCGCCGGCGGGGCCATCGTGCTGACCAGCTCGACGGCAGGTCTGCGCGGAATCCTGGGGCCGTCCCGGGGGTCACTCGCGTACGTCGCCTCGAAGCACGGCCTGGTCGGGCTGATGCGGTCCTATGCCAACAATCTGGCAGCCCACTCCATCCGGGTGAACACCGTGCACCCGACCGGGGTGGAGACGCCCATGATCGTCACCCCGTCGATCGACGCCTTCCTCGAGGCGAACCCCGAGCTCGTCTCGCACGTCACCAACGCGATGCCGGTCGGCCTCGTATCGGTCGAGGACGTCACCAACGCGGTCCTCTACCTCGTGTCCGACGACGGCCGCTACGTCACCGGGACGACTCTGACGGTCGACGGCGGCTTCGCCAACAAGAACTGATCCAGGACTCATCCACACAACCAAGGAGCACAACATGACTGGACGCGTCGAAGGCAAGGTCGCCTTCATCACCGGGGCAGCCCGGGGACAGGGCAGGGCACATGCCGTCCGGCTGGCCTCAGAGGGAGCCGACATCATCGCGGTCGACATCTGCGCACCGATCGACTCCGTGCCGTACCCCCTGGCGACCGAGGCCGACCTGAAGGAGACGGTGAACCTCGTCCAGGGCCTCGGCCGCAAGATCGTGGCGAGCCACGCCGACGTGAGGGACTTCTCGGCACTCGAGGCTGCTGTGGCGGACGGGGTGGCGGAACTCGGACGGCTCGACATCGCCGTGGCGAACGCCGGGATCCTCTCGGCGGGCCCGACCGAAGCCCTGCCGGAGCAGAGCTGGCGAGACATGATCGACGTCAACCTCACCGGCGTCTACCACGCCGCCAAGGCGGCGATCCCACACATCCGAGCCGGTGGCGAGGGCGGGTCTATCGTGTTGACCAGCTCCGCGCTCGGCATCCGGGCGATGCCGAACATGGCGCACTACGTCGCCGCGAAGTCCGGTGTCATCGGCCTGATGAGGGTCATGGCCCTCGAACTGGCCGCTGAGAAGATCCGGGTCAACACCGTCAACCCCAGCATCGCAGACACACCCATGGTGCAGAACGAGGCTGTGCACAAGCTGTTCGTGCCCCACATCGACAATCCGACACGTGAGCAGGCGGCCGAGGTCTTCGCGACGCTGAACCCGATGCCGACCCCATGGGTCGACGCCCAGGACGTCAGCGATGCGGTGCTGTTCCTCGTCTCGGACGAGGCCCGTTTCGTCACCGGCCTCGAGTTCAAGATCGACGCCGGCTTCTGCCTGGCGTGATCATCGCCCTTCCTCCCGCGGACCTCGGACAGCCCGGGGCCGACCAAGCACCTGCCAAGGAGACCAGATGAGAGCAGTACAGATCCTGAAGGACGACGCCGGCCAGCGCGCCGAGCTCACCGAGATCCCCGACGACGACATCGGAGACGGCGACGTCACGATCGCGGTCGAGTACTCGGCGGTCAACTTCAAGGACGGGCTGGGCGTCACCGGTGCCGTACCGGTGGTCGAGCGCTTCCCTGTGGTCGCCGGCATCGACCTTGCCGGCCGCGTGGTCGAGGCTTCGGCCGAGTCCGGGCTCTTGCCTGGCGATGCGGTCGCCGTCAACGGGTGGGGGCTGGCTGTGAACCACAATGGTGGCTTCGCCACCAAGGCACGCGTGCCCGCAGCGTGGATCACCCAGATACCTCGGCGGTTCACCACCTGGGAGGCGATGGCGATCGGCACCGCCGGCTATACCGCCGGGCTCAGCGTCGTGGCTCTGCAGCAGCACGGGTTGAGGCCCCAGGACGGACCGGTCATCGTCACGGGTGCGGCTGGCGGCGTCGGGTCGGTGGCGATCGCACTGCTCGCCGCGCTCGGCTACGAGGTGCACGCCTCGACCGGACGACCGGCCGAAGAGGCGTACCTGCGTCGGCTCGGTGCCTCCACCATCGTCTCGCGCGGGGAGCTTTCGGGGCCGGCTGCGGCACCACTCCAGAGCGAGCGATGGGCAGGCGGCGTCGACAGCGTCGGCAGCCATACGTTGGTGAACGTGCTCGGCCAGATCCGGTATGGGGGAGTCGTTGCGAACTGCGGGCTCGCCCAGGGACTGGACTTTCTGGGATCGGTGGCTCCGTTCATCCTGCGGAGCGTCACCCTGGCCGGGATCGACTCGGTCAACGCTCCGGAGACCAAACGGAACGACGCCTGGGATCTGCTGGCAGCGAAGCTCGACGCAGACCTGCTCGATCAGATGACCACTACGGTGCCTCTCGGTCAGGCAGCCAAGGTGGCTGAGCAGGTGCTCGCGGGAACGGTACGCGGGCGGACGGTCGTCGACGTCAACGCCTAGCGATCCTTTGGTGGCTCAGGGCGGCGCGCGGTGCGGAACTACGGGAGAGTGTGAGTCATGTTCGACGACTTCCGCCGGGAGGCGGTCCGCACCGCGATCACCATCAACACGGTCGTCGGGGGCAGTGGCAGTCCTGTGCTGCTCCTGCACGGCTATCCGCAGAACCTCTCGATGTGGGCACAGGTAGCCCCAGCCCTTGCTGCCGACCACACCGTGGTCTGCGCCGATCTGCGTGGCTACGGTGACTCGAACAAGCCTGTCCAGGACGAGGACCTGGCCAACTACAGCTTCCGCCAGATGGCGCAGGATCAGGTTGATGTCATGCGGACCCTGGGCTTCGAGCGGTTCCATGTGGTCGGTCACGACCGCGGTGCCCGGACCGCGCATCGCATGGCCCTCGACCATCCCAAGGCGGTGCGTTCGCTCGCTCTGTTGGACATCGCACCTACCTACGACATGTTCGAGCGCGTCGACGCGGCCACGGCAAAGGCGTACTGGCACTGGTACTTCCTGCAGCAGCCGGCCCCGTACCCGGAGGAGATCATCGCCGCCGACCCCGACCACTTCTTCGAGGGCTGCCTGACCGGCTGGGGCGCGATGGAGCTGAGCGACTTCGGCCCCGAACAGTTGGCGTCCTACCGCCGATCCTGGCGCGATCGTGACTTCATCTTCGCCAGCGGCGCCGACTACCGTGCCGCCGGCGAGGTCGATGTACGTCTGGACGAGGCCGATCTCCACCGCAAGGTCGACTGTCCGGCTCTGGTGCTCTGGGGTGAGCGGGGAATCGCCCGACTCATCGACATGGAAGAAGTGTGGTCAGCCCGGCTGTCACAGATGCGCACGGCGACCTTGCCCAGTGGACACTTCTTCGTCGACCAGTTCCCCGCAGAAACGACTCGGATCCTCAGTAGGTTCCTGGCCTCCGTCTGACCAGCCCCGCAGCCAACGGCTGTCGGAAGCCAGGGCGACCTCGCCTCGACGTACGGTCTCGCCGCGAGTCTTGGCTTCGCGTACTCTGCACCCGATGACAACTTGAGAGGGGTCGTGGACGCTGGTGCTCTCATAGGCCCCAATGGACTCCGAGTTGCCGGCCCCCTCGCAGTCGGTCGACATCAGGGCTGCGCTTGGGATGACCTGGCGTGCGTGGTTCAAAGCGGTGAGATCGGGGCCGATCGGGGTTGAGGTGTATGCCTCGTACGGCACACTGATCTCGCCGGGGACTCGGTTGCAGGCAGCGTCGGAGACGCCGAAGCCCATGTCTCTCTGGGGTCATGAAGAAGCCGACGGGGCTCGGATTGGGCTCGCTTTGGTTCGCAAAGGGTCGCAATCGTGTGCTGCCGCCAGCGGAGGCGTAAGACGAGATCACCGCAGGTCAGCGGATAGTCTGGCTCAAGAAAGCAGGCAATCGCAAAGGATCGCGTTCGCGCTCGCCAGCATCAAGGCCTTCCCGATGACGCATCACGTCGAATGCGTCGCTCTTCTCGAGAAGACTGACTCCGAACAGCGGCGCCGCAATTCGCGATGAAGGCGTGGATCTCCGCGGAGCAACTCCAGCGGCGAAGGGCGGTCGACGACGAGACCGTGCCTGCCCTGGCGTTTGAAGCCAACTCTGGTGCCTGCCCGTAGCCCTGCGCCTCGCCCGCAGCGGGTGAAGCGACGGCGAGCTGGGCCTGCGACGGTACAGAGAGACAGTTTCCTCAGCTAGGTGGTGCCCCATGACCAGTCTGACGTTCGCGGTCCATCTCGTCGGCCAGGTCACCTCGCACCCGCCGAGGATCGAGCTGGCCGAACGCATCGAGGAGGCGAGCAACCGTGAGCCCGGGTGAATCCCAGGAGCCACCTACGGACTCGACGCCGAAGACGAACTGGTTGCCGCTGGTGGCGTTGGCGATCGCCCAGTTCGTCATGGTGCTGGACCAGTCGGCGATGAACGTCTCGATCAGTGCGCTGGTGGCGGACTTCGACACGACGGTGACCACGATCCAGGCGGTGATCACGCTCTACTGCCTGGTGATGGCCATGTTCATGCTGACCGGCGGCAAGATCGGCGACATCATCGGTCGGCGCAAGACGTTCGTCATCGGTCTGGTCATCTACGCGTGTGGCTCGGCGATGACGGCGTTGGCGCCGTCGGTGGCCATCCTGACGCTGGGTTGGTCGGTGCTGGAAGGGCTCGGTGCGGCCCTGGTGCTTCCGGCGATGGTGGCGCTGATTGCAGGCAACTTCGAGGGCGCCTCGCGGAAGGCGGCCTACGCCGTGATCGGCGGGGTCGCCGGTGCCGGGATCGCCGTGGGGCCGATCCTGGGCGGTTGGGCGACCACCGAGTACTCGTGGCGGATCATCTTCGCCGGTGAGGTGCTGTTGGTGGCCCTCATCCTGGTGATGACCCCGAAGGTCGCCGACGCGGTGAGGACCGGACCGGCACCGAGACTCGACATCGTCGGCACCGTGCTGTCTGCCACAGGCCTCGGTCTGGTCGTGCTCGGGGTGCTGCAGTCGAGCACCTGGGGGTGGGTCAAGCCGACAGACGACTCCCCGGTGACGCCGTTCGGCTTCTCGCTGACGGTTTTCGTGATCGGCTTCGGCGCGGTCCTGTTGTGGGGCTTCAAGGCGTGGCAGGCTCGCCGAGAGAGTGGTGGACGCGACCCGCTGGTGCACCTCGCGCTGCTGAAGATCGCCCCGCTCCGCTCCGGCCTGGTCGGCCTGTTCAGCCAGAACCTGATCCTGATGGGCGTCTTCTTCACGATCCCGTTGTATCTGCAGCTGGTGATCGGGCTCGATGCCCTGGATACGGGCCTCAGGATGCTGCCCGTCTCCATCACGATGTTCCTCGCCTCGGCAGCCGGGTCACGGCTGTCGCGCCGCTTCCCCATCCGGTCGATCGTGCGGGCCGGTCTGGCGACCAGCATGGTCGCTGCCGTGCTGCTCTTGGCCACCATCGAGCCGGAGCTGGACAACTCGAGCTTCGCCTTGTCGATGGCGGTGCTCGGCGTGGGGATGGGTCTGATCGCATCGCAGCTCGGCAACGTCGTGCAGTCCTCGGTCGACGCGTCGGGTCGGGGAGAGGCCGGCGGGCTGCAGTTCACCGGCCAGCAGCTCGGCTCGTCACTGGGCGTGGCCCTGCTGGGGGCGATCGTGCTGTCGGGGCTCACCACCGCTTTCGTATCGAACATCTCTTCCGATGAGCGGATCAGCAGCGCGGTCTCCGAGCAGGTCGGTGTGGCTGTCGGGTCCGGAATCGACTTCGTGTCCGCCGACCAGATCGGAGCAGCTGCCCAGGAGGCTGGGCTGGACGAGCCGACCACCGAGGCGCTCGTCGAGGGCTACGAGTCCGCACAGCTGCAAGCGCTCAAGACCGGGCTGCTCGCCGCGGCATTCCTTGCCCTGCTCTCACTGGCCTTCACCAGAGATCTGCCGCATGAGGTGCAGAAGCAGAAACCGGCCCCAGACGAGACCGCGGCGGGAAACGTCTAACGCCTACGTGGGCGGTCGGGCATGGGTGTGTGCACACGATCGGGCTGTCCGCACAGCCACGCAGCCGCTGGTGGTGGTGACCTGACGGCTGCGTGCAGCTTGGGGCGGGAGCTCGTGCGTCAGTTGATCTCGCGACGCACCGTGCGGACGAGGCCGACAGCCAGCGGCGCCGCCACCCACAGGGCCACGGCGACGAGGATCTGCGCGGTGTGACCGGACCAATGGCCGTTGAGCAGCCAGGTGAAGGCGGTCGAGTAGTCAAGCCAGTTGGCCACAATCTGCGATGCCGTGCCCAGAAGCGCGAACCCGATGGGCAGCACGAAGGAGGCGACGATCGCGGCCGCCGAGTTGTGCACCAGCGCGCCGAGCGCCACGCCCGTCATGATGTTGAGCAGCACGTACGCCAGGAAGGCCACCACGAGGCCGATGCTGAGGTCGGCCTCCAGCGTCCGACCTGACGCTGCGGCAACACCGAGACCCACAGCGGTGACCAGCGCGCCGAACACCGCCGCACCGACACCCAGCATCAGGGAGACCACGATCTTGGCGATGACGACCCGCATGCGCCGCGGCTCCTGGGTGAACGTCGTGAGGTTGGTGCGCTGGCTCCACTCGCTCGTCAGGGTCAGGATCGCCACCACAGGCAGCAGGATGCTCAGGGCGACCGCGGCGAATCCGAGGTAGCTCGTGTAGGACTGCTCGATGCTCGACGGGGACACGAGCGGCACCAGCATGAGGCCGACTGTCGACAACGCGACCGCGGTGAGCAACCACCGCGAGGCTCGGGTGTCGGTCGCCTTGCCCCATTCGACGCGGAGCAGACGGCTGAACGGGATGGCGGGGAACATCACGTCCGGGGACGTGGAGTCGGCGGTGCCGACTGGGCGAGTCATCGTGGTGGTCATGCTGCTGCCTCCTGGGTTGGTGCCGCGTCCGCGGCGGTGAGTGAGAAGAAGAGCTGTTCGAGACCGCCCGCGTCGGAGTGGCGCAGCTCGGTGAGAAGCACCTGCTTCTCGAACGCGATGCGAGCCACCTTCTCTGTGGTCACGGCACCGCCGACCATGTCGACGACGAACGTCTGGTCCGGGCCGGCGACGTAGTCCACACCGGCGGCGCGGAGGGCGGCGGCGAGTGCGTCCGGGTCGGGCGTGCGTGCCAACAGGCTCGAGCTGGCCAGCAGCTCGTCCATCGGGCCGGACGCGACCACCGCGCCCTGGGAGATGACGACGAGATGGTCGGCGGTCGCCTGCACCTCGTGCAGCAGGTGACTGGAAAGCAGGACGGTGCCACCACGGTCGGCGAAGTCGCGCAGCAGCCGACGCATCCAGGCGATGCCTTCGGGGTCGAGCCCGTTCGCCGGCTCGTCCAGGATCAGCACCTGCGGGTCGCCGACGAGCGTCTGGGCGATCCCCAGGCGCTGCCGCATGCCGAGGGAGTAGCCGCCCACTCGTCGGTCGGCGGCATCTGTCAGTCCGACGCGGTCCAGCAGCTCGTCGACCCGATCGGTCGACACACCAGCCATTCGCGCGGCGATGGTCAGCGTCGCCCGACCGGTGCGGCCCGCGTGCATCGCCGAAGGGTCGAGCAACGTCCCGACCACTCGCGTGGGGTTGGGCAGCTCGACGAAGGGGCGACCGGCGATCAAGGACGTCCCGTGGTCGGGTCGAGCCAGACCGACGAGCATCCTCATGGTGGTGGACTTTCCCGCGCCGTTGGGGCCTAGGAAGCCGGTGATGGTGCCGGGTTCGCAGTGAAGAGAGACATCACGTACGACCGGGGCATTTCGGTAGCTCTTCGTGAGAGCGGTTGTTGTGATCATGTCGGCAAGCGTGGCCTCTGGACGGGTCTTCGCACATCGGGCGACGGACTAGAACCGCCCCTCCGAAATGACCTCGCGAAGCCGAGCGAACGGCGTCTTTCGTCGCGGGGTCACGTCGACCTTCGTTGGTGTCACGGGCGCGAACGGGCCGCGTATGCTGAGGTCATGTCAGGCCACGAATGATCTGGGCCAAGCAGCTGATGCCGCCGTCACCGGTGGCACAGTTCGATCCAGCGCTGCTGGACAGGGTTGGCCCCCGCACGGTGCGCGACTGGGTCGTCGACACCGTCGGGTTCCTCGTCGCGGTCACGTTCGGCGTACTCATCCTGATCCAAGGGGTGCAAGACACCGTCCATCCGCTGACCGGCTCCCAGCTGATCATCGACGCCGTGTGCGGGACCATCTGCTGCCTCGCGTTGTGGTGGCGACGCCGCTGGCCTCTCGGTGTCGCGCTCCTCTGTGTCGTGCTGGGTGTGTTCTCGGCGGCCGCGACCATCGCCGGCCTCCTCGCGCTCTCCTCCCTGGCGGTGCACCGCAGCGTCCGGCAGGTGCTCCTGGTCGCGGTCTTGTGGATCCCGCAGGCCATCGGCTATGCGATCTACAGCGGACGGACCGACGCACCGACGGTGTTGCTCCTGGCCCTCGCGATGGTGCTCGCGGCCACCGCTTGGGGGATGTTCGTCCGTGCCCGCCGTCAGCTCCTGCACACATTGCGCGAGCGCGCGCTGCGTGCGGAGGCCGACCAGTTCGTGCGTAGCGAGAACGCACGTATGGCCGAACGAACCCGGATCGCCCGCGAGATGCACGACGTGCTCGCGCACCGGATCTCGCTGATCGCCTTGCACGCAGGCGGCCTGGAAGTCCGGCCCGATCTGCCGACGGAGAAGGTGCGGGAGACTGCCGTGCTGCTGCGCTCGACGGCCCGCCAGGCTCTGGAGGAGCTACGCGGCGTCGTCGGGGTGCTGCGCGCGGAGCCCGGGCACGAGGTCGCCGCAGCCGCACCGCAGCCCACCCTGACGGACATCCCTCGCCTGGTCGAGGAGACTCGGCAGACCGGTGCGAAGATCGACTTCGAGATGCGGGTCGACCGAGTCGACACCGCGCCCAGCGCGCTGGGTCGAGATGCCTATCGCATCGTCCAGGAAGCCCTGACCAACATCGGAAAGCACGCCCGCGGCACCGCGGCGCGGGTGCGTGTCCGTGGTGCGGCAGGCAGCGGGCTGCACGTCAGCGTCAGCAACCCGCTGCCCGTTCATGCGCATGCCCGGCCGGCGCTTCCGGGTTCCGGTGCCGGGCTCCTCGGGCTCCAGGAGCGGGTGACCCTCGCCGGCGGCACGCTCGTGCACGGGCCGGACGGGTCAGGCGACTTCGTGGTCGACGCCGAGCTGCGGTGGTGAGGATGCGAGTTCTGCTGGTCGACGACGACGCCTTGGTACGAGCCGGGCTACGAACGATCCTGTCCTCGGCCGCGGACCTGGAGGTGGTCGGCGAGGCGTCAGACGGCGTCCGCGCGGTTGCTGCGGTCCGCCAGCACCGGCCCGACGTCGTACTGATGGACATCCGGATGCCGGAGATGGACGGCATCACCGCCACCGCTGCGTTGCGCCAGCTGCACCCACCGCCTCAGGTGATCGTGCTGACCACCTTCCAGGCGGACGAGCAGGTGATGAGCGCACTGCGCGCAGGCGCAGGCGGGTTCCTGCTCAAGGACACCCCACCGGCCGAGATCGTGGCGGCGATACGGCTGGTCGCCTCGGGCGAGGCGATGCTCTCGCCGTCAGTCACCCGCACACTGCTGTCGCACGTCGGTGACGCCCAGGCCTCGGACCGGCGCAGGTCTGCCGCGGACCGACTGGCCGCGCTGTCCGATCGCGAGCGTGAGGTGGCGCTCGCGGTCGGCTCTGGCGCGTCCAACGCGGAGGTTGCAGCGTCGTTGTTCATGAGCGAGGCGACCGTGAAGGCGCACGTGTCTCGCCTCTTCGCCAAGCTCGACGTCGTCAACCGGGTGCAGGTCGCGATCGTCGTGCACGACGCGGGCCAGGCCTAGGATCGCGGGCGGGCCGGTCAGAAGTTGTAGCCGCCGGAGACCTCGATCTCCTGGGCGGTCACCCACCGTCCCTCCTCGGAGGCCAGCGCTGCGATCATCAGCCCGACGTCCTCGGGCTCGCCGATCCGGCCGAGCGCCGTCTGTTCGGCGATCGCGGGGATCATCTCGGGATGCTTGGCGAACGCGTCATCGCCGAGCCGGGTGCGGGTGACGCCGGGGGAGACGGCGTTGACCCGGATCCCGCGCGGGCTGAGCTCCTTGGCGAGATAGCGGGTCAGCGTCGCCATGCCACCCTTCGAGATCGCGTACGCCGAGTAGCCCGGTGTGAGCCCGGCCCCGGTGGCGTTGCTGGTGACGTTGACGACTGCCCCGCCGTCCGCGAGCAGCGGCAGAAGCGACTGGGTGAGGAAGTAGGGACCACGAAGGTTGACCTGCATGAAGGCGTCGAACTGCTTCTCGGTGGTGTCGGAGAACATCAACGGAACCCCGCCGACGCCGGCGTTGTTGACGAGCGCGGTGAGGCGATCGGTGTGCCAGCGCTCGGACAGCGCCTCGCTGACCTGGTCACGGAACGCGGGGAAGGACTCGGGCCGGACGATGTCCAGCGGGAGTGCGACGGCGACACCGCCGAGCTCGGTGATCTCGTCGACGACCTGGCGTGCTCCGTCGGGATTGCGGTTGTACGTGATGACGACTCCGGTGCCACGACGGGCGAGCTGGACGGCGGCGCCACGTCCGATCCCGGAGCTGGCTCCGGTGACCACGGCGACGGGGACGGTGGGCGTTGATGATGCAGACATGTGGTCGGTCTCTCTGGTCGGTTGGATGAGTTGTCATCCAGCCAACCGTCCGGAGCGCTTCAGAGGTAGACGGATCCTCCTCCTCTCTTGCCTGATCCTGCTTGGTTTGGCACGAACCAGCATGTCACCTGGTTCACTGTCCACATGTCGATGGAGCAGTTGCGGAGCCTGATCGCCCGGCACGCCCGGCGGGGGACGAGCACCGCCGCGGAGGGCGTTCTGCTGTCGATGGTGACCGGTCCCGGTGATCCGGCGGCGGTGTCTCTCTCCGGCACGGTTTTCGCCCTGATCGCTCAGGGTCGCAAGACTCTCTCTGTCGGCGACCGCGTCCATGAGTACGGCCCCGGTGAGTTCCTGGTGACCTCCTTGGACCTCCCGGTGAGAGGTCATTACACGGAGGCGAGCGTGCAGCACCCCGCGCTCGGCTTCGGCCTGCGGTTGCGGTCATCGGTGATCGCAGAGCTGTTGCTCGATTCTGCGGCCGAGCCGATCTGGCGCCGCTCCGGCGAGGCCGCGCCCGCGCTCGCTGTGAGCTCGGCCGACGAGGATCTGATCGACGCCGCGGTCCGCATGCTGCGGCTGTTGGACCGCCCCCGGGACATCCAGGTGCTGGCCCCGCTGGTCGAGCGGGAGATCCTGTGGCGGCTGATGACGGGCGAGCAGGGCGCCACTGTGCGGCAGCTCGGTCTGGCAGACAGCCGCCTCCACGACGTCGGCAGGGCGGTTCGCTGGATCCGGGACAACCCCGCCGACCCGGTCTCGGTCGCGGAGCTCGCGCGGATGGCGGGGATGAGCGAGTCGGCTTTCCATCGCACCTTCCGCACGGTGACGGGCATGAGCCCCATCCGGTTCCAGAAGCAGCTGCGCCTGCACGAGGCGCGGGTGATCCTCGCGGGGCGGGCCGGCGACGTCACCGGAGTCGCACACGCGGTCGGGTATCAGAGCGCCTCGCAGTTCAGCCGGGAGTACAAGCGCCAGTACGGGGTGCCGCCGAGCGCGCATGTCGGTGACGCGGGTTCGGTGCGCGCCGACACATAGTCCGTTGCGGGTATGGCGAGTTGCCGGTACAGATTCATCCTGTGAGCGATGACCTGTGGGGGACCGACCGGATCGACCTGACGGCGTACTTGGAGCGGATCGGGGTCACAGAGCCACCCGGCCCGTCGCGGGAGGCGCTGGAGGAGATCTACGACGCCCACCTGCGCACCTTCACCTTCGACAACATCGACGTGCTGCTCGACCAGCATCCCGGCGTCGATCTGCCCGACGTGCAGGGAAAGTTCGTGGGGCGGGGGAGAGGTGGCTACTGCTTCGAGCACGGCACCCTGTTCGCGGCGGTGCTGGAGCGGCTGGGCTTCGCCGTCGAGCGGCGGCTGGCGCGGGTGGGCCCCGAGCCGACCGCGGCAGGACGTACGCATCTGGTGGTCGTCGTCGACCCTTCGACAAGCTCAGGACACCGGCTCGACGGGGAGCGGCTGCTGGCAGATCCCGGGTTCGGGCTGAGCGTCTGGCGCCCGATTCCGCTGGTCGACGGCGCGGTCGACGACGTCCGGGGCATCACCCACCGGGTGCGGTGGAGCGAGCACGGCTGGGCGCTGGAGCGGGCCAAGGACGACGGCTGGGACCTCATGCACACCCACGACGAGGCGCTGGTCGTGCCCAGCGACGTCGCCCTCGGCCACCACTACACCAGCACCCACCCGACGGTGCACTTCCGTCACCGGATGATCGTGACCAAGCTGCTCGACGACCGACACATCAGCCTCACCCACAACACCGTCACCATCCGTCGTGAGGGCGAGGAGACCGAACACCGCGAGATCGGTCTCGACGACGTGATGGCTTACGTCGAAGAGCTCGAGGTGCCGCTCACCGACGACGAGCGGACCCGCCTCGGTGAGCGGCTGAAGACGCTGGACTAGCGACTGGCGTCGTCGGTGATGATCTGCATCGCCATCGTCGGGTCCTCGGAGAGGTCGGTGATCAGCTGCCGGCGGTCCAGGACGGCCTCGTCCAGGTGCGGGCCGAGCGTGCCGAGCAGCTCACCGGTCGTGGTGGCCGGCATAGCGTTGAGCACGCGCGGCGTACGGCGCCCGGAGTAGGGCACCACCCGAGCCAGTGCGCCGGCCACCGACCGGGTCGCCTCCGCGAACGGTGCGGTGATCTGGTCGGTGATGGGACTGAGCCAGTTGGCGGCACGTTCGGCCTCGGCGAGGGAGGTGCGCGCCTTCAGGTCTGCGAGGCGTACGTCCTCCAGGGCCTGCTCCAGGCGACGCTGCTCCAGGAAGGCGAGAGCGACCGCGACGCCGGCGCCGAGCACACCGAGCAGCGCGAGGCTAGCGACCAGCATGGACCCTGACCTCCGCCACCACGCCCTCGTCGGCGAGCCGCTCACGCAGCGACTCCGCGGCCTGGTCGTAGACCATCTTGGAGAGCAGCGCCGGACGTACCCTGTGCAGCATCGTGGCCGCCTTGGTCTGGGCCGAGGCCAGCTCGAGCGGGTTGAGGATGCGAATGCTCAGCAGCCGGTCCTCGGGCGGGAGCTCGGCGTAGGCGGTGCGGGGGGCCGAGATATCGGCCTGCTCCAGCCGCCACAGCAGACCGATGGTCTCGGCACGCAGCGCCTTGTTGGCGCGACGCAGGCGCCAGGCGACAGCGGCGGCGGCCACGGCGATCACCAGCGCCACGACGGCGATCAGGGTGCTCAAGGCTCTCCTCGCATCACTAGTGCCCGACGAGTAGCGGCCCGCCGAGATCCGGTCGGACCAATCATGGAGCATCCGAGGATCGCTGTCAGCGGCGGTGGTCACAACACGGCGCGCCGGGGGTGATTCGAAATGTCGTTCGACATCATGTATCTTGATATCAAGAGATCGACGGCACGGCCGTCGTAAAAGGTTAGGTGAGCCTTTGTTTTCCCGGCGTAGGTAGCCGGGGCAGGATGGGCCTCAAAGACTTGAATTCGTACGTCACTGTGGACGCGAGCAAGGAGATGAACGCGTTGGCCAGCAAGGACAGCTTCGGTGCCAAGAGCACCCTGGACGTGGACGGTAAGTCCTACGAGATCTTCCGCCTGGATGCGGTCAAGGGTGAGGGCCTCGACGTCGCGTCGCTGCCCTTCTCGTTGAAGGTGCTGCTGGAGAACCTCCTGCGCACCGAGGACGGCGCGAACATCACCGCCGACGACATCAAGGCGCTGGCGGGCTGGGACGAGACCGCCGAGCCCGACAAGGAGATCCAGTACACGCCGGCGCGCGTGATCATGCAGGACTTCACCGGCGTGCCCTGCATCGTCGACCTGGCCACCCTGCGCGAGGCTGCGGCCGAGCTCGGTGGCGACCCGACCAAGATCAACCCGCTCTCGCCCGCCGAGATGGTCATCGACCACTCCGTGATCGCCGAGGTCTTCGGCACCCCCGAGGCCTTCGAGCGCAACGTCGAGATCGAGTACGAGCGCAACCGCGAGCGCTACCAGTTCCTGCGCTGGGGCCAGACCGCGTTCGAGGACTTCAAGGTCGTCCCGCCGGGCACCGGCATCGTCCACCAGGTCAACATCGAGCACCTGGCCCGCACCGTCTTCACCCGTGAGGTCGACGGCGAGCTGCAGGCCTACCCCGACACCTGCGTCGGCACCGATTCCCACACCACCATGGTCAACGGCCTGGGCGTCCTCGGCTTCGGCGTCGGCGGCATCGAGGCCGAGGCCGCGCTGCTCGGCCAGCCGGTCTCCATGCTGATCCCGCGCGTGGTCGGCTTCAAGCTCAACGGCGACCTGCCCGAGGGCTCGACCGCCACCGACCTGGTGCTCACCATCACCGAGATGCTGCGCAAGCACGGTGTTGTCGGCAAGTTCGTCGAGTTCTACGGCGACGGCGTCACGGCGCTGCCGCTGGCCAACCGCGCCACCATCGGCAACATGAGCCCCGAGTTCGGCTCCACCATCGCGATCTTCCCGGTCGACGAGGAGACCATCAACTACCTCAAGCTCACCGGCCGCTCCGAGGAGCAGCTGGCGCTGGTGGAGAAGTACGCCAAGGAGCAGGGCCTCTGGCACGACCCGGCCGCCGAGCCGCGCTTCTCGGAGAAGCTCGAGCTCGACCTCTCCACGGTCGTGCCCTCGATCGCCGGCCCGAAGCGCCCGCAGGACCGCGTCTCGCTCACCGACGCCAAGACCTCCTTCGAGGGTCACCTGCCGACGTACACCTCCAAGGCGACCGACGCGAAGATCCCGGTCACCCTGGCCGACGGTCAGCAGTTCGACCTGGAGAACGGCGCGGTCACGATCGCCTCGATCACCTCCTGCACCAACACGTCCAACCCGTCGGTCATGATCGGCGCGGCGCTGCTGGCCAAGAAGGCCGTCGAGAAGGGCCTGACCCGCAAGCCGTGGGTCAAGACCACCCTCGCGCCGGGCTCGAAGGTCGTCACCGACTACTACGACAAGTCGGGCCTCACGCCCTACCTGGAGAAGGTCGGCTTCAACCTGGTCGGCTACGGCTGCGTGACCTGCATCGGCAACTCGGGCCCGATCATCCCCGAGGTCTCGGCCGCGGTGAACGAGCACGACCTCGCCGTCGTCTCGGTCCTCTCCGGCAACCGCAACTTCGAGGGTCGCATCAACCCCGACGTGAAGATGAACTACCTCGCGTCGCCGCCGCTGGTCATCGCCTACGCCCTGGCCGGCAACATGAACGTCAACCTGTTCGAGGACCCCCTCGGCCAGGACCAGGACGGGAACGATGTCTTCCTCAAGGACATCTGGCCCACCCCGGCCGAGGTCGAGGAGACCATCGCCACCGCGATCTCCTCCGACATGTTCACCAAGGACTACGCCGACGTCTTCGCGGGCGACGAGCGCTGGCAGAACCTGCCGACCCCGACCGGTGACACCTTCACCTGGGACGAGGACTCGACCTACGTCCGCAAGGCGCCCTACTTCGATGGCATGGCCAAGGCCCCGGCCCCGGTCACCGACATCGAGGGTGCTCGGGTGCTGCTGAAGCTGGGCGACTCGGTCACCACCGACCACATCAGCCCCGCGGGCAACATCAAGAAGGACTCGCCCGCCGGCAAGTACCTCATCGAGCACGGCGTCGAGCAGCGGGACTTCAACTCCTACGGCTCGCGCCGAGGCAACCACGAGATCATGATCCGCGGCACCTTTGCCAACATCCGGATCAAGAACCAGGTCGCCCCGGGCACCGAGGGTGGCTACACCCGCGACTTCACCCAGCCCGACGCTCCGGTCAGCTTCATCTACGACGCGGCGCAGAACTACGCTGCGGCCGGCACCCCGCTGGTCGTCCTCGGCGGCAAGGAGTACGGTTCCGGCTCCTCGCGCGACTGGGCCGCCAAGGGCACCTCGCTGCTGGGCGTCAAGGCGGTCATCACCGAGTCGTTCGAGCGCATCCACCGCTCCAACCTCATCGGCATGGGCGTCATCCCGCTGCAGTTCCCCAAGGGCGAGAACGCCGAGAGCCTCGGCCTGACCGGCGAGGAGACCTTCTCGATCTCCGGCATCACCGCGCTCAACGAGGGTGTCACCCCGAAGACGGTCAAGGTCACCACCGACACGGGCGTCGAGTTCGACGCGGTCGTCCGCATCGACACCCCCGGTGAGGCCAACTACTACCGCAACGGCGGCATCCTGCAGTACGTCCTGCGCAGCCTGGTCAACGCCTGAGCCTGACCTGACGAACGGCCCGTCACCCCAAGTGGGTGGCGGGCCGTTCCGCACCCTGCCGAGGCGTCAGTCAGGTCGGCCGAAGCGTCACGTACGTCGGCCGAGGTGGCAGCGGTGTGCCGTCTCGGCCGACGCGAGTGACGTCTCGGTCGACCGGGGTGACGCTTCGGCCTCAGGTCAGCGAGGCGATCCTGGCGCGGCTGTCCTCGCTGAGGGTGGCCAGGAGCGCGTCGGCCGCCTCGCCATGGTCGCCGGTGGCGGCGACCACCTCGGCCAGGGTCTCGTCGGAGAGGCCGGCGAGGATCGGGTCGAGCACGGAGGTGTCGTCGAGGAAGAGCGCCACCTGGAGGATCTCGGGGCCGGTGGCGCCGTCCATGACCTGCAGCGAGGTCTCGGCGCCGACGACGCCGGTGAACCTGGCCAGGGTCAGGACGTGACCGTCGGCGAGGAGGCGGCGGCCGACGTCGACGACGAGGGCCCGGTCGAGCTTCGCGATGATCGCCCCGACCCGGCTCGGGTCGAGGTGTACGGAGAGCTCGGCGAGGAACTCGGGCTTCAGGTGGCCGGCCAGCTTCGCCGCGTCGGCCGGGTCCATCACAGCCGCGACCCGGGCGCTGAGCATGGGGCCCATCGCGATCTCGGTGATCTTGGCGGTGACGGCCGCGGGGAGCTTCTTGCTGACCGCGGCCAGCCCCTTCACCCGGGACTCGTGACGGCTGAACATCGCGTGCGAGACGATCCCGCGCAGATCGCGGAGGTCATCGGGGGAGGTGGTGGCGAGGAACGCGAGTTCGGCCTCGTCCACGTGCATCTCGTGGGCGAGCTTGGTGATCTCCAGTGCGCTGGTCAGGGCAGTCATCTGCTACCTCCGAGCATCTTCTGGACGACTCCGCGCAGCATCTTCGGCACCAGCTTCAGCGCCTCATCGAGGGAGGCGTCGAACGCCTTGTCCTCCGCGGTCATCGCGCTCTGGACCAGATCGTCGAACCGGCCCAGCTGCTGGTCGTCGTACGCCTCCAGCGGCGCGAGCCGCGTGGCCGGCACGCCCAGCGTGGCAGCGAGCCGGTCGAGTCCCTCACTCATCGGTTCCTTCCCGCCGGCGGTGCACCTTCGGCCCCCGGCGGCGCCACTATATGCGGGCCGCCGAAACGTTTGGATAGTGTTTCGACATGCTCGTCGCCTTCTCGATCGCCCCCACGACCACCGACGACCCCGACGGCTCGGTGGCCGCGTCCGTCGCGGAGGCGATCCGCATCGTCCGCGAGTCCGGACTGCCCAACGAGACCAACGCCATGTTCACCAACCTGGAAGGTGAGTGGGACGAGGTCATGGGTGTCATCAAGCAGTGCGTCGACGCGGTCGCCGCCGTCTCCCCGCGGGTCGGGCTGGTGCTCAAGGCCGACATCCGGCCCGGCTACACCGGCCAGCTCACCGCGAAGGTCGAGCGGATCGAGCAGGAGCTCTCCGGAGACTGACAGGAGAGCGATCGTGGCTAGAGCCCCCGGGCCATCGCGTCCTGTCCGGTCTTGATGGCCTCCCGGATCCGGGAGTACGTCCCGCAGCGGCAGACGTTGCGGATCGTGTCGAGGTCGGCCTCGGTGATGGCGCGGCCCTCCTTGCGGACCTTGTTGACGAGGGCGACCGCGGTCATGATCTGGCCGGGCTGGCAGTAGCCGCACTGGGCGACGTCGTGCTCGAGCCAGGCCTCCTGCATCGGGTGCAGGCCGTCGCCCGGCGCGGTGTCGGCAAGCCCCTCGATGGTGGTGATCTCGTCGTCGGCGCCGATGTCAGCGACGCGCACCGAGCACGGGTTGAACGCCTTGCCGTTGATGTGCGACGTACAGGCCTTGCAGACGTTGATGCCGCAGCCGTACTTCGGGCCGGTGACGCCGAGGACATCGCGCAGCACCCACAGGATGCGTACGTCGTCCTCGACGTCGACGGTGACGGTCTCGCCGTTGAGCTGGAAGGTGTGAGAAGGCATCGAAGACCTCAGAACGTGTAGGCGAGGCCGTCGGTCGGCGACTCGGGAACGGACGGGATGAAGGACTTGGGCTCGAAGTGGAGCGGCTCGTGGAAGTTGATCGGGAACTCGGTCGGCATCGTGCCGGTGGCCCGGGTGTAGGCACAGGCGACCGCGGCCATCGAGGCGGCCACACCGGCCTCGCCGACACCGCCCGGCTGGCTGCCGTGCGACTCGATGACCTCGCACTCGAACTCGAACGGCACGTTCCACTGACGGGTGTAGGCCGAGTTGTCCCAGCTGGCCTCGAGGAAGTGACCGTCGACCAGGTGGTTGCTGTAGGTCAGCGCCTGGCACATTCCGTCGGAGAAGCCACCCATCATCTGGGCCTTGACCCCTGCCGGGTTGATCACCAGGCCGACGTCGGCGACCACGACGGCCTTGGTGATCCGCGGTCCGGTGACGGCGTCGCGTACCTCGCGGTTGACCGTCTCGGGGCGGCAGTCGATCTCGACGAGGACGGCGGTGGCGCCCTTGTACTCCTTGTGGATGGCGATGCCCTGCGCCGTGCCGGCGGGCATCGAGCGGCCCCAGTCGCCGATCTCGGCGGCACGGTCGAGCACCCGCTTGACGGTGTCGCTCTTGAGGTACCTGCGCCGGAAGGCGACCGGGTCCTGCTTCAGCTTCTTGGCGAGCTGGTCGACCATCAGCTCGCTGGCCGTGGCGACGTCGGGGGAGTAGATGTTGCGTACCGAGCTGGTGTTGAACCGGTCGACCGCGGGCTTCGGCTCGTTGAGCAGCTGGGTGACGACACCGAAGTTGTAGGGCAGCTCGGTGGCGAGCAGGAAGATCGACTCCGAGAAGGTCAGGTTCGACAGACCGGTCGGCAGCGCGGCCGCCTCGGCGGTCAGCCGCTCCCCGAGCCCATGGGTGAAGTCACAAGCGACGCTGGCGTGGCGCTGCTCGAAGGTGAGGATGCTTCCGGCCAGCACGGTCGCCCGGATCTGCGAGACCGCCATCGGGTGCACCCGGCCCTGACGCGGCTCGTCGGCGCGGTGCCACATCAGCTTGACCGGCGCGCCGAACGCCTTGGACGCGTGGGCGGCCTCGACGGCGGCGTCGCTGAACAGCTTGCGCCCGAAGGAGCCGCCGCCCTGGACCACGTTGACCGTCACGCTGTTCTGCGGGAGCCCGAGCGCCTTGGCGATCCTGCCCTGGGCGTCGATCGGCGACTTCAGGCCTCCCCAGACGGTGGCCTTGCCTTCGCGTACGTCGGCGACGGCGCAGTTGGGCTCGAGGGCCGAGCCGCTGCGGAAGTGGAAGGTGAACTCGCCGTCGACCGAGGTCGCCCCGATCTTCGGAACCGCCAGCGGGATCTGCCCGGCCTTGAGCTCTGCCTTGATGTGCTTGGCCGACTTCGTGGTCACGGTGCCGGAGTTCCAGGTCACGTCCAGCGCGCGTACGGCGTCGATGCACTGACCGAAGGTCTTGGCTCGGACCGCGACACCGGTGGGGATGATCGCGACGTGGGTGACGCCGGGCATCGTCTCGACGTCGCCCTTGTTGTTGATCGAGTCCGGCGTGCCGTTGAGCTCGGGGGCGCGACAGACCATCGTGGGCAGCGCGTTGGGGACGTCGAGGTCCATCGCGAACTTCTTCTTGCCCGTGACAGCGGCGCGCGCGTCGACGCGGCGATGGGGCTTGCCGACGATCTGGTGATCCGAGGTCTCCTTCAGCTCGACCTCGACCTTCTCGGTCGTCGGCTGCGCCGCCTTGGCGGCCGCCTGGCCGTACGTCACCGAGGACCCGTCCGGGAGGCTGATCACGCCGTCCTTGGAGATCAGCTGAGTCACCGCGCCCCCGAGCAGGATCGCGGCCGCCTCGAGCAGCGCCTTGCGGGCGATGGCGGCGGCCACGCGGACCGGGGTGTACATCGAGATGATGGTGTTGGAGCCGCCGGTCAGCTGGTTGAAGAGCAGCTCAGGACGGGCCGGCGCCAGGGTGACGTGCACGTGGTCGACCGGAAGCTCGAGCTCCTCGGCGATCAGCATGGCCACGGCCGTGGTGATGCCCTGGCCGACCTCCATCCGCGGGAGTGCGAAGTGGGCGTGCCCCTTCTCGTCGACCTCGATCGCGATCAGGTTCGAGGTCGGCATCGCGCAGTGGGTGAGGAAGTCGTTGAGGTCATAGACCTCGGGGACCTGTGGCACCGACGGGATCGGTGCGGCATGGGCGGCCGATGGAGCCAGGCCCAGGTCTGCGGCTGCGATCAGCGTGGTGCCGCCGATGACGTATCCGACGAACGATCGTCTGGAGACCCGAGCAGGGCCTTCCGGGTTGTGCGTCCCCATGTGTAATCACTCCTGGCGTGGGCAGGGTCCGAGTTTTGTGACCCCCGACACATAGCACCATTCACCAGCCAGATCTCGGTTGGGAAGGGCGCGTCGGGAAATGTGTGAGGGCGCGACAACGCGGATGGAGACAGATCACAAACCGGTTGGAGCGTGACTGTCGCCACACTCGCGCGTTGATCTGGTTGACGCCGCAACCGCCAGCGAAACACCGAGGGAGCGCGATGAGCATGGAGCCGATCAAACGCATCGTCGCGGGCATCAGGGAGGACCTCCCGCACACCGTGGAGATGTTCCTCAAGCACAACTGGGACCAGGTGCCGGCCTACGCCGTCAGCCCCGATCCCGAGCTGCGCAAGGAGGTCGGCGACCATGCCGAGGCGGTCTTCCTGGCGGTGCTCACCACGCTGGAGGAGGGACGGGCGGCCGTACGCGAGGACTTCCAGTTCACCGTGGACCAGGCGACCCGCCGGGTTCGCCAGGGGGTCGCGCTCGCCGACTTCCTGCAGGCCTTCCGTATCGGCCAGGTGGCGCTGTGGGAGCGCATCGTCGAGATCGCTGCCGCCGACCCGGAGACCAGCCGCGCGGCGCTCCCGGTGGCCTCGCACGTGATGCAGGTGATCGAGGTCGGCAGCACGGTCGCGGCCGAGGCCTACCTCGCCGCCCACCAGGTCGAGCTCGCCGAGGGTGACCGGATCCGCCGAGACCTGGTCGAGGACCTGCTCGCCGGGCGCGGGGCCCGGCCTGGCCCGATGCTCGAGGTGGCCCGCCGGTGCGGGCTCGAACCCGACGACCGGATCGTCGTCCTCGTTGCAGTGCCGGTGCGACCGCTACGCCCGGGACGGAGCCTGCGGGAGGCGCTGCGGCACGTCCGCACCGTGCTGGGCTCGGCGCGGGAGGGGGTCACGGTGATCCGCCAGGAGCAGCTCGTCGGGATCCTGCCCGTCGCGACCGATGACGTCAGGACGATCGTGCCCGACCTGAGGCGCATCTACCGCCAGCTCGCCCGGGAGGGGTTCGAGCTGGCCGTGGGTGCCAGCACCGTGCACACCGGCCTGGGTGCGGCACCTGCTGCGTACTCGGAGGCCGCGATCGCTCGCGACGTCCTCGGTGCGGATCCCGGTGTGGTGGCCCTGCCGATGATCTCGACGATCGACTACCTGGTGCTGCGCGAGGATCCGACCGCGCGCCGCCTGGTGCGCCCGGCGCTGCGCCAGTTCGTCGAGGAGGACCTCGCGCGTGACAGCGTGATGATCCAGACCATGCTGGCGTACGTCGCCTGCGACCTCAACGCCAAGCTGGCCGCCGAGCGTCTGCATGTCCACGTGAACACCGCCTACCACCGTCTCGAGCGGATCGCCGAGCGCACCGGCTGCGACCTGCGCCGGTTCGCCGACGTCGAAGAGCTGATCTTCGCGATCCGGCTCCTCACCGAGCCTCGCGGCGTGGCGAGGGCCTAGGCGGCGGCCGGCTTGCGGCCGTAGAACCAGTAGACCGCCGCGCCGAGCAGGTTGGTGCTGCCCCACAGCCGCCACAGGGTCCGCGGCCCGCGGATCTCGTCGTCGGAGCGCGTCTGCAGGTCGCGAAGGATCACCGGAGCGACTGCCGCCTGGGCCACGAGCGCGCCGGTGGTCAGGATCGTCTTCTGCTTCTTGGTCAGTGCCATGGAGCCAGTCTTTGCCTTGGCTTGTGTCCAGTCAAGGAACGTACGTTTCACAGGAGTGTCGGCAGGTCGGCGGTGGAGGGGAGCAGGTGGGTGTGGGGCTCGGTGGCGAGCCGGGCGTGGGTGAAGGAGCCGGTGGCGACGCCGACGACGAAGCCGGCTCCGGCGTTCGTGCCGGCGCCTAGGTCGTTGGGGGTGTCGCCGGCGACCAGGACGCGGCGTACGTCCTGGACGCCCGTGGCCTCCATGCAATGGAAGACCAGATAGGGGGCGGGGCGGCTGGCGGCGACGAGGTCGGAGGTGACGAGGGCGTCGACGGTCGAGTCAGCGTCGGGGCCGACGGTCCAGCCGAGGCCGTCGAGGATGGCGGCGGCGATCTCTGTGGAGTAGCCGGTCTGCAGCGCGACCTTGACCCCTCGCGAGCGCAGCGTCGCGAACATCTCGGGTACGCCCGGGAACGGCTGAGGCGGGGTCTCCCGGTAAGCGGTGACGAGACGCTCGCCGAAGCCGTCGAAGATCTTGTCGACCTGGGCGGTGGTCGGGTCCTGGCCGAGCCCGCGCAGCAGCCCCTGGATCGCCTCCCACTTCGAGGTGCCCTTCCACTGCAGCAGCAGGTCGTGGGGGACCGCCTCGCCGGCGGCGTCGGCGACGGTCGACTCGAGCACGTCGTAGACCAGCCCGCCCTCGTCGACGGTGGTGCCGGCCATGTCGAGGGCGGCTAGGTCGAAGCGGAGCCCGAGACGGTTGGCACGGTCGTAGGCGGTCACGAGATCTCCTTGAGGATGCGTACGTCGGTGCGGATCCCCGCCGCGGACGGGCGGGTGTTGTCGATGGTGAACGTGACCCGGTCGGGCCGGTAGCGGTCGTCGGCGTACTCCAGCGGAGTGCCGTCGGCGGCGGTCGCCCGGCGGCGCTCGCGCAGGAGCGGGCTGCCCACCGCGATGTCGAGCAGGTCGGCGTCGGTCTCGTCGGCCGCGACCGCGTCCATGGTGTGGCGTGCGGCGTGCAGGTCGACGCCCGCGGCCGTCAGATATCCGTAGAGCGAGCCGGTGTCGGGGTCGAAGTCGAAGAGCAGCCGCCCGACGCGCTCGACGAAGGTGCTGCGCTCGAGCATCGCCGGATGACCGTCGAGAAGGCGGAGCCGGAGCACGTCGACCACCGGGTCGCCCTCACTGATGTCGAGCGCCTCGGCGGCGGCGGCGGTGGCGCCGCGCCGGGCGACCTCGATGGTGCGCTGCCCGGCGGTGTGGCCGATCTGCTGCACCCAGGCGCTGAACGAGATCAGCTGCTCGAAGGGCTGCCCGAGGGCGGTGTCGCGCACGGTCGGAGGACGTCCTTGGCCGCCGCTGAGCAGGCCCTCGCGGCGCAGGCTCGCCAGCGCCGTACGGATCGTGCCGCGGGAGGCGCCGAACTGCTCGCACAGCTGCGCCTCCGAGGGGATCGGAGCGCCGGTCGGCAGCTCGCCGGCGATGATCCGGGCACGGATGGCCTCGGCGACCTGGACATGCAGCGGGCTACTCATGGACAGCAGATTACAACTTGATCAGACAAGTGTGATGAAGCGCTTCGTGAACGCCCGGATAACGCTCAGCGGACCAATCGGTGCGCAGGAAAACGACCGGTTAACTTGTATGTACATGTTCGTCGGGACTGTTGACCACGGCTGCTGTGGGGCAGAAGTGTTCGGGCCGTGCCAACTCATACGACCACCCCCGACGGTGCTGCCGACCTTGTCGTCGTCGGTGCCGGGATCGTCGGCCTCGCGCATGCCGTCGAAGGGCTCGCGCGCGGCCTGAAGGTCCATGTCATCGAGCGTGACGAGCGCGCCGTCGGCGCCTCGATCCGCAACTTCGGGCACATCTGCGCCACCGCCCAGTCCGGCCAGGCGCTGGGCTACGCACTCACGGCCGGTGAGCACTGGCTCGCCCTCGCCGCCAAGGCGGGCTTCGGTCTCCGTGAGACCGGCACGGTCGTCGTCGCCCGGACCGACGCCGAGATGGCCGTCCTCGAGGAGTTCGCGGGCGTCCGCGGAGCCGAGCAGGCCCGCCTGCTGGACGCCGACGCCACCCGCGAGCTGTTCCCGCCGGCCACCGCGGAGGTCCTCGGCGGCGCCCACCTGCCGCTCGACCTGAGGGTGGACCCGCGCGAGGCGCTGCCGGCGATCGCCGCGTGGCTGGAGTCCCAGGGCGTCCGGTTCGGCTGGGCGACCCATGTCGGTGCCATCGACCCGGCCGCCGGTGGGATCGACGTCCGCACCAGCCGCGGAACCATCCGTTCCGCCCGGGTCGTCCACGCCGCCGGCCATGACATCGACCGGCTCTTCCCGCAGGTCGCCGCGGAGGCAGCCGTACGCCGCTGCCGGCTGCAGATGCTCGAGGTCGCGCCTCCGGCTGATGTCGAGATCGGGCCGGCGGTCCTGACCGGGCTCTCGATGCTCCGCTACGGCGGGTTCGCCGAGACCACGGCGGCCGCCGACGTACGCACTCAGCTCGAGGCGACCGCGCCCGAGCTCCTCGACGTCGTCATGAACCTCATGCTCACCCAGCGCCCGGGGACGAATGGCCGACCCGGCTCGATCGTCCTGGGCGACACCCACCACTACGACCGCACCCACCTGCCCTTCGACGACGAGCACGTCGCCGAGCTGGTGCTGCGGGAAGGGGCGCGGCTGCTCGGGGCTCCGCTCACCGTCCGACGTCGCTGGCGAGGGGTCTACGCGGACTCCCCGCGGACCGACTTCCTCGACACCGAGCCGTTCCCGGGCCTCCGGGTCGTCTCGGTGACGTCGGGCATCGGCATGACCACAGCACTGGGCCTCGCGCCCACCGTCCTCGACCAGCTGTTCTGACCACAGGAGAAACCGAACATGTCCCCCCTGCGCTCCCTCACCGCCCTCGCCGGCGCGGCCACCTTGACCCTCGCCCTGGCCGCCTGCGGCAGCGAGGCGACGACCGACAAGGCCGCCGCGGGCGGTGAGGTCGGTCCCGACCAGATCTGCCCCGACGGCACCCTGACGATGGGCGTCGAGCCCTTCGAGGACCCCAAGAACCTGATCCCGGTCTACGAGACCCTGGGCAAGGCGCTCGGCGAAGAGCTCGGCTGCGAGGTCGAGGTTCAGATCTCCGACACGTACGTCGCCGAGATCCTGGCCATGCAGAACGGCAAGCTCGACATCGGCCAGTTCGGGCCGCTGGGCTACGTCTTCGCCCAGAAGCAGGCCGGTGCCACGCCCCTGGCCTCCTTTGCGGGCGAGGACGGCAAGGTCTCCTCCTACACCGGCGGCATCTGGGTGCCCAAGGACTCGCCGATCAAGTCCGTCGAGGACCTCGCAGGCACGACCCTGGCGCTGTCTGAGTCCGGCTCCACCTCCGGTGACGCGGTGCCGCGCAAGGCGCTCATCGACGCCGGGATCGAGAAGGACGTCAAGGCCGAGTACGCCGGTGGCCACACCGAGGCGCTGCTGGCCCTGGTCAACGGCAAGGTCGACGCCGCCGAGATCAACAGCCAGACCCTGGCCTCGGCGACGGCCGAGGGCCAGTTCGACGAGTCCGCCTTCCGCCAGGTCTGGAAGTCCGAGCCGATCCTGAACGACCCGATCGCGGCGGGACCGAACATGACTCCCGAGGTGTCGAAGGCCGTCCAGGAGGCGCTGCTGAACCTGCCTGCCGACTCGGTCGCGGAGATCGGCGAGTACCTCGACTTCACCCCGCCCGCCGGCAAGCCGGCGCTGGTGGCGGTCACCGACGAGGACTACCAGCCGGTGACCGACCTCGCTGAGGCCCTCGACCTGACCACGGACGACCTCTGATGGGCGCTGATCACCTCCCCGGGGCGGCCCTGCGTATCGACGGCCTGAGGAAGGCGTTCGGGGAGAAGACGGTCCTGGACGGCCTGGCCTTCGAGGTCGCCTCCGGGGAGGTGGTCAGCCTCCTCGGAGCCAACGGCTCCGGCAAGTCCACCTCGCTGCGATGTGTGGTCGGTCTGGAGCGTCCCGACGGTGGCACGATCACCGTCGGCGGCGTCGCGGCCAAGCCCGGCGAGGCGATGCCGACGGTGGCGATGGTCTTCCAGAAGATCCATCTGGTTCCCCGTCGTAGCGTGCTCGACAACGTCTGCGCGGGAGCGCTCGGGCGGCTCGGCCTGAGCCGGTCCTGGTCCGTGCTGGCCTTCCCGCGCGAGGTGCAGGCCGAGGCGATGGCCTGCCTGGACCGGGTCGGTCTCGCCGACCGGGCCCGCGAGAAGGCGGGTCGCCTCTCCGGCGGCCAGCAGCAGCGGGTCGCGGTGGCCCGCGCACTGTGCCAGCGAGCCGAGGTTCTGCTCGCCGACGAGCCGGTCTCGGCGCTCGACCCGGCCGCCTCCGAGCAGGTGATGAACCTGCTCCGTTCGCTGGCCGACGACGACGGTCTCGCCGTGGCCGCGGTGCTCCACCAGCCCGACCTGGCGCGCCGCTTCTCCGACCGGATCCTCGGGCTGGCCGGCGGCCGGCTCGTCTTCGACAGCAGCAGCGCCGAGGTCACCGACGAGACCGTGGCCGGTCTCTACCGGCCCGCGGTGGAAGCGCTGGAAGCAGCCGAGATGGGGGTGCCCGCATGAGCAGCCTGACCAAGGCTCCGGAACCACGTCTCGACATCCCACCCCGCTTCCGGCCGTCCGGCATCGCCGTCGGGGCGGCCATCACGGTCGCCCTGCTTCTCGTGCACTGGTACGCCGCGGTGCAGACCAACACCTCGCCCAAGGAGCTGCTCGAGGGCTGGCGGGGCCTGTGGAACTTCCTGTTCGGGGTCGACCGCACCTACCCGAACGGCAAGACCATCCATCAGGACGGTGCCTTCCCGCTCGACCTGCGCTGGTCGGAGACCATCCGGCCCGGTCTGGAGTACTGCCTGCTCACGATCTGGATCGGCCTGCTCGGCACGACCCTGTCGATTCCGGTGGCGCTGCTGTTCGCGGTCATCTCCTCGCGTACGACCAACCGGTTCGTCCCGCTGTGGCTCCTGGGTCGCGCGGTGATGTCGGTGCTGCGGGCCGTCCCGGAGACCGTCTATGCGCTGATGTTCATCGCCGCGGTCGGCTTCGGTGCCTTCCCGGGTGTGATCGCGCTGGCGATCCACAACGTCGCGGTCATGGGCAAGCTGTGGTCCGAGGCCATGGACGAGGTGGACCAAGGGCCGGTCGAGGCGCTCCGCGTGGCCGGAGCCTCGCCCGCGCAGTCGGCCGCACACGCCGTGCTGCCAGCGGTGATGCCGTCGCTGCTCGGCCTGCTGCTCTACCGCTTCGACACCAACGTACGCAGCTCGGTCATCCTCGGCACGGTCGGTGCCGGCGGCATCGGGTTCTTCATCAAGACCGAGGTGGACAGCTTCCACTTCGACACGATGATGACGTACGTCTGCATGGTGATCGTCCTGATCATCGTCATCGACCTGTTCAGCGCCTGGCTGCGCCGGAAGGTCGGGGCGGTCTGATGGCAGGGCCCATGGCACGGCTCGCGGTGTGGCGCGGTGGCGCCGAGGTGACGCTGGAGACCGTGGAGCTGCCGGTGCCGGGCCCGGGGGAGACGCTGGTCGAGATCGACCTCGCGACCGTGTGCGGCTCCGACCACCACACGGTCTCCGGCCGGCGTCCCGGTGCCTGCCCGAGCGTCCTCGGGCACGAGGGCGTCGGCCGGATCGTGGGCACCGGCCGACGAGTGGTCTGGGGCGTCACCGTCTCGTGCGGGACCTGCGGCCGCTGCCGACGGGGGCTCACCGCGAAGTGCCGCTCGGTGCGCAAGCTCGGCCACGAGCCCTACGAGCCGGCCTGGCCGCTGTCGGGCACCTACGCGACCCACGTGCTCCTGCCCGCCGGCACCGCGGTCGTGCCTGTCCCCGACACGTTGGCCGACGAGGTCGCCGCGCCGGCTGGGTGCGCGACCGCCACGGTGATGGCGGCCCTGGAGCGGGCCGGCTCGCTGCGCGGCAAGCGGGTGCTGGTGGTCGGCGCCGGGATGCTCGGGCTTACCGCGGTCGCCGCCGCGGCGCACGCCGGGGCGGCCGAGGTCGTGGTGAGCGACGTCGAGCCCGCGAGGCTGGAGCTGGCCGTCGACTTCGGCGCGACGTCGACGCTCTCCGCGGGTCAGGCGCTTCCGCCGGTCGATGTCGCGATGGACTTCTCCGGCGCCGCCGCGGCGATCGAGGCGGCGCTCGGGGTCCTCGACATCGGTGGCTCCCTCGTCCTGGTGGGCTCGGTCTCCCCGGGGCGCGCGATCTCGGTCGACCCCGAGGCGGTCGTGCGGGGCTGGCGGTCGATCAGCGGCGTACACAACTACGAACCGCGCCACCTGGAACAGGCGGTCGCCTTCCTCGCCGGGTCCGATCGTCCATGGGCGGAGCTGGTCGAGGAGCCCGTCGGGCTCGAGCGTGTCGGTGAGGTACTGACGAGGGAGCTGGGGAGGCCGCGGGCATCGGTGCGTCCGCACAGCAACTAGGCTCGCGCCCCATGACCGAGTTCGCCGCTGTGATCCTTGTCGACCGTCGTGGCTGGGTGCTGCTCCAGGAACGCGACGAGCGCCCCGTGATCGCGCCGGAGAAGTGGGCCTTCTGCGGCGGCCACCTGGAGCCGGGGGAGGACCCACTGGCCGGCGCGGCGCGCGAGCTCGAGGAGGAGACCGAGGTCCGGCTGAGCCCCGACGAGCTGCAGCTGGTCGCCGTCCACGACGTCCACCACCCCGAGACCAGCTCCGACGACAAGCTCCACCTGTACGCGGCCGGCGTCGACCTCACCGACGCCGACATCGTCTGCCACGAGGGCCGGCAGATCGTCTTCGTCGACCCTGTGAAGGCGCCTGACCTGGACCTCAGCGACTCGGCCCGGATCGGGCTGACGCCCTTCCTCGGATCGCCCCAGCACGCGGCGCTATCCGGGTCAGGGCCCGTCAGGGTGGAGACGTAGAATCCCCTCCTATGGGTCTCCTCGAACGCATCGCCGCGCCGCAGGATCTTCGTGATCTCTCCGACGACCAGCTCGAGCTCCTCGCGAGCGAGATCCGGGACCTGATGATCCGGACCGTGGCCACCAACACCGGCCACCTGGGGCCGAACCTCGGCGTGGTCGAGCTGACCCTGGCCATGCACCGGGTCTTCGACAGCCCGCGCGACAAGATCGTCTTCGACACCGGCCACCAGTCCTACGTCCACAAGCTCGTCACCGGCCGGGCCGGCGACTTCGGCACGCTGCGCCGCGAGGGCGGGATGAGCGGCTACCCGAGCCAGTCCGAGTCCGACCACGACGTGGTCGAGAACTCCCACGCCTCCACCGCGCTCTCCTACGCCGACGGCCTGGCCAAGGCCTACACGATCCGCGGCGAGGACCGCCACGTCGTCGCCGTGATCGGCGACGGCGCGCTGACCGGCGGGATGGCCTGGGAGGCGCTCAACAACATCGCGATCCAGCACGACTCCAAGCTGGTCATCGTGGTCAACGACAACGGCCGCTCCTACACCCCGACCATCGGCGGCCTGGCCACGGCGCTGACGGCGCTGCGTACGAACCCGCGCTACGAGCTGGTCCTCGACATGGTCAAGCGCCGCCTCAACGCGGTGCCCGGGATCGGCGCGATGGCCTACGACGCGCTGCACGCGGTGAAGAAGGGGCTCAAGGACGCGGTCGCGCCCCAGGGGCTGTTCGAGGACCTCGGCCTGAAGTACGTCGGCCCCGTCGACGGCCACGACCGCCACGCCGTCGAGCAGGCGCTGACCTCGGCCAAGCGGTTCGGTGGTCCGGTGATCGTGCACGCGATCACCCGCAAGGGCTACGGCTACGACCCGGCCGAGCGCCATGAGGCCGACCAGTTCCACTCGCCGGGTCCCTTCGACGTCCAGACCGGCGCCGAGAAGCCCAAGGGCCGGATCTGGACCGACCACTTCTCCGACGCGATGGTGCGGCTGGGAGACAGCCGCCAGGACATCGTCGCGATCACCGCGGCGATGATGCACCCGGTCGGCCTCGACGCGTTCCAGGCCAGGTTCCCCGAGCGCACCTTCGACGTCGGCATCGCCGAGCAGCACGCCGCCACCTCGGCCGCCGGCCTGGCGATGGGTGGCCTGCACCCGGTCTTCGCGGTCTACGCGACCTTCCTCAACCGCGCCTTCGACCAGGTGCTGATGGACTGCGCCCTGCACCGGGCCGGGGTGACGTTCGTCCTCGACCGCTCCGGGGTGACCGGCGACGACGGCGCCTCCCACAACGGCATGTGGGACATGTCGCTGCTCCAGGTCGTCCCCGGCCTCCGCCTGGCCGCGCCGCGCGACATCGCTCGCCTCAACGAGCTCCTCGACGAGGCCGTCGAGGTCGACGACGCACCCACCGTCGTACGCTTCCCGAAGGGCCCGCCGCCCGAGGACATCCCGACGATCGCCAAGCTCGGCGAGGCCGACGTGCTCGTGCGCAACGGCACCAAGGACGTCCTGGTCGTCGGCGTCGGCTCGATGGCCGAGATCGCGGTGGGCGTCGCCGAGCGGCTCACCGCCCAGGGCATCGGCGTCACCGTCGTCGACCCGCGCTGGGTCAAGCCGATCGACCCGGCCCTCATCGAGGCGGCCGCCGACCACAGCCTGGTCGTCACCATCGAGGACAACGGTGTCGCCGGCGGTGTCGGCGCGTCCTTCCTGCAGGCCCTGACCGCCGCCGACGTACGCACCCCGGTGAAGATCCACGGCATCCCGCAGGAGTTCCTCGACCACGCCAAGCGGCCCAAGATCCTGGAGAGCATCGGCCTGACCCCCCAGGCGGTCGCGCTCGACACCATCGAGCGCCTGGGCGCCCTGACTCCCACCCCCCTGCCCCGAGACGTCAGTTTCTGACGCCGAGACGTCGAATTTTGACCCTACGGGGTCGGTCTCTCTGGTCGAGCCCCTGGCGAAGATCGATCGTTCTGGGCTTAGAGTGGAGTCTGTCGGGGGGCGACGAGGGCCCTCGGTATCGTCACCACACAGCACTCGGGGGATTCAATGCTCTATGACGACCTCGTGGCCGAGTTCCGTTGGTCACCTGAGCAGATGTCGGCGCCGTTCGATCTCAGAGCGGCGGACGAACAGATCCGCAAGAAGATCGAGGGCCGGCGCGGCTCAGCGCAGGCCTCGGGTCGCCAGCAGCGGCCCCGCGCGCGGCAGAACATGGGCACGCCGGAGAAGGCGGTCGGCGGCGGCAAGGTGGCCACCGACAAGGCCTGAGTCCCTGCTGAGGTACGTCCGGGCCTGACCCCGGCCCAGCATGGGACCGCCCCCGACCGATCAGATCGGTCGGGGGCGGACTTGCTTCGGTCAGTGGAACTTCTTGCCGGTGACCTTCTCGGAGATGCCCTCGCGGTCGAGGAGCTGGGTGATGCCGCCGTTCCAGAACTGGAAGCCGGCACCGGTGATCATCGCCAGGTCGATGTCCTCGGCGGCCTGGGCGACGCCCTCCTCGAGCATCCGGCCGATCTCGTCGGCGATGGCCTCGAGGGCCTGCTGGCGGGCCTCCTCGGCGGTCTTGACCACGTCGCCGGAGACGAGCAGCGCCTCGACCTCGGGGTCGAGGGTGCGTCCGTCGGGACCGAAGAAGGAGCTCTTCTTGGCCTCGACGACCCGGTGGAGGTTCTCGGAGAGGTGGAACCGGTCGGGGAACGCCTTCGCGAGCGTCTCGTTGTTGTGGTACGCGATCGCCGGACCGACCAGGCCGATCAGCGCGAACGGGCCCATCGGCGCAACCCCGGCGAAGGCGGACTCGACGACGTCGATCGGGGTGCCCTCGTCGGCGACCTTGGAGACCTCGCCCATGAAGCGGCCCAGGAGCCGGTTCACGATGAAGGACGGGCTGTCCTTGACCAGGATGGAGGTCTTCTTCAGCGACTTCGAGACGGAGAACGCCGTGGCCAGGGCCGCGTCGGAGGTCTTCTCGCCGCGGATGATCTCGAGCAGCGGCATCACCGCGACAGGGTTGAAGAAGTGGAAGCCCACGACCCGCTCGGGGTTCTTCAGGTCGGCCGCCATCTCCGTGATCGAGAGGCTCGAGGTGTTCGTGGCGAAGACCGCGGTCTCCGGCGCGACGGCCTCGGCGTTGGCGAAGACCGTCTTCTTGACACCCATCTCCTCGAAGACGGCCTCGATGATGAAGTCGGCGTCGGAGAAGGCCTCCGCGTAGTCGATCGAGGACGTCACGAGCGCCTTGAGGCGGTTGGTCGCGTCCTGCGAGGCACGGCCCTTGGCGAGCTTCTTGTCGAGCTCGGCGTGGACGTACGCCACGCCCTTGTCGGCACGCTCCTGGTCCAGGTCGACCATGACGACCGGCACCTTGAGACGCTGGACGAAGAGCAGCGCGAACTGCGAGGCCATCAGACCGGCACCGATGATGCCGACCTTGGTGACCTTCTGCGCGAGCGCCTTGTCGGGGGCACCGGCGGGACGCTTGGCGCGCTTCTGCACCAGGTCGAAGGAGTAGAGCGAGGCGAGCAGCTGCGGGGTCTTCGACATCGCCACGAGCGCGTCGTCCTCGGCCGCGAAGCCCTCGTCGCGGGTCGCCGTCTTGGCCAGGGTGAGCAGCTCGACGGCCTTCTTGGCGGCCGGGGAGGTGTCGCCGGTCTTGGCCCAGGCGAAGAAGCCGGCGTTCTTGGCGGCCTCGTCCCAGGCCTCGCCCCGGTCGATCTCCTCACGCTCGACCGACACGTCGCCGGACAGGATGCCGTCGGCCCACAGCATCGACTGCTCGAGGTAGTCGGCGCCGCCGAACATCGCGTCCGCGATGCCGAGGTCGAAGGCCTCGGTGCCCTTGAGCACCTTGCCGTTGTTGAGCGGGTTCTCGATGAAGACCTTGGCGGCCTTGGCCGGACCGATCAGGTTCGGCAGCAGGTAGCCACCGCCCCAGCCCGGGATCAGGCCGAGCATGACCTCGGGCAGGCCGACGGCCGGCACCGAGTCCTGGATCGTGCGGTAGTCGGCGTGCAGCGCGACCTCGAGGCCACCACCGAGCGCCAGCCCGTTGATGAAGCCGAAGGACGGCTTCTTGACGCCGTCGGCGCCGTCGCCCAGCTTGCGGAAGACGGCGTGACCGAGCTCGGCGATCGTACGGATCCCGTCCGGGCCTCCCGCCTGCAGCGAGGTCAGGTCGGCGCCGGCCGCGAGGATGAACGGCTTGCCGGTCACCGCGATCGCGTCGATCTCGGGGTCGGCCAGGGCCGCGTCGTACGCCGTGTTGAGCTCGACCAGCGACTTCGGCCCGAACGTGTTCGGCCGGGTGTGGTCGTGGCCGTTGTCGAGGGTGACCAGGCCGAGGACCTTGCCGGAGGGCAGGTTGACCTTCGCCAGCTTGGCCGCGGTCACGACCTCGTCGTCGGAGAAGAGCTTCTCGACATCAGCGAGAAGGGTGTTGATGTCAATCACTTCGACTCCCCAGTCCAGTTCGGGTTCTCCCAGATGACCGTGCCGCCCATACCCAGGCCGATGCACATGGTGGTGAGGCCGTAGCGGACCTCGGGGCGCTCCTCGAACTGGCGCGCGAGCTGGATCATGAGCCGCACACCGGAGGAGGCCAGCGGGTGACCGAACGCGATCGCGCCGCCGTAGGGGTTCACGCGCTCGTCGTCCTCGGCGATGCCGAAGTGGTCCAGGAACGCGAGCACCTGGATCGCGAACGCCTCGTTGACCTCGAAGGCCTCGATGTCGTCGATCGTGAGACCGGCCTTGGCCAGCGCCTTCTCGGTCGAGGGGATCGGGCCGACGGCCATGACCTCGGGGGCGACGCCGGCGAAGGCGTACGACACCAGCCGCATCTTGATCGGCAGACCGAGCTCGCGGGCGACGTCCTCGGAGGCCAGCAGCGAGGCGGTCGCACCGTCGTTGATGCCCGCCGCGTTGCCCGCGGTGACGCGGCCGTGCGGACGGAACGGGGTCTTCAGCTTGGCCAGGTCCTCGGTGGTGGTGCCGGGACGCATCGGCTCGTCGGTGGTGGCCAGGCCCCAGCCGTTCTCGGCGGAGCGGGTGGCGACGGGGACCAGGTCGGGCTGGATCTTGCCGTCGGCGTACGCCTTGGCCGCCAGCTCCTGGGAGCGGACGGCGAACGCGTCGGTGCGCTCCTTGGTGATCGCCGGGTAGCGGTCGTGGACGTTCTCGGCGGTGTTGCCCATGACGAGCGCCGAGGGGTCGACGAGCTTCTCGGAGATGATCCGCGGGTTGGGGTCCACGCCCTCACCCATCGGGTGGCGGCCCATGTGCTCGACACCGCCGGCGATGACGACATCGTAGGCACCGAAGGCGATGCCGCCGGCGGTCGTGGTGACGGCGGTCATCGCGCCGGCGCACATCCGGTCGATTGCGTAGCCGGGGACGGACTGCGGGAGCCCGGCGAGCAGGCCGGCGGTGCGGCCGATCGTCAAGCCCTGGTCGCCGATCTGCGTGGTCGCGGCGATGGCGACCTCGTCGATCCGCTCGGGGGGAAGCTCGGGGTTGCGGCGCGTGAGCTCACGGATGAGCTTGACGACCAGGTCGTCTGCGCGGGTCTCGGCGTACTGGCCCTTGGCCTTGCCGAAAGGTGTGCGTACGCCGTCGACGAAGACGACTTCTCGCAGCTGTCGGGTCACCGTGTCACTCCTACTAGGTGGTGCTGAGGTGCGGGCACGGGTGGTGCCCGGCGCCTACATTACCCGCTAGTAACAACGGCCGCACCGAGGGGGAGGTCACACGGCCTGTCGCAGCGGAGGTCGCCGGTCCCCGCGCGTCGGCTTGGGAATAACTGGGGCGTCCAGGATGCTGCGCTGTCGTCATGTGGAAGCGTGTATTGAGAAGGTTGAGCCCCAGGGTCGCGATCCCTGGCGAGGCGAGCGACGACGAGGCCCGCGAGGGCCGTACGCAACGGGAGGAGACACCGATGGCCGGATCACGACTGGTGCACATCGTCGACGACCTGCCCGAGGAGATCATCCTTGCCGGAGGTGACCAGCTTCCGCTGGTGGTCGTCCTGGACGGCTTCCTCGACGCGGGCAAGGCCGCCGAGCGGGCCGCGGCTCATCTGATCCAGACGTCGAGGCGAGCGCCGGTGGTGGCGACCTTCGACGTCGACGAGCTCCACGACTACCGGGCCCGCCGCCCGGCGATCTCGTTCGTCAGCGACCACTACGAGTCCTTCGACGCGCCGCGGCTGGTCGTCCGGCTGCTCAAGGACACCGGTGACAACCCCTACCTCCTGCTGCACGGCCCCGAGCCGGACAACCGCTGGGAGGCCTTCGCCGGCGCCGTACGCGAGGTCATCGAGCGCCTCGGCGTGACCGAGGTGATCGCGCTCGCCTCGGTGCCGATGGCGGTGCCGCACACCCGGCCGCTGACCACGACAAGGCACGCCAACGACCCCGCGCAGGAGCTCTCCGGCCAGGTCTGGGAGAGCCCCTGGAAGGGCGAGATCCGGATCCCGGCGTCCGCCCAGGCCCTGGTGGAGGTACGCCTGGGGGAGTGGGGCCACCCGGCGGGCGGCTTCGTGGTGCACATGCCGCACTACCTGGCCCAGAGCGACTTCCCGGCCGCGGCGGTCGTGCTCGTCGAGGAGCTCGAGCGTGCGGCTCGGCTGACGATCCCGGTCTCCGACCTGGAGGCCGAGGCGCAGCGCCGCGAGGAGGAGATCGCCTCCTACATCGAGGACAATGCCGAGGTGCGGGAGGTCGTGGCCGCTCTCGAGCAGCAGTACGACACCTTCCAGCGCGGCGAGGAGTCCGGACGCTCGCTCCTGGCGCCCGACGAGCCGCTGCCGACCGGTGACGAGCTCGGTGAGCAGTTCGAGCAGTTCCTGGCCGGGCTGAACGGCCCCGACCCCGATGACAACCCTGAGAAGGATTGAGAGACACTCACTCCCATGACGACTGACGCCGTAGCGGCGGATCAGGCAGTGGCCGAGCTGGTAGGCGTGCTCGACCTCGTCGAGATCGACAAGGACCTCTTCCACGGCGCCACCACGACCCGAAACTCGCGTGGACGCGCCTACGGCGGCCAGGTGGCAGCTCAGGCGCTGATGGCCGCCATCCGGTCGGCCGACCCAGCTTTCACGGTGCACTCGATGCACTCGTACTTCCTGCTGCCGGGCGACCCGTCCTACCCGATCGTCTACGAGGTCGAGCGGATCCGTGACGGGCGCTCCTTCGAGACCAGGCGGGTCCGGGCGCGGCAGAAGGGCCGCGACATCTACTACCTCACTGCCAACTTCCAGCGTGAGGAGTCCGGGTTCGAGCACCAGGACGCGATGCCATCGGTCCCGCCGCCCGAGAAGTGCATCGACTTCCTGAAGATGATGGCCGACTCCGGCAGCCCGGAGGCCGTCTCGCTGGCGCGCGAGTGGGAGGCGGTCGAGGTGCGCGCCGTCGGCAACTCGCTGCTCGGCATCAAGCCCGACCCGACCCATCCCGCGCAGCAGCGTCTCTGGATCCGCTTGGGCGCCTCGCTCCCTGACGATCCCGACATCCAGCGCGGCGCCTTCACCTGGGCCTCCGACATCTCACTGCTCGGCGCCTCCCTCGCGGCCCACTCGCTGGACCACAAGGGCATCCAGATGGCCTCGCTCGACCACACCATCTGGTTCCACCGGCCGTTCCGCGCCGACGAGTGGTGGCTCTACGACCAGGAGAGCCCCTCGGCCTACGGTGGCCGCGGCCTGTCCATCGGGCGGGTCTTCACCGCCGACGGCATCCTGGCCGCCACGGTTGCTCAAGAGGGCCTCATCCGCCCGCCTCGCGCCTGACCTTTCCTCGAGTCGGCTCGTCCTGACGGGATTCGGCGCCGAGTCGGCTCGTCGCGAGGTGGTGATGAGCGTCGAGCAGGAGTGGAACGACCACCTCGGCCCCCGCCTGGCGTCAGCCCTGCGAGAGGCGCTCACCTCGCTGCGCG
>NZ_JBEXRR010000037.1:0-58316 GCF_040613175.1 Nocardioides sp. NPDC006303
GTCTTGAACCCGTCCTGAACCAGCTCGTCCACGTAGCCCTGGCACTCGTCCAGCGCCGACTCGATCGTGTCCTTGCCCTGGTCGAGCTTGTCGGCGGTGCCGGTCATCTCGTCGTAGGTTGCCCCGAAGTCACTCATCGATCATTGCCTTTCCGCAATTTTCATTACACGACACCGCGTTGCGGCGCCGTTCGTCACCATCACTCACGCATCACATGGTCGAGAAGCGTGAACCCGACGAGCCGACACCGTTATCCCGGGCGTGGTCCGAGATCCAGGCGATCAACGTCGTCGCGGTAGTTCTACCCGCTACGTCCGGTTCTAAACATCTCCGAAGGTAAAGGTTTCTGCTCACCTCGGTTAGGAGGTCGCAACAGCGCGCCAGCGGGAGTCGACACCGCGGCAGCATCTGGCCGAGACGGGTGATGGTGGGCCCGATGAAGCAAGCCCACCATCGTGACCAACGTTGTCGCTCAGCCGCCGGCGAGCTGCGAGTCCAGGTCCTGGATGGCGGTGGCCATGTCGCGCAGAGCCTGAGCCATGTCCTCGACACCAGCGATGGCGTCCTTGAGGCCGGTGGTCATCTCGGTGTAGCCGTCCTGGAACTTGCCGGACGCCTTCTCCGTCTTGAACCCGTCCTGAACGAGCTCATCGACGTAGCCCTGGCACTCGTCCAGCGCCGACTCGATCGTGTCCTTGCCCTGGTCGAGCTTGTCGGCAGTGCCGGTCATCTCGTCGTATGTTGCGCCGAAGTCACTCATCGATCATTGCCTTTCCCGGGATTTTCATGAGGTGACGCCTCTGAGAACGCCGCTGGCCACCGTAGGCCACCCGTCACAAGGATGTGAAGGGTAAAAACGACCTCGTTGTCAGATTCATGCAGAGTTCTCGGAGTCGCTCGCCAGTGGCATCTGCATGGTCACCGTGCGCCCGGCCTGGACGAAGATTCCGCGGCCTGTGGGGAAGTCGGTGCGCTTGAGCTTGCCGAACGGAACCTTGAACAGCGTGTCGCCGTCGTAGGTGTCCGGCTTGAGCACGATTCCCTGGCGGGCGGCCTTCCATTCACCCATGACGCCCGAGCCGCCGCCGGCTCGAGTGACGTCGGCGTCGCCGACGAAGAGGTGGTCGGAGTTGTTGATCGCCTGCAGCAGGGCGCGCATCGGGCGGTCGGCGGGACCGTCGGCCAGGTGGGTCATGTCCTCGGCCACGATCATGATGCGGCCGGGGAAGGACTCGTCGGCGACGATCTCGGCGAGCTCGGTGACGAGCGCCTTCTCGTCGTCGGGGCGGGTGGCGCTGCGTACCCAGGGCCGGAAGTCGCCGAGCATGGCGCGACGGCTGCCGAGGTGGAACAGCTTCACCTCGGGGTCGAAGCGTTCCATGGACTCGACGAGCGCCTTGAGGGCGTTCGTCTTACCGGACTGCGGCGGGCCGGTGATGATGAACGAGCCGATCGGGTCGAAGCCACGCGCGGACAGCGTGTCGTCGGCGATACCGAAGACGGGCTGCCCGTTCGCCTGCGCCGGCATGGCCCTGCTGGAGATCTTCGTCGGCAGGGCACCGATCTCGCCTACCTCGGGGACACCCAGGGCACGCAGCTGCGAGACCAGCTCGTCGAGCGCCTTGGTCTGCTCGGCCACGTTGGTCGTGCCGCCCAGAACGGCGAGCTGCACCTCGGCCTTGTCGACGACGGCGCGGCCGGGCACCGACTGCTCGTTGAGTACGTCCTTGGGTGCTCCGACCAGCACGTACTGGCTCGGGTCGGAGAGCCGCATGACGACGCGGCGCGGGATGTTCGCGAAGACCGCGGTCGGCACCGAGCCGCTGCGGTCGGCGGTGATCACCGCGTGGATGCCGAGCGGGCGGCCCTCACCGAGGACCCGCATGAAGGACTGGTAGAACGGCGCGCGACCGGCGGCGATCTCCCACTCCTTCTTGAACTCCGGGTAGTTGTCGATGAGGAGCAGGATGCGCGGCATCGACTGGTCGGCGATCTCACGGTATTCGGTGAGGTTCGCGGCCGCGGCCTTGGAGAACAGCTCGGAGCGGCGGTCCATCTCCCGCTCGAGGGTGCGCATCAGTCGCTGCAGACGCTCGGCGTCGTCGCCGTCGATGATCGAGCCGACGTGCGGGAGACGCTCGATCGCGCCCAGCGCACCGGAGGCGAAGTCGAGGCCGTAGACCTGGACCCGGCCGAGCTCCGGCCGCGCACCGGCGGCGGTCGCGATCGTCTTCAACAGGGTCGACTTGCCCGAACCGGAGGACCCGAAGATGAGCAGGGAGCCGTCGCGGTCGGGAGCGAAGTAGATCGCGTTCTGCTGCTGACGCTCCGGGATGTCGGCAAGACCCAGCAGGATCTGACCGTCACCCTCCAGCGGCAGGTCGCGCATGTCGACCACGGACGCCAGATCATCCAGCCACGGTCGCCGCGGGGTCATCAGACCAGCGGTCGCGGAGGCCTTGATCAGGTTGGACACGATCCGCTTCTGGTCGTTGGGGCCGAGGTCCTCGTCGTGCGAGTCGCTCTCCGGCGGACGCTCCGGCTCCCACTCCGTGATCGAACCGAACTTCAGCTCGGCCACCTTCACGTCAGCGGTGACGACCTCGTCATCACGCGTCCAGCCACCGGCGTACGCGGACTGGAACGGGGTCAGGCGACCCGGTCCGGTCTTCGCGATGCCGCGGCCAGGCAGGGACGGCGGGAAGGTCCCGGCGATCGGGTCGTCGACGACGTCCTTGGAGTCGGTCTCGTCGGCCATCCGCAGCGCGACGCGGAGGTTGGTGTTGGCGCGCAGGTTGTCCTTGATGACACCGGCCGGGCGCTGGGTCGCCATGATCAGGTGGATGCCGAGCGAACGACCTCGCTGGGCGATGTCGACGACGCCGTCGACGAACTCCGGCACCTCGCCGGCCAATGCCGCGAACTCGTCGATGACGAGCACCAGCGCGGGCGGACACTCCGGGTCCTGTCGCTTCTCCAGCTCGAGAAGGTCCTTGGCCTTCTTCCGGTTGAACAGGTGCTCGCGGTAGTGCAGCTCGGCCTTGAGGCTGGTCAGCGCACGGCGTACGAGGTGAGGGCTCAGGTCTGTCACCAGACCGACGCAGTGCGGCAGCTCGATGCAGTCGGCGAAGGCCGAGCCGCCCTTGTAGTCGACGAAGAGGAACGTCACCCGGTCGGGCGAGTGGGCCGAGGCGATGCCGAGCACCCACGCCTGCAGGAACTCGGACTTACCGGCACCGGTGGTGCCGCCGACGAGGGCGTGCGGGCCCTGCGTACGCAGGTCCAGCGTCATCGCGTCCGAGGCTCCCTGACCGATGATGGCGCGCAGGTTGCCCGCCTTCTTCAGTCGCGGCCGCGGCCGGTCGGAACGGTCGATGATCGAGTTGTTCTGCCGCCAGCGCTCCACGACGGAGTGCGGGTCCTCGGCCACCTCGTTGCCGACCAGCGACAGGAAGCCGACCGAGTTGGGGAGGTCGGAGGAGTCGTGGACGACGGTGCTGGCGTCCACCACCGGCGCGAGCCGCTTGGCGAACATGTCCATGTAGGCGTTGGAGACGCCCTCGACGATGACGCCCTCGTAGAGGTCGCCGTTGCGGACGAGCCCGACGGTGGCACGCTCCAGGCCGTCGCTCACGTCCAGGAAGCTGCGGCACACCGCCGGCAACGCCTCGACCGTGGAGGACATGAAGACCGCGTGTACGCCGACATCGGCGCCGCGCTCGAGGACCTGGACCAGCCGGGCGCGGTCCACCGGAGCGTCGTTGGTGACGAAGACGACGATCGAGACCTGCACTCGTGCGTTGGTCTCCTCCCCTGCCCGGGCGACGTCGGTCCCGTACTGCATCGGGTTCCACTTCTCGGCGAACGGGCCGCGGTGCTCAGCGGTCCGGCCGGCGCGCATGATGTATTCCTCCAGCGCGCTGAGCAGGGCGTTGGCCGTCGGTGCGGAGTCGGCCAGCGGCATGTCCTTGAACCGGTTGGTCTCCGAGGTGGTGTGCGGCAACCACTTGAGCCACTCGAACTCCTCGACCCAGTCCGGATCGGCGAAGGCGACGGTGACGACCTCGTTGGGCGCGTGCAGGCCGAAGAGCTGCACCGCGAGCCCACGCATCGCGTCGGCGGCGGGGCCGGCCGGGCCGGCGACACCCACGGAACCCACCGCAGGGAGCGACTCCAGCAGCGGTACGTCGTCGACGTACTTGTAGCGCTCCTTCAGGCGGTCGATCCGCTCGATGAACTCGGGCAGGCCGTTCTGGGTGTCACGCTCCGCGATCGAGTTGCGCGACAGTGCGCGGGTGGTGCCGAGGCGTACGGCCAGGAAGTTCCAGTGCTCGGGACGCCGGGTCCACAGCCGCGGACCGAGCTGCATCGCCTGCTCGAAGACCTCGGCGACCGCCGGGACCTCCTCGTTGCGAGCGAGCTCCTCCTCGGGCTTGCTGCGGTAGAAGACCTCTTCCAGCTTCTCGAACTGCCGCTCGAAGAGCTCGATCTCGTGGTCCTGCTTCGCGCCGGCCTGGCGGTGCTGGTTGATGTAGTTGCCGACCGCCATCATCGGGGTCATCACGACCAGCAGCAGCGCGCGGGCGCGGCCGGTCATCGCGTAGATCGAGAGCGCCATGATGATCGGCGCGATCAGCACGAACCACGGGAACAGCTTCTTCTGCATCTCCGTGGGCATCCACGGCGGCGGGTGCTCGGTGCCGGGATAGCGGACGTCGACCCGCGGGCTGCGGTTGAACAGCAGGCCGCCACCGCGCTCGAGCACCGGGTCCTCGACAGCGGAGAGGAAGTCGGCCGAGAGCTGCATGACCAGCGTGGTGCCGCCGATGACGACCGGCGTGTCCGGCGCCAGACGTACGCGGGAGACCTGGGTGCCGTCGACGACGACGCCGTTGGCCGAGTTGAGGTCGACCAGTTCGACCGAGCGGTCCACCTCGATGCGGGCGTGACGCTTGGAGACCATCGGGTCGGCGAGCACGATCTCGTTCTCGGGCCCGCGGCCGATCGAGGCGTGGCCGGTGGTCAGCGGGAACGCCTGTCCCCGCACCGGACCGTCGATCGCCCGCAGCACACCGACGCTCTTGCGCCGCGAGCCTGTCGTCTCGTTGTCCGGGCCCATGTTGACGACCGCGGTCGCGAAGCCGGACCCGATCGGCGCGTCGCCGATGGGTACGTCGGGTTCGAGCGGCTCCATCCGGTCGGCGGTCGGCGGGGCGACGGCCAGGGTCAGGATGTCGTGCTCATTGGCGATCACGGAGCGTGCCGGGTCGGCGTCGGCGATGTGCCGAGCGACGTCACCAGCGGTGGCCGTGGAGTCGGCGGTGACGATCACATCCGCAGGCGCGACACCCGGCCGGTGCAGAGTGAGCTTGACCTTCATCCTTCGTTCCCCTCGTCAACGTGCCAGTCGATGCAGCCAGATGCGGCGGATGGAGCGGCGGTCACCCGCGACGCACCAGGGCCGAGCGGTCACCGAAGCGGATCATCGCGCCGACCGGTGCCAGCACCGGCTCCCACGCGTTCAGCCGTCGGGTGGCACCCTCGTGGATCACCACGGTGCCGTTGGTCGAGCCGCGGTCGGTGACCTCGACGCCGTCACCGCTGGGGCGCAGCGACAGGTGGGTCTTCGAGACCGACACGTCGATGATCGAGACCGTACGCGCCCCCAGCGTGTTCTCCGTCAGAGCCGGGTCGCGGCCGACCAGCACCAGGCCGGTGACCGGGATCCGCTCGCCCGAGTCGACCTTGAGCATGATGCCCCGCTCGCGCGGCTGCGCCGGGGGCTGCTGGCCGCCGGACGTGGGCAGCGGCGTGGGAGCCGGCGTGGGAGCGGGGGTGGGAGCCGGCGTCGGCGTCGGCGTGGGGGCCGGGTGCGGGGTCGGTGTCGGGTAAGGCGTGGGCGTCGGGGTCGGAGGCGGCGGGGGAACCGACTGACCGTGGCTGGGAGTCACCGCGCGCGAGGGTGGGATCGCGGGGGTCACCGGCTTCGGGGCCACCGGGCCCGACGGCGGGGTCGCGAGCGCGCCACCAGGAGCGGCGCCCGGCTCGTCGTGCCTCGCCTTCGGACGGGAGACGCCGAGCACGCCGGCGCTGACCCGCCCCGAGGGCCGGTAGCTGCCGGCGTCGTGATCGTTGGGGGTGGTGAGAGAGGGCAGCGACTTCCGCTGCGCGACGGGCGCGGCCGCGACCGTCTTCCGGGCGATGCGCATCCGCTTCTCGTCGTAGGGATCGAGGCCCTCGCGGACGTCGACCATCCACATCTCGGCCACCTTGTCGTGCCAGCCACGGTTCCGCTGTTCCTTGTCGAACAACGGCGAGGCGAGGAACACGATCGGAGCGATCGGGATGATCCCGGAGCCCCAGAGCACCAGGGCGCGGAGGAAGGCGCGGCCGACGCCCGGTCGCTCGAGCGTCTTGACGTTGATCGAGCGGATTCCGGCGACGGACTTGCCCAGCGTGACTCCACGGCGGCCGTGGAAGACGATCTGGACGATGACGTAGATCAGGCTCAGCAGTACGGTCGCGCCGCCCGCGATCGCCGCCAGCATGAAGTCGGGGTGGCTCAGGAACCGGGCGAAGCCGAACTTGCCCTGGGCAAGCTTCAGCAGCAGCGGGAGCGTGAAGACCAGGTAGGGGACCTGCAGGAGCAGGTAGCAGACGATGTCGACGGCGGCCGCGGCGGCACGACGGCCCAGGGGCGCGTCCTTCAGACCGAGCGAGGCGGCGTAGGCCGGATCCGGCTTTCCGTCGGCGGTGAGACCCTCGATCCGGTCGTCATTTTCGGCGACCTCCCATATCTCCACCGCAAGAACTCCCTCACGCCCGATGTCCGAGTATTTTCGGCGCTGACCAACAACGCCAGAAGGCTACCGGAATGTCCCGGCTCGGGCGCGATGGTGTCTGGCAGGATCGACGTATGTCAACACCCTCCGGGCCATCAGGGAGCCTCGAGCGCATCGTCTTCTCGGACGACAGCACCGCCGATCTCGTACGCAAGGATGACGGCTGGGCGATCCAGATCGACGGCGTCGCGCAGTCCCACCTCGGAGAGGACCCGGCGCAGCCGCCGAAGCTCGCCTCGATCCGGTGGATGTTGGCTGCGCTCGGGGACCAGGCACCCCGCAGCGCCGCCCACCTGGGTGGCGCGCTGCTCGCCCTCCCCCGCGCGGTCGCCCACCGGTGGCCCGCGACCACGCAGACGGTCGTGGAGATCGAGCCCGCGCTGGTCGAGCTGACCAGGTCACGGTTCCCGCTCCCCCCGGGGATCACGATGGAGACCGCCGAGGCACGCTCCTGGCTCGAGGCTCACCCGGGTTCGGAGCACGATGCCATCGTCATCGACATCTTCGTCGGTAACCGGATCCCACCGGCGTTCACCTCGCTGGAGTGCATGACCGCGGCACGCAGCGCGTTGCGCGAGGAGGGCCGTCTCATCCTGAACTCCGTCGCCGGCCCCGAGCTGCTCTTCACCCGCCGTGAGCTCGCGACATTGCGTACGATCTTCGGGCATGTCGCGATGATCGTGCAGGGTTCGGCGCTCGCGGGAGCGAGGTTCGGCAACGCCACCCTGATCGCCTCGGCGTCCCCGATCGACGGCGACGTGATCCGCTCGTCGCTCGCCGGCGACCCCTCGAAGGGCGCGCTGGTGACCGACCTCGACCCGATCATCGACGGCGCCGATCCGATCAGCGATGCCGACCAGCTCTGGTCTCCGGAGCCGAACCTTCCCGACGCGAGCGCCGCGCTGCGGCTCCTCGAGCAGGCCCGCCAGGCCGTCGACACGCTCAGATCCGCCGCGGACTGAGGCTCCGTCGCCTTTGTCTAGCGAGATTCGGCCCTATCGCTCGGCAGATAACGCAACAGGCATCGACAGCCATTTCTTTTACCGAAACCGGCTTGTAACGTTCAAACAACCTGCTTGCGACTTGCGGGCGGGATGCTTGATGCGCAGGACAAACCACGATGCACACCATCTATCCGTTGTAGGGGGGACCTCGATGGAAACACTCACCGCCACCCAGCCTGAGGCCAACAGTGCCGCGAAGCAGCACAGCCTCAAGTTCCGTCACGCCAGTGCCCTGACGAAGCTCATGGACGAGCGCCAGGACCTGCGCGGTGTTCACGTGTTCGCCGACTTCGTCGACGACTCGGTGCGCTGGTCCGCCTGACCAGCAGCTACATGGGGGGATCCACGATCCCAGGGCGCAAGGCCCGGCCGGTGAAGGCCGGGCCTTCGCTACGCCCGGTGGACGATCCGGCCGCCGACGACGGTCAGCACGACCCCGCCATGGGCGATCGCGGCGAGATCCCCGACCGAGGCCCGGAGCGGATCGATGTCGAGCACGGCCAGGTCACCGCGAGACCCGGGAGCGACCGTCGGCTGACCGTCGACCGACGCCGCCAACGCCTCCTGGACGGTGAGTGCCTGCTCCGGATGCCACGGCTCCTTGCCGTCACGCGAGCGACCCACGGCGGCGGCGATGGCCAGCCACGGGTCGAGCGGCGCGACGGGAGCATCCGACCCGAGCGCAACCCGCACTCCCTCGTCGAGCATCCAGCGGGTCGCGAAGCAGCGGTCCTCCCGCCCCGGCCAGACGTCCTCGGTCATCTCGCGGTCGTCGAGGATGTGCGCCGGCTGCACGGATGCGGTGATCCCGAGCCGAGCCATCAGCGGCAGATCCTCGCGACGTACGAGCTGGGCGTGCTCGATGCTTCCGCGCGCCCCCGTCATCGCGTACGCCGCCAGTGCCTCCGACACCGCCCGGTCGCCGATCGCGTGTGTGGCCACCTGGAGGCCGGCCGAGTGCGCCTTCCCCAGGAGCCCGTGCAGCTCGTCGGGTGACTGGTTCGGCGCGCCGCAGCTGTCCGGATCGTCGGCGTACGGGTCGCAGCACCACGCCGTCCGCGTGCCCAGCGAGCCGTCGCTGATGATCTTGAGCGGTCCCATCGTCAGCCCGTCCTCGCCCGGGAGCAGCCGGTCCCCCGTACGCAGCCCCTCGGCAATCGCTTCGTCGAGCTGGTCGGCGTACGTCGCGACCCGGATGCGGACCAGGTCGCAGCCGGCCGCCCACCGCGAACGCCAGTCGTCGAGCCGGACGCCGACCTCGAAGTCGGTCACCCCGACCACCCCGAGCGCTGCGGTCCGGGCCAGCATCCGCCGGTAGGCCGCCGGAGTGCTCCCGTTGGACTCGAAGAGCTCCGCGACCCGCGGATAGGTCTCGTACCACTCGGTCTCCTGCACCATGTCCTCCCGGCGCGGCAGGTCCACGGCGTCGAGCGCGGCGGTGTTCAGCCAGGCGTGGTGGAAGTCGTGGTTGACCAGGATCGCGGGGATGCCACCGGTGACCGAGTCGAGCTCGGAGACCGTGCCCCAGCGGTCCCAGGTGCCGGCCGAGTGACCCATCCCCACGATCGCCTCACCCGGTCCGACCTCGCGTGCGGCCGCGGCGACCCGCGCCAGCGCCTCGGCAGGCGAACGCGTGCCGTGCAGGTCCAGCCTGCTGGCCCGCAGCGTCCACTGACCGAGGTGGGTGTGGGCATCCCACAGACCCGGCACGAGCCAGCGCCCACCGGCGTCGTACGCCTCGACACCATCCGGTCGGGACAGGCCTTCTCCGACCGCCGACACGACACCGTCGGCGACGAGCACGTCAACCACCCCGGCAGGCACGGTCGCCCGGGGTGAGAGCGGAACGATGCGTACGTTCCGGAGGAGAAGGTCGGGCATGAGCAGACGATAAGGATACTGCCCATGCCCGAGCCAATCAGGCTGATTTGATCAGAAGGGGAGGAGCCTCAGCGGCGCTTGAAGATTCCCCTGACGAGCTCCCTTGCGGCAGTGCGCGCGGCCTGCTTGAAGGCGGTCGACTTCACCACCGTCTCGATCATCGAGTCGTCGTCGTCACGCGACCGCGATCGCGACCCGGAGGACTTCTTCGGGACGGTCTTCTTGGCGGCCTTCTCCTCCGCCTCGGCCGCGCGGGCGGCCCCCGCGGCGTCCGTCTTCGCCTTGAGCTGGTCGACGGCGGACTCGACCTCGACGGACGCGGTGTACTTCGCCGCCAACGGCGATGCCGCCACGGCTGCTTCCATCGCGGCGGCGTCCGCAGGACCCATCATCGACTCGGGGGCGCGCAGGCGCGTCCAGGCGACCGGCGTCGGTGCGCCACGCTCGTTCATGACGGTCACGATCGCCTCGCCGATCCCGAGCGTCTGGATGACCGCACCGAGGTCGTCGTAGGAGGAGGTCGGGTAAGTGTTGACGCTGGCCTTGAGGGCCTTGGCGTCGTTGGGAGTGGCGACCCGCAGCTGGTGCTGGATGCGCGAGCCGAGCTGGCCGAGCACATCGTCGGGGACGTCGGTCGGCTTCTGGGTGACGAAGAAGACCCCGACGCCCTTGGAGCGGATCAGCCGGACCGTGTTGGTGATCTGGTCGAGGAACGCGTCGGAGGCGTCGTTGAAGAGCAGGTGCGCCTCGTCGAAGAAGAAGACCAGCTTGGGCTTGTCGACGTCACCGACCTCGGGCAGCGCCCGGAAGAGCTCGGCGAGCAGCCACATCAGGAAGGTGGAGAAGATCGCCGGCCGGTCCTGCAGGTTGGGCAGCTCGAGCAGCGAGATGATCCCGGCGTCCCCGTCGTTGCGTACGAAATCCGTGACGGCGAAGGCCGGCTCGCCGAAGAACTCATCTGCACCCTGGTCGGCGAAGGCGATGAGCGTACGCAGGATCACCCCCGTCGTCGCGGACGAGAGGCCGCCCAGGCCCTTCAGGTCGGCCTTGCCCTCGTCGGAGACCAGCCACTGCAGCACCGCCCGCAGGTCGTCGAGGCCGACCAGCTTCAGGCCGGCCTTCTCGGCGTAGTGGAAGACGAGACCGAGCGAGGACTCCTGGGTCTCGTTGAGACCGAGGACCTTGGAGAGGAGCGTCGGGCCGAAGGCGTCGACCGTGACCCGCACCGGGATGCCCGTGCCCTCGCCACCGAGCGCGAAGAACGCGACCGGGAACCCGCGCGCCTGCCAGGCCTGCCCGACGGAGGCGGCCCGTGCGGTCAGCTTCTCGCTGGACTCGCCCGGCGCGGACAGACCGGAGAGGTCGCCCTTGATGTCGGCTGCGAACACCGGGACCCCGGCTGCGGAGAGCTGCTCGGCGAGCAGCTGCAGGGTCTTCGTCTTTCCCGTGCCGGTCGCGCCGGCGACCAGCCCATGCCGGTTCAACATCCCCAAGGGAATGCGAATCGGCGTCTCCAACAACGTCTCAGCGTCCGCCATCAGGCCCCCGAGCTCGAGGGCGGAACCCTCGAATTGGTAGCCGGGCCCGACCGCTTCTGAGAGAGCAGCAGCATCCGTCATGGGCCGACTCTATGTTGGGTTTTGTCTTGAGGGCGATACAGTCACGAGGGTGATCTTCAAGCGTGTCGGCGATTCTCGCCCCTACCCTGACCATGGTCTGACGACCAAGGGGTGGGCCGCGCTGCCTCCTCGGACGGTCCGCCTCGACGAGCTGGTGACCACGAAGGACACTCTCCAGCTGGTGGCTCTGCTCAACGAGGACTCGACGTTCTTCGGCGACCTCTTCGCCCATGTCGTGGAGTGGAACGGCGAGCTCTATCTCGAGGACGGGCTCCACCGGGCGCTCCGTGCAGCGCTCCAGCAGCGCAACGTGCTGCACGCCCGCGTGCACAGCCTCGGCTGAGCGTTTCAGCGGTTAGGCTCGGCGTCATGCTCGACTCGGCCCTCACGGGACTTCGTACGTTCATCATCCTCGCCGTGCTCGCGGCCGCGGTCGCTCTGGCCGGTGCCTGGGGATGGAACGCGATGACCGCACCCTTCCCGCAGAAGGTCGAAGTCGGGCCGTGCGTGGACGCGCCGGTCAAGAAGGGCTCCGAGGTCTACCCGTCGCAGGTGGTCGTGACCGTGCTCAACGCGAGCACGCGCGCCGGGCTCGCCACCCGGGCGATGACGGACCTCGTCGACGCGGGCTTCGTCAAGGGGTCCACCGGCAACGCGCCCAGCGGCACCAAGCTGAAGACCGTCGAGGTGTGGACCCCCGACAAGAACGCTCCCTCAGCCGCGCTCGTCGCGAGCTGGCTCGGTGACGCGAAGATCGTGGAGACCAAGTCCGACATCCCAGGCATCGTGGTCGTCACCGGCGAGAACTTCCCCGAGGTCACCGGCGGCGACAAGACCGTCACCGCCAAGGCGGACGCCACGATCTGCAGCCCTCCGGTCGAGTAGGCGCGTTCGCACGGATCTGCGAGGTAGGAATACCCGGTTAACCGGGTATTCCTGCACTTCTCTGGCAATGCAACACCTGAGAAGTGCAGGTTTCACCGGTTAACCGGGTATTCCAACCCACCCCTCAGCGCAGCCAACCGGCCAGGCGTCCCTTCCGGCTGACCATCTCGAGGCGCCGTTCCGCGAGCTCACGCTGGTGGCGGGGTACGACGACCAGGACGACGTCGCGGGCGCGGAGGACCGTGGTGTCGTCCGGAACCATGGTCCGCCCGTCGCGGATCAGCAGCGACACCGACGACCCCATGGGCAGCCGGAGCTCGCTGACCTCGACGCCGTGCAGGCGCGACTCGGGCGGGATCCGGAGCTGGATCAGGTCTGCCGCGATCTGCTCCAACGGCGCGACGTCGAGGTCGAGCGAGCGCGGGTCGTTGGGGCGGGCGACGTCGAGCACCCGGGCGACCCACGGCAGCGTCGGGCCGGTCAGCAGCGTGTAGACGACGACCATCACGAAGACCAGGTCGAAGAGCTCCTCGGCGCCGTCGACGCCCGCGGCCAGGGGGATGGTGGTGAGCACGACCGGCACTGCGCCGCGCAATCCGGCCCAGGAGACGAACGCAGTCTCGCGCCACGTCATCCGGGATACCACGGTGCTGACCAGCACGGAGGCGGGCCGGGCGACAAAGGTCAGGATCAGCCCGGCGGCGAGCGCGAAACCGATCGTCTGAAGGTCGATACGCCCGGGGGACAACAGCAGCCCGAGCATCACGAAGAGCCCGATCTGGGCCAGCCAGGCGACGCCCTCGGCGAAGGACCTGGTGGCGCCGCGGTGGGGCAGCTCGGAGTTGCCGAGCACGAGCGCGGCCACATAGATCGCGGCGAAGCCGGACCCGTGCAGCCACGCCGCTCCGCCGTACGCCAGGAAGGCCAGCGTCATCACCGCCAGCGGATAGAGACCGGCGGAGGGCAGCGCGGCCCTCCGCATCAGCCACGCCCCACCGAACCCGACGAGCAGGCCGACCACGATGCCCAGCAGCAGCTCGCCGACCACGATCCCAGCCACGACGACCGGATGGTGCTCAGCGATCGCACCGCTGGCAATCAGCGTCACGATCACCACGGTCGGGGCGTCGTTGAGCCCCGACTCCGCCTCGAGGACACCGGTCAGTCTCTTGGGCAGCGGCACCACCCGCAGCACCGAGAACACCGCGGCCGCGTCGGTCGGCGAGGTCACCGCCCCCAGCAGGAACGCCAGCTGCCACGGAAGGCCCAGCAGGTAGTGCGCACCCACCGCGACGATCCCGATCGAGACGACGACCCCGACCGTGGCCAGCATCAGCCCGAGACCGAAGGCGGGACGTACGTCCTTCCACGACGTCGTCAGACCACCTTCGGCCAAGATCAGCGCCAGCGCCCCGAAACCGACCGCATGCGCGAGCGCGGCGTCGTCGAACCGGATCCCGAGCACCGACTCACCGAGCAGCACGCCCATCAGCAGGTAGATCAGCAGCGACGGGAGCCCGGCCTTCGTCGACATCCGCACCGCGAGGATCGCCAGGAGCGTGACCAGGGAGCCGATCAGCACGAACAGGTCGAACTGATGGACATCGAAGCTCATGTGCGCCGGGCCCCCCTCCGACCTATGGATCTGCATCCTAGTGTTTGCTCCCATGGACCGTCTGACTGTCGCCCAACGCGCGAACGTGCCTCCTTTTCACGTGATGGACATGCTCGAGCGGGCGGCGCAGCGGCAGCGGACGTACGGCGATCTCATCTCGCTCACCTCGGGGCAGCCGTCCACGGGGGCGCCGCAGGCGGTCAGCGCGGAGGCGGTGCGGCTGCTGCAGAGTGGCGACCCGCTGGGCTATACGCCGGCGACCGGGATCCTGGAGCTGCGCCAGGCGATCGCGGGGCACCATCGGGCGTGGCACGGAATCGATGTCTCCCCCGAGGACGTCGTCGTGACCACGGGTGCGAGCGGCGGCTTCCTGGCGACGTTCCTGGCGGCGTTCGACACCGGAGACCGGGTGGCGATGGCCCGGCCGTCCTATCCCTGTTACCGCAACGTGCTCGCGGCCCTCGGGTGCGAGGTCGTGGAGATCCCGACCGGTGCGGCCGAGCGCTTCCAGCCGACCGTGGAGCAGGTGCGGGAGCTGCACGAGCGCGTCGGCCTGAAGGGGCTCGTGGTAGCGAGTCCGGCCAACCCGACCGGCACGATGCTGCTGCCCGAGGAGCTGGCCGCGCTGGCTCGCTACTGCGAGGAGGCCGGGATCCAGCTGATCTCGGACGAGATCTACCACGGGCTGACCTACGGCGGGGATGGCAGCCGTGGCCGCAGCGCCTGGGAGACCTCGCGCGACGCGGTCGTGTTCGGCTCGTTCTCGAAGTACTTCTCGATGACCGGCTGGCGTATCGGCTGGCTGCTCGCGCCCGCCCACCTGCGGCGCGCGATCGACGTCCTGGTCGGCAACTTCACCATCTGCCCGCCGACCCTCGCCCAGCATGCCGCGGTGGCGGCGTTCACCCCCGATGCGTACGCCGAGCTCGACGGTCATGTGACCCGCTACGCGACCAACCGCGGGGTGCTCCTCGACGGCCTCCGCTCCCTCGGGGTCACAGAGATGGCCCCGGCCGACGGCGCCTTCTACGTCTATGCCGACGTCAGCCGCTGGACCGACGACACCATGGCCTGGTGCCACCAGATCCTCGACCGCACGGGCGTCGCGATGGCCCCCGGAGTCGACTTCGACCCGGTCGACGGACACCGCTTCGTACGTCTCTCCTTCGCCGGATCGTCGACCGAGATCGAGCAGGCCCTCGACCGCCTCTCGACGATCCTGACCTGACTCACGCCGCCGAGGCGTCGATTTCTGACCGCGAAGAGTCGATTCTTGACGTCGAGTGGGCCAACTCGACGTCAAAAATCGACTTCTCGGCGCCAGAAACTGACGCCTCGGCGGACGGAGTTTGAGAAAGTTCGGGATTTTACGTTTAGGAACTCGCCAGCGGGGTAGGACCATCACAGAGACCTGTCCGAGGAGGGATATGTACGGCGACAGCGACGTGATCCGTCGTCGGGTGAGCCGTCTGCGAGAGCAGGCTGGCGACATCCGCGCGAGTGCCGACAAGCTGGTGGTGCAGGCCGAGGCCGTGCCTTGGCGCGGTCGGGCTGCCGAGTCCCTCCGCGGGCGGATGAAGGAGCGTGCCACCGCGCTGCGGAGCTCGGCCGAGAAGCATGACCGGGCGGCCGACGCACTGGCCAAGCACCTCCATCAGGTCGACCTGTTCAAGGAGCAGATCGCCGAAGCCGAGGCACGCGCCGAGGCGCTGATCGCCGAGGACAAGCTCGACGGATTCGAGGCCCCTGAGCCGGGCCACAAGGACTGGCTGGAGGTCACCTTCCGATGACCACGATCGACCTGGGCCCCGCTCCGGCGGCGCCGACAGAGCCGTGGGCGGGTGTGCCTCGCCGCATCGGCCTGACCCTGCCCGAGCTGACCCATGCCTGCGAGACCATCGGGGCGCCGCTCCCGTTCGAGGTCGCGACACACCGTGATGACGGGCTCGACGCCCGGTTGGGGCAGACCCGCTCGGCAGCCGAGGCCGAGGCCCTGGCCCGCGCCGTCGCCGGGTTCGGCGACGGCAGCACCTCGCTGCAGCGCCGCGACCTCCTCGACGCCGACGGGAGCCTCGACGCCGGGATCGCCGGCGCGCTGGGGCTGCTGGCGACCCCGGAGGTGGTCATCGACCTCGATGTCGTCGTCGACGGCCTCCGTGGCCGCGCCTGGCACCGGCAGAAGGGTGAGGCGGCCGCCTCACTGGCCACCGTGGACGGGCTCGTCTTCGAGCTCTCCTGGTATCCCTCGGCGGCCTGGTCGACCGAGCTCGGCCGTACCGCGACGCTTCCGGGTGACACCGCCCGGCTGGCCTCGGCAGTGCCCGAGCAGCTCGAGGTCCCGTTCGCGACCGCTGACGCCGTCTTCGAGGCGCTGCGCACCGGGCGCGGCGATCTGGTGCCGGTGCTGACCGAGGGCGACGTGGTCGTCTCGCGGGCCCTCGAGGCGCTGTCGACCGAGACCCACGGTCGGCTGCGTGCCATCGTCGCGACCACCGCCGATCCGGAGAACTCGCTGATCGGCACGGTCTCCTGGACGCTGGTCAACGACGGCTGGCGTTCGATGCGTACGGTGTCGCTCGATGGAGAGCTGACACTGCTGATCACCAGCGTGGAGCCGTCCGAGCTCGCCGCAGACCTTGCCCCTGTTCTCGCGGAGGTGGCTCGATGAGCTCTTCGTCCAACGTTCCGATCAACCGCCTGGGACCGCTCCCGGGTGGCGCCCCCGACTCGGTGGCGCCGCCCGCAGGTCCGGAGGACAAGTACGAGCAGATCCTCGGCCTGGCCGGCTCCATCGGCGATGCCGGCGCGCAGCTGCGCGAGTGGGCCGAGCTCGGTGCCGAGATCCTGGCCGACGACGACGTCACCTCCTCCGCCGAGCTCTCCGCGAAGACCTGGGAGCCGGCCGAGGAGGAGATCCGGGCCGCGACCTCCGAGAAGGGTGGCGTCCTCGGGCTCGGCCAGGCGCTCGAGGCCGATGCGCTCTCGGTGCGGGCGACCGTGCAGACCTACCGCTGGATCGACGAGCTCCAGGCCGCTGCCCGCAGCACGCTGGGCACCATCGCGGCCAACGCGCTCGACTACCTCGCCCCCGAGGTCGAGCTCGGCGGGTCCCTGCTGTCCGCCGGCCTGATCGAGACCGACGCGCTCGACCGTGAGGGCGTCACCGCCTATCTCGGCGAGCTCGCCCAGGGTCATCCCGAGCTGATGGACCACATCGCCACCGGCGGCGGGCTGCTCGAGTCGCTCGAGCTGCGCTCGCTGCTCACCGCCGACTTCCCGCGTGGCGACGACGCCGGGGCAGCGACCGCGGGCGCGCTGCGCGCCGCTGGGATCGACGCGTTCGCGACCGACGCCGGGCACGCGCTGCGCGATATCGGCGGGGCGCTGGCCTCCACCGAGGAGGACACCGCGACCGGCGACGTCACCGCCGCCACCCCGGCCACCATCGAGGAGCTGATCCGCACCCTCGAGGCCACCGAGTCCGGTGTCGCGGTCCAGAAGACTGCGCCCGGCCGCTACATCGCCTATCTGCGTGGTCCGTACGCCGGCAGTCGGCGCCTGCGGCTCGTCTCCGGTGACCTCTCCGACTACATCGCCACCGCGTCGCGGACGATCGAGGAGGCGGTCGAGGCCGGCTCCCACGTGATGCTCGTCGGCGCCGCCGCCGGGGGCACCGCGGCGGCCGCGATTGCGGCTGCGGCCGGGGGTGCGTACGTCGTGGACCAGGTGGTCACCGTGGGTGCTCCTGGCGCGGCAGCGCCGCGGGTTCCGGAGACCACCCGGGTGCTGTCGCTGGAGGACCGCTCCGACCCGGTGGCGCTCCTCGGCGGGCTCCTCAACGCGGGTGTCGGACACCGGTTCACGGTCGTCTACGACGGCACCACGGCTGAGGAGAGCCACTACGTCGCCGGCGGGCGGGCTGCGGACAACGCCGCCCACGGCGAGCTCCGTGACGAGATCGGGCGGATCCGCAGTCTGGGATACCTCGGCTGAGTTGCGGGCTTGCCTCGATGACGTGAGTCGATACGGTGTAGGTCGCCCTCGGCACCATCCCGACCTCACCTGTGCTCGACACGGGCCAGTCGATCGCGGAGGGCACTCTGACGCCTACCTGATCGGTCCTTGTGAAGTCCATCGTCGTCCATGCCGGCCTCCCCAAGACGGGCACGTCCGCGGTCCAGGCGTTCTTCCACGCCAACGCGGAGAAGCTCGCGAAGGCCGGCATCTTCTACCCTCAGCACACCGTCGACAGGAACGGCATCAGCGCCGGCAACGCCGGCTCGCTCATGGAGCGCTCGGGCCACCTCTTCGTGGCCTCGCCCCACGAGGTCGCCAGGACGCTCGAGGAGTTCGAGGCCAGCGGATGCCACACCTTGCTGCTCTCCTCCGAGGCGTTCCTCCCCGAGCTGCCCGGGATCGCCGAGCTGCTGCCGCCGCAGACCCGGTTCGTCCTGTACGTCCGCGATCCCCTCGCCTTCCTGGAATCCGACTACAACCAGCGGGTCAAGCGGCTCGGGCATGTCGAGCCGTTCGTGGCGGCGCCTGATGCGTACGGCGGTTGGCTGGGTCACCAGCACCTCTACAACGCACTCGACTCCGAGGCGGTGCGCACCCGGCTGCTCCTCCGGCCCTACCTTCCCGAGCTCTTCGTCGGCGGCAGCCTGCTCACCGACCTGCTCGACACCGCCGCCATCGACACCACCGAGCTCGGCGACCTGTCCTTGAGGCGGGTCAACCTCTCCTACTCGCTGCACGCGCTCGAGATCAAGCGCGCGCTCAACGCCCTCCCGCTCGGGCCGCAGCTGCAGGAGCGCCTCGACGTCCACCTGCAGTCCTGCCCCCTCGGGCCGACGGCCTACACCCTGATGCCTCCCGCCGACCACGAGCGGCTCCGGAAGATCGCCGACGACGAGCTGCACGCTCTGGCGCTGAGGTACGACATCGACTCCCTCGAGCCCATGCGGGAGCTGCTTCGGGAGAAGCCGCAGAAGCCCTTCCACCCGCAACAGCTCACCGACGACGAGGTCGACGCCGTCGTACGCCACATCGCCACCGTCGGCAAGCGGCTCACCCGTCGGGTCGCCCAGACGCTCGTCGAGCACCCCGAGGTCGAGCTCGTCTACCCCTCCCTGCGCGACTCGTTCGCCGCCGCTGCCGCCGAGCTCGACGAGGCGCCGGCCGCGCGGCGGCGCTGGTGGTCCCGCTGGTTCTGAGGTGGCGGTCGGGATACCCGGTTAACCGGGTATTCCTGCACTTCTCTGGCGTTGCATTGCCAGAGAAGTGCAGGAAAAGCCTGAGAAGTCAGGCCAGGTCGGCGACGACGATGGTGTGGTTGTCCGGTTCTCCGGCGGCGGTGACAGCGGCGGCCACTGCGTCGGCGACCGCCTGCGGACCGGCTTCGGCGGTGATCAGCGGATTCAGGTCGTCCACGTAGGAGTGGACGCCGTCGGTGGTCAGCACGAGCCGGTCACCGGGCAGCAGCTCGAGCGACATCTCGTCGGCGACGACCCCGGGCACCAGGGCGCGGTTGAGCAGCGCCCGGTGCTCGTGGGAGCGAGCCTCGTCGGCGGTCAGCTGGCCGGCCTCGACCATGGCAGCGACGACCGTGTGGTCGTGGGTGACTTGGCGTACGTCTCCGTCCCGCACCAGGAAGACCCTGGCGTCGCCGATGTGGGTGATCCGCGCGGTCGAGCCGTGCAGATCCACGGCGGTCAGGGTGGTGCCCGACTTCGGAACCTCCGCGAACACCTCCTGGATGGCCGACCGCAGCCCGCCGCCGGCGTACGCCGTCAGGGCCGCCCCGGCAACATCGTCGCGCTCACCAAATCCGTCGGCGACGGCGATCAGCTCCGGGGTGACCAGGACGGCGTCCTGCTGGCTGGATCGGCCACCTGTCTCGTGGCTGAAACCGAACTCGACGTTCAGGGTCTCGGTTGAAGTAGTCATCTGACGTGCCTCGCTCCTCAATCGGTGGACGAGGACGGAGACCATTCTGCGACGCGTGGACGTGTCGGCCTCGACCTGGCGCCAATAGGTCTCGACCTCGACCGCCGCGAGCGCGGCGGGCATGTCGACGACCTCCCGGATCCGGGCCAGCGGCATCCCGACCAGGCGCAGCGCAGCCACCAGACGTGCGCGTTCCACCTGGTCAGGCCCATAGCGGCGATAGCCGGAGACCGCGTCCACCTCGGCAGGAAGCAGCAGACCGAGGTCGTCGTACAACCTCAGTGCCTTCGGCGTCAGCCCGGTCTCCCGGGCGAAGTCGCCGATGTTCACAAGCCCTTCCAGCCCGCTCATGTTCACCATCCTCCCCGGTGAAGGTCACCGGTGGAAGCAGATTGGTGCTTCCCCTTGGGGCAACCTCAAGCCCCGGTCTGCTCGGCCCACTTCTCGAGCAGCCGTGCGAGCGACCGCCGCTCGGGCGCGGTGAAGACGGCGAGCAGGCGGTGCTCGTTGGCGATGTGGTCGGTGAAAGCCGCGTCGATCAGCTCGCGCCCGCGCTCGGTCAGCGCGACCCGGCGCCCGCGACCGTCCTCGTCCCGGCGGTCCCGGCTGACCCAGCCCCGGGCCAGGCAGCGGTCGACCCGCTTGGTGACCGCCCCCGAGGAGACCATCGTCTGCTCGCCGAGCTCCTTCGGAGTCAGGGCGTACGGAGCGCCTTGCCGTCGCAGCGTCGCCAGCACGTCGAACTCGCCCTCGCCCAGTCCGTGCTCGGCATAGACGCTGACGAGCTCGTCGGTGAGACGTAGCGCGAGGCGGTGCAGCCGGGCGATGACGGCCTGCGGAGTGACGTCGAGGTCGGGGCGCTCCCGCTCCCATTGCGCCATCACGGTCGAGACGTGGTCTGCCATGACCATGGAATATATCTCACGCGGAAGCTATTATATCTTCCATGGAAAGTAGATTCGTGACCCTCGCGCTGACCGCGATCGCCCCGGTGGCATGGGGGTCGGGCTACTTCGTCACCGCCACGTTCCTGCCGCCGGACCGGCCTCTGTTCGGCGCCGTGGTCCGGGCACTGCCCTTCGGCCTGCTGCTTCTGGCGCTCCGGCCGGGCCTGCTCCACGGCTCCTGGTGGTGGCGCACAGCAGCGCTCGGACTGCTCAACTTCGGAGCGTTCTTCGCCCTCGTCTTCGTCGCCGCCTACCGGCTTCCCGGCGGCCTCGCCGCCACCCTGACCGCGGTCTCTCCGATCGTCGTGATGCTGCTGGCCTGGGCCTTCGCCGGCGAGCGGCCACGGGCCGGATCGCTCGCGGCCGGCGTCGCCGGCGCCGTCGGCGTCGCCCTGCTGGTGCTCCGTGGCGGCGCGAGCCTCGACCTGCTCGGCGTCCTGGCCGCGTTCGCCTCGGTCGCTGTCTTCTCCACCGGCTTCATCCTCGTCAAGGTCTGGCAGCCGCCCGTCGGGCTGCTCACCTTCACCGCCTGGCAGCTCGTCCTGGGCGGCCTCATCCTCGCCCCGGTGGCCCTCCTCGTCGAGGGCCCACCGCCCACTCTCGACCTGCCGGCGATCGGGGGCTACGCGTACATCGGCATCGCCGGCACCGTCATCGCCTACGCGGTCTGGTTCCGTGGCGCCCGCCGCCTTCCCGCCGCCGCGGTGTCGCTGGTCGGCCTGCTCAACCCGGTCGCCGGGATCCTCATCGGCCTCGCCTTCGCGGGAGAACATCTCACCCCGATCAGCGGGCTCGGTATGGCGCTGGTGCTCGGTGGCGTACTCCTCGGACAGCCCGCGGTGCTCGACCGGATCAAGGCCAGACGTGGGCCGGAACCGGCCTCGTGTGCAGACGTTGGAGCAGCCGGATAGGTTCACCCCATGAAACTGCGTGCGCGTGCGCTTGAGCTTCTCGTCTTCACCGTCGGTGCCGGCACCTTGGGGTCGGAGATGGCCGCGGCTCGGCTGCTCGCTCCGTGGTTCGGCGACTCGACGATCGTGTGGGCCAACACGATCGCGACGGTGCTGGTGGCACTCGCGATCGGCTACGCCGTCGGCGGCAGGATCGCCGACCGGAACCCCCACCCCTCCGGCCTGGCCAAGATCGTGCTCGCCGCCGCCGCCCTCCTGGCCGCGGTGCCGTTCATCGCCGACCCGTTCCTCCCGCTCGCGGTCAGGGCTGTCGACCAGCTCAGCATCGCCACCTTCGCCGGCTCGCTGGTCGGAGTCGGCGTGCTGCTCGCGATCCCGCTCTTCCTGCTCGGCATCGTCAGCCCCTACGCCGTCCGGCTGACCGTCGAAGCCGTCGAGGACGCCGGCCACGCGGCCGGGCGCCTCTACGCGATCTCGACGGTCGGCTCCCTCGTCGGCACCTTCGCCGCCTCGCTGTTCCTCATCCCGGTCGTCGGGACGCGGCGTACGTTCCTGATCTTCGCCCTCCTGATGGCGGTCTGCGCGATCCCACATCTGGTCAAGCGCCGGCTGCCGGCTGCGGTCGTGCCGGCGGTGATCCTTGCCCTGATCGCCCTGCCGACCGGCTCGATCAAGACGCTGACCAGCAACGGCGGCGAGGTGATCTGGGAGAAGGAGACGGAATACCAGTACGCCCGCGTGGTCGAGTACGACGACGGCAGCCGCTACCTCGAGCTCAACGAGGGCCACGCCGTGCACTCCGTCTACACCGAGGGCGAGTACCTCACCGGCGCCTACTGGGACGAGATGCTCTCGCTGTCGTACGCCGGCGCGGAGGCCCCGAAGTCGGTGGCGATCCTGGGCTCGGCCGCCGGGACGACCGCGCGCCAGTTCGGCCACTTCGCCCCCGAGACCCGGGTGGACGCCGTCGAGATCGACGAGGACGTCACCGAGGTCGGCCAGAAGCTCTTCGACCTCAAGGACCAGCCGAACCTCCACCTCCACACCGCCGACGCCCGCCCGTGGCTGCAGAAGCAGACCCGGAAGTACGACGCGATCATGGTCGACGCCTACCACCAGCCCTACATCCCGTTCTACCTGACCACGAAGGAGTTCTTCGCGCTCGCGAAGTCCCACCTGAACCCGGGCGGGGTGCTCGTCGTGAACTCAGCCCACCCGGAGGGCTCCACAGCGCTGGAGAAGGTCCTCACCGCAACGCTGCGGACCTCGTTCGGCGAGGCCGTGTGGCGGTCGGACTCCGGCCCGACCAACACCCACCTGATCGCGACCGTCGACCCGGATGCGGATCCCGAGGCCGACCTCATCGCCACCGCGAAGTCGCAGCCCGCCGACCTCGCCGGCACCCTCACCGACTCCGCCGCCCGGCTCGAGCCGGGCATCCGGGGCGGGACGGTCTACACCGACGACGTCGCGCCGGTCGAGTGGCTCACGGACCTCAGCCTGCTCGAGGTTGCCTGACCCGCTCGGGCGCTTCACCTCGCCGATCGGCGTCTTGCGCAGGCACCCGACGCAGACCTGATCGGGCGCGACCTTGCTGAGCCTGCGCGGCGGCAGCACGTGCCACGTCCCCAGCCGCCGGCCGCACACGGTCATGACGTACCCGTTGCTCCTCTTGCCTGAGCGAAGGTGCCAGAAGCTCCCTCGGTCGGTGCGGTAGACCAGCGGGTCCTTGGCCAGGACCGGCGGCCTCTCGCTTGACCCCATGCTGAGTCTGTCGTCTACGAACACGAATTCCCCCCAAGGAATGTCGATGGCTCTCGTCGTTGAGTGCCTCGAGACGCCGGGGTCACAGTCGGGCCGAACACCCAACGTCCCGAGACACGTTCGACCATAAGTCCACTCATTGCAACGGGTCAAGGCGGAAAGGGTGGGGCTATGCGGCTATTCGGGATCTGTACGCCTCAGTAACGTGTTCTCCCATGAGTAACCCCCGTCCGCGCGGCCTGCCGAAATACCTCCACGTGGCCGACTATCTGCGGGCCCAGATCGACGACGGCACCTACCAGCCCGGCGAGCGTCTACCGACCGAGCCCGAGCTGATGGACACCTTCCCCTACGACCGCGCCACGATCCGGCGAGGTCTGGCGGTGCTGCGCAACGAAGGCCTGATCACCAGCGAGCAGGGCCGTGGCGTCTTCGTACGCGACGCCACCAAGACCCGCTATGACCTGATGAGCATGCTGATCACGGACCCGAGCCACCCGGCGAAGCCGGACGCGGCCTACCATCAGCCGCCGCGCGGCCCGGACGACGGCATCTCGGTCGAGCACTCCTACGAGGTCATCGCGGCCGGCGAGAAGCTCGGGGAGGCCTTCGACCTCGACCCGCGCAGCGAGCTGCTCAGCACCACCTACACGTTCTTCATCAGCGGTGACACGGCCGAATACCGCACCACGGCCTACATCCCCTATCCGCTGGTCATCGACACCCCGCTGGCCACCCCGTCCGACGACTGGCCGCAGCCGCCGATCAAGGACCTGCTGGCCACGGTCGGCGTGAAAGTCACCACGGTCGCGATGGACATCGAGTCGCGGATGCCGACGCCGCAGGAGAGCTACGACCTGCAGATTCCCGACGGCACCCCGGTCCTCTCCGACCGGCGCCGGTTCCTCGCCGACGACAGGGTCGTGTGCGTGACCGACTCCGTCGGGGTCGCCGACCGGATCGTCTACGGGCTGGACCTGAAGCTGCAGTGAGCCCCGCCCCGAAACGGCCCGGCCTCAGGCGAGGTCGTGGACGAACTCGGAGAGCTGGGTGAGGTTGCGGCACTCCCGCATCTCGATGATCGAGCCGTAGCGCGTCGCCTCGGAGTCGCCGGTGTCCCACTGCGTACGGACCTCGGGGTTGAGCCAGTGGGAGTGCCTGCTCGCCTCGGCCATCGCGCGCAGGGAGTCGACGGCGAGGTCGGAGTAGTTGGACCGGGCGTCGCCGAGGATCAGCAGCGACGACTTGGGACCGAGGGCGTCGGCGTGCCGCTCCTGGAAGAGTGAGAAGGCCCGGCCGTAGTTGGTGCGCCCCATCCGGGCCGCGTGCTCGGTCGCCTTCGTCAGCTCGGTCATCGTGTCGACCAGGTCGGCGCCGGGCTTGAAGTAGGACGTGACCTCGTGGATCTCGTCGACGAAGGTGAACGCGCGCACCTTGCCGAACTGCTCACGCAGCGCGAAGACGAGCATCAGCGTGAACGTCGCGAAGTTGGACACCGAACCCGACACGTCGCACAGGATCACCAGCTCGGTCCGATGCGGCCGCTTCGGCCTGAAGCGCAGGTCGACGGGGACGCCGCCGGTGGACATCGAGGACCGGAGCGTACGCCGCAGATCCACCGCTCCTCGCCGGCGGGCGTGATGCTCCTGGGTGAGCCGCGTCGCCAGCCGGCGCGCCAACGGGTAGATCTCGCGCCGCAGCGCCTCGAGGTCGGCCCGCCGCGCGTGCAGGAAGTCGAGCTTCTCGATGGTGGGGCGTACGGCGATCTTGGCGATCTGCTCGGGGCCCTTCTCCTCCGCGATCCGGCGACGAGCGTCGGCCTCCACCAGGCCCGCGAAACGGTCCACCCGACGGGTGCCGACCCGGGCAGCCTCCTCGTCGGTCCAGCCGCCCTGCTGGAGCCCCTCGATGAGTCGCGAGGTGAGCTCGTCGGTCGAGAGCCGGCGCAGCGCGGTGTAGGACGACCACGAGCTCAGCCCGGGGCCGCGACCGGGCATCGCGCCGAAGCGCGCCACCGCCTCGGCGGCCAGCTGACGGAGCATCTCGACGTCGTCGGCCTCCAGCGCCTCGCTCAGGCGCGAGGTGAACTCGGAGAGCGCCTCGGGCCCGTCCTTCGCCACCCCGGCGGCCTCGGCCTCAGCGTCCATCCCCGAGCCGACCATCCGCGGGAAGTAGAGCTCGAAGAGCCCGTCGAAGGTGGCCCGCTGGTTGGCGCGCTTGACCAGGGTCGCGGCGTACGCCTCCTTGACCTGGGTGCGGTCGTTCCAGCCGATCAGGCCGAGGGCGGTGACCGCGTCGAGGCCCTCGGAGAGCGACACCGGCAGCCCGGCTCCCCGAAGCGCTTCGAGGAACTCGATGTGCCGGTCGAGGAGAGTCACCTCTTCAACCGCAGCTCTCGGACCGCGCGGTCGACGTCGGAGGAGTGCTTGAGGACGACGCCGAGGGTGTCGGCGACGGCCTTGTCGGAGAGGTCGGTGATCTCCAGCGCTATCAGGGTGCGCGCCCAGTCGACCGACTCGGCGATGGAGGGCGACTTCTTGAGCTCCAGCTCGCGCAGCCGGCCGACCACGGAGACGAGCTGACGCGCCACCTTGCCGTCGAGCCCGGGCACCTGGGAGAGCACGATCTCGCGCTCCCGGTCGGCGTCGGGGTAGTCGAGGTGGAGGTAGAGGCAGCGTCGCTTGAGCGCCTCGGAGAGCTCGCGGGTGGCGTTGGAGGTGAGCACGACCAGCGGACGGCGGGTCGAGGTCATCGTGCCGAGCTCGGGGATGGTCACCTGGAAGTCGGAGAGCACCTCGAGCAGCAGCCCCTCGACCTCGACGTCGGTCTTGTCGACCTCGTCGATGAGCAGCACCGTCGGCTCCTCACGACGGATCGCGGTCAGCAGCGGCCTGGTCAGCAGGAACTCTTCGGAGAAGATGTCGTCGTGGGTCTCCTCCCACGCCTGCCCGTCGTTGGCGGCCTGGATGCGGAGCAGCTGCTTCTTGTAGTTCCACTCGTACAGCGCCCGGGCCTCGTCCAGACCCTCGTAGCACTGCAGTCTGACCAGCTCGGCCCCGGTCGCCCGGGTGATCGCCTTGGCCAGCTCGGTCTTGCCCACACCGGCCGGTCCTTCGACGAGCACCGGCTTCTCCAGCGCCCCCGCGAGGTAGGTCGTCAGCGCGGTCGAGTCGTCCGCGAGGTAGCCGACGTCTCCCATGCGGGTGACGGCCTCGGCGGGCGAGGAGAACCAGGAAGACGTACGCGAAGGCATGACGCGACACTAGCGACTCTGCTCCTGGTCTGCCCCCGGTGTCCGGGTAGGACCTTCGTCATAGTGCCCGATGCAGCCGTCACCGTCGGGCCCATCCGTCGTTGTGAAGGACGTGCACTCGGACACTCCGCGACTTCTGACGCTGGTCGTCGTCGCCATGAAGGTATGCGCGCTGACCGCGCTGGCGGCCTTCTGTCTGGTTGCCGTCACCACGCCGTCCGAGCCTCGGTCGCTGGCGAAGAGGGAGCAGCCCGAGCTCGCCGCGATGCTCGAGCAGCACCACTGCGTGGCTCCGCCGACGATCGCGCCCTGGCGCCGTCAGAGCGCGATCATCCGCTCCCCGCTCGGCGAGCTGAAGCATGTCCCGCTCGACGTCGGCCAGCTGATCGAGCAGGGCAAGGCCCGAGGCGAGCTGATCGCCTTCTGCGCCGACCCCGCCCCTTAGGGCGGAGCCGGCCGAAGAGACGTCAGCTGGCCTCGGCGAGCGTGCTCGCGAACAGCCCGAGCACGCGGTCCAGCGCGGCACGGTCACCCTCGACCTTGAGCCCGGCCTCGGCGATCGCGGCGTCCACGGGGAAGCCCATGAACACGACGCCGGTCCAGGCCGTCGAGTCGCCCGCGATGGTCACGTCGGCGTCCTCGAGCGTGCCCTCGGCGAGGTCGAACTGGTTGCCCTTCCACACGAGCCGGAACTGCTGCGGGTCGGCGTCGGGACGGCGGGCGTCGGTCAGCTCCCAGGCGACGCTGATCGGCTCGGGGGTCGTCGCGCTGCCGGCGGGCACCATCGTGCGCATCGCCACCATCACGCCGCTGGGCGTCATCCCGGCGGACATGATCGGGAAGCGGGTCGAGCCGTGGGCCCAGCGACCGAGCGCCCCGAGGATCGTCTCGAGCTCGCGGCCCCACGGGGTGAGGGCGTAGGCGGTCGTCTTGGTGATGTAGCCGAGCTCGGTCTCGACCACGACGCCCGCGTGCTCGAGGAACTGCAGACGGTCCTTGAGCTCGTCGGTGCTGACACCGATCACGGAGGATTCCAGGTCACGTGCCGTACGCGGCCCGAACATCAGCTCGCGCACCACGATCAGGCTCCACCGGTCGCCGATCAGGTCCAGTGCGTGCGCGGCCGCGCACGCGTCTCCCAGGTCCCCGTATGTCAGGTTCAGGGTCACGTCGATCCTCTCCGAGTCATTCGATCCCATCGAGCGTAGTGAGCCCGAACTACGGGTCGTCAGAGCCAGAGGTCCCGGCGTGCCGGTGAAATACTGTGTCTCCTCGAAGGCGGCGTCACGCGATCGCTGCGTACGCAGCAGCCACCCGCTCCACGGCTTGCCGGTCGCCCTCGACGGCCATCGAGCCGACCGGACTCCCGGCGAAGACAACGTCCGCCCAGGCCGACGAGTCCCCGGAGACGGTCGCCGCAGGCGCTTCCTCCGCACCCTCGCTCAGCTCGAAACCGTCCTCGTCCCAGTGCAGCCGGTAGCGGCGTACGCCTGCGGCGGGACGCCGCTCGTCGTGCAGCTCGATCGCGATCCGGACGGGACCGTCGCCCCAGTCGGCCATCGTCGCGTAAGGGGCCATGGTGCGCATCGCCACGATCACCCCGTCGGGAGTCATGCCCCCCTCCACAGGGAAGCCGGGCGAGCGCTGCGCCCAGTGGCCGAGCGACCGCATCACGTCCTCCAGCCCCTGCCCCCACTCGGTGAGCCGGTAGACGCGGGTCCGTCCGAGGTCGTCGAGCTGGGCCTGCTCGACGACGCCGCTGTCGCGCAGCGCCTTGAGCCTGGAGGTGAGCACGGCGGGCGTGATCCCGACGACGGCCGAGGCCAGGTCGGCGAACCGGCGCGGACCGAGCAGCAGCTCGCGCGCGATCACCATGCTCCACCGGTCGCCGATCACGTCCATGGCGTGCGCGGTGGCGCAGGCATCACCCAGGTCGGCGTACGTCTGCTTCTTCGGCATCGATCCTCCAAACTCTCTTCACAAGAGTATCAACTATGTTTAACGTAGTTAGTATGACCACGATCTCACTTCCACCCGTCGTCGACCGGACGACCTATCTGCACGAGCGCGACGCGCTCCTCGACCGCGAGAAGGAGCACACCCGAGCGGGCGACGCTCTCGCCGCGGCCCGCCGAAGGCTCCCGATGACCGAGGTCGACGCGGCCGCACCGCTCGTCGGCGGCGCCGGGCGGGTCAGCCTGCTGGATGCCTTCGAGGGGCGTACGCAGCTCTTCGCGAGCTACCACATGTGGCACACCGGCCATGCCGCCGCCGACCAGTGCGAGGGGTGCACGTTCTTCAGCGGCGGCGTGAGCGAGCTCGGCTACCTGCACTCGCGCGGGGTGACGTACGCGGTCTTCTGCCAGGGGCCCTACCCGGAGAGCTCCCGCTACCGGGACTTCATGGGATGGGAGATGCCGTGGTACTCGGTTCCCGAGGAGTCGTGGGACGTCCTCGACGCCCGCGGGTTCTTCGGCGGCAAGGTCTGCTACCTGCGCGACGGCGACCGGGTCTTCGAGACGTACCGCACCACCGGACGTGGCGTGGAGCCGATGTCGGCGTCGTACGGGATCCTGGACATGACCGTCTACGGACGGCAGGAGACCTGGGAGGACTCACCTGACGGCTGGCCACGGCGCACGGGCATCGACGGCAGCCAGTTCCGTAGCGAGGAGGCGTCGACGACCAACCACCGCGCCGGTGTGAGCGGCCGTCCGACAGCGCAGTGGTCGCGACTCGCCGCCGGGCGCGACGACGATCTCGGATCCCACACCGCCCCCACCGCCGACCACTGCTGTCACTGAGGAGATCCGGATGCGTACGACTATCGCCCTGCCCACCCGGGACCGCGCCCGGTCCCACACCTTCCTCCGCGACGGCCTCGGCCTCGAGACTCCCGGCGAGCTCGCCGACGACGGGGTCCCCGAACCGCTGCGCGCGACCCTGTCGGACTCCTGCGAGGTGATGATGATTCCGACCGGCGGGTTCAAGTGGGTCACCGGCCAACTCGATGACGAGCCGATGGACGCGGCTACCCTGCCTCCGCCGGAAGGCCCGAAGCAGTGCCTGGTCACCATCGAGCTCGGCTCGCAGGACGATGTCGACGCACGGTATGCGGCTGCCATGACTCTCGGCCGCGGCATGATCGAGCCGGAGTCGGCACCGTGGGGTGAATACCGCGCGGTCGTCGCGGACCCCGACGGACACCTGTGGCAGCTGACGTCCCGCTGAGGCCCGGTCTTGCCGCCCCTAGAATCTCCCTATGGCCGGAGACGACACACGGATGCTGCTGCTGGGAGCAGTGGCGCTGTTCGAGCCCGTCAACGGCTACCAGATCCGGCGCGAGCTGATGTCGTGGCAGGTCGACCAGTGGGCCAACATCAACCCGGGCTCGATCTACCACGCGCTGACCTCGCTGACCGAGAAGGGCCATCTGACCAGGCACGATCTGGTCGACAACGGGCGAACGGTTGCGGTCTACGAGATCAGCGCCAGTGGCCGGGCAGAGCTGGAGCGCCTGGTCACCCGCTCGCTGCAGGCCGTCGACGTCTACAACGGCGTCTCCTTCTACGCCGCGTTCTCGCTGGCGCCGCTGCTGGAGCGTCCCGCCGTCATCCAGCAGCTGAGTGTCCGACTGCAGGCCCTGGAGCGCACCGACAAGGAGCTCGACGCCGCGATCCGGGCCAACACCCACGTGGCGCCGCCCCACACCGGTGCCGCGCTGCGCCTCCAGCTCGACAAGCTCCGATCGGAGCGGGCGTGGCTGGTGGAGGTCCTGGACGACGTACGCAGCGGCAAGCTCTTCTTCGCCGGCGACGCTCCCGGCTGGGCGCCTGCCGAGGACGACCCGGGATGGCAGATGGACGCCGACCGGAAGCGCTACCGGGAGATGCTGCGCGGCTGAGCCGACGCGGGTCTCCTTCGAATTGGTTTGACATCTCGAGATCAAACTTGAACACTCACGGTATTCAAGTTTGAATATCCAGGTAAAACCGGGTGATTGTTGTCGGTGGTCCGTGCTTGTCTGGGACTTGCACACAAGGGAGTGACACATGATTCACGCACGCGGCCTGAGGCACACCTTCGCCTCCGGCCATGGCAAGCAGAAGAAAGAAGTCGTCGCGGTCGACGGAGTCGACCTGGACGTCGAAGAGGGCGAGGTGGTCGGCTTCCTGGGCCCGAACGGCGCCGGCAAGACCACCACCCTGCGCATCCTCACCACCCTCCTCAAGCCCACGGCAGGCACCGCCACGGTGGCGGGCTTCGACGTGGCCAAGCAGTCCGTCGAGGTCCGGCGGAGCATCGGCTACTGCTCCCAGGTCGGATCGACCTTCTCGGGCGCCTACGCCGGCGACGAGGTCGTCGACCACGGAATGCTCTACGGGATGTCCAAGAAGGACGCGGTCGCCCACGGTCAGGCGCTCTTCGAGAGGCTTCAGCTCGAGGGGCTGTGGCGACGCAAGCCCCGCAACATGTCCGGCGGACAGAAGCGCCGCCTCGACATCGCGATGGCGCTGATCCACGCCCCCAAGCTGGTCTTCCTCGACGAGCCGACCACCGGCCTAGACCCGCAGGCGCGGGCCAACCTGTGGGACCACATCGCCTCGCTGCGTACGGACCACGGGGCGACGGTCTTCCTGACCACCCACTACCTCGACGAGGCCGACACCCTCGCCGACCGGGTGATGGTCATCGACCAGGGCCGCATCGTCGCCAACGACACCCCGGAGAACCTCAAGGCTGCCGTCTCCGGCGACCTGGTCTCCCTGGAGGTCGCCACCGACGAGCAGGTCGCGATCGCCCGCGACAAGCTCAGCTCGATCTCGGAGACCATCGAGGTCGACGAGCGGCTGGTCAGCGGCCGGGTGCCGCGGGCCGGGAAGGCCGTCCCCGGCCTGCTGCGCGACCTGGAGTCGAACGGCGTCTCGCTGGAGTCGATCGAGGTCGCCCGCCCCACCCTGGACGACGTCTTCCTGACGTTGACCGGACGATCGCTGCGCGATGCCGACTCAGGCACTCCTGAGGCCGAAGAGACCGCCGAGCAGACCCAGGAGGGCAAATGATGACCGAGTTCCAGCAGCCCGTCCTCAAGTCCGGCTTCTTCCGGGAGTCGATGGTGGTCTTCAACCGGCAGCTGCGGATGAACCTCCGCAACCCGGCCTGGGTGCTGATCGGCGTGATGCAGCCGATCCTCTACCTGCTGCTCTTCGGCCCGCTGCTCGAGCCTCTCATCGAGGAGCTCGGTGGGAACGCGTACAACTGGTTCGTCCCCGGCATGCTCGTCCAGCTCGGCATCTTCGGTGCCATGTTCGCCGGCTTCTCGCTGATCGGCGAGTGGCGCGAGGGCGTCATCGAGGCGGAACGGGTCACCCCGGCCTCGCGTGGCGCGCTGCTGTTCGGCCGTCTCTACCGCGACCTGCTGCAGATCCTGGTGCAGGCGATCATCCTGGTCGCTCTCGGCCTGGTGATGGGCATGGACTTCAAGCCGGTCGGGATCCTCGTCGGGATCGCGATCACCGTGATGATCGGTGGCGCCGGTGCCGCCGCCTCCAACGCGTTCGCGCTGCTCGTGAAGAGCGAGGACGTGATGGCGCCGGTGACCAACATGCTGCTGATGCCGATCCTGCTGCTGTCGGGCATCTTCCTGCCGATGAGCTTCGGCGCCGGGTGGCTCGAGGCGCTGGCCGATGTCATCCCGACCAAGCACATCGTCGACGCGGTGCGAGCCTCGTTCTTCGGTGACCTCGGGGTGGCCGACATCGGCTGGGGCGTCGGCTGGACCCTCGGCCTGTTCGCACTCGCGGTCTGGTGGGGCATCTCCACGTTCCGCAAGGAGAACGCCTGACTTCTCCGGTGTTTCCTGCACTTCTCGGGTGTTGCATTGCCTGAGAAGTGCAGGAATACCCGGTTAACCGGGTATTCCTGCACCCCGGCCGATCTAGCGGAAACACCAGCGTGCTCTCAGCGGTGACTCAGCGAGGAGTGGCAAGGTAGGAGTGTGAACAGCCCTGCCACCCCGAGCGACAGCCCCGGCGACAAGCCGCATGTGCTGGTCGTCGACGACGACAAGGCCGTGCGTGAGTCGCTGCGCCGGTCGTTGGAGTTCAACGGCTACGTGGTCGCCTTGGCCGGCGACGGCGCCGAGGCGCTTGCCGGCATCGCCAACCACGACCCCGACGTGGTCGTGATGGACGTGATGATGCCCCGCCTCGACGGCATCGAGGCCACCAAGGCGCTCCGCGCGGCCGGCAACGACGTCCCGATCCTGGTGCTGACCGCGCGCGACGCCGTCGGTGACCGGGTCGATGGCCTGGACGCCGGGGCCGACGACTACCTCACCAAGCCGTTCGCGCTCGAGGAGCTGCTGGCCCGCCTGCGCGCGCTGCTGCGCCGGGCGGCCCCGGTCGGCGAGGACGACGAGGAGACGCTGCACTTCGCGGACCTGTCCATGAACACCACCACCCGCGAGGTGACCCGGGGCGAGCGAGCCATCGAGCTCACCCGCACCGAGTTCACGCTCCTGGAGATGTTCCTGCGCCGGCCCCGCCGCGTACTCGATCGGTCCTTCATCCTCGAAGAGGTGTGGGGCTACGACTTCCCGACGACCGCCAACTCCCTGGAGGTCTACGTCGGCTATCTGCGCCGCAAGACCGAGGCCGAGGGCGAGGCCCGGCTGATCCACACCGTACGCGGCATCGGCTATGTCCTGAAGGAGCCGTGAGCAGCGCCGTGACCACGCCGGCAACCAGCTCGCGCTACCGCGGCTCTCTGGCGGGCCGGGTCACCCTGCTGACGACCCTCGCGGTCGCCGGCTCGATCGCGCTGATCGCGATCGGGCTCTACTTCGTCGTACGCATCCAGCTGCAGGCCAACATGGACGAGTCGCTGCTCAAGCGGGCCACCTCGGCCGCAGCCAACACCGCGTCGATCCAGGACGCACGAACAGGCGCGGCCTTCCCGACCTGGGTGCTCAACGCCGGCGACATCCAGGTCGCCGAAGTCGACGACTCGCACAACTACTGGTCGCCGACGCTCGGCACGTTCCCTCGGCCCGGCGTGCCGGAGGAGGCGGTGGCCAAGCGCGAGGCCAAGCAGTCGGTCCGTACGGTCTCCACCAAGGTCGGCGTCTTCCGCGTCGTCACCGTCCCGATCCCCGACAGCAACTCCGCGCTGATGCTGGCGCAGTCGCTGGGGCCGCAGCAGGAGATGTACAAGCGACTCGGGCTCGTCGTGCTCTTCTTCGGCGCAGCCGGCGTCGTCGCCGCGGCGTTCGCCGGTTGGGTGGTGGCGGCGGGCGGGCTGCGGCCGGTGAGGCGGTTGACCGCATCGGTCGACCGGATCGCGACGACCGAGGATCTCACCCCGCTCCCCGTCGAGGGGGATGACGAGATCGCCCGGCTGGCCACGTCGTTCAACCGGATGCTGTCCGCCGTCTCCGCCTCCCGGGACCGGCAGCGACAGCTGGTGGCGGACGCCTCGCACGAGCTGCGTACGCCGCTGACCTCGCTCCGCACCAACGTCGAGCTCCTCACCCAGGCCGACGCCTCGATCTCGGGCGAGCAGCGGGCGGAGCTGCTCGGAGACATCCGCGCCCAGATCGAGGAGCTCACCAACCTGATCGGCGACCTCGTCGAACTGGCCCGCGATGCACCGGCCGAGCCGACACTGGAGAAGGTGGACCTCTCCGAGGTGGTGGACCGGGCGCTCTCCCGGGTCCGACTGCGCGCACCGTCGGTGACCTTCACCGAGGAGATGGCGCCGTGGTGGGTCATGGGCGACGCCAGCTCGCTGGAGCGGGCGGTCACCAACCTGCTCGACAACGCCGCCAAGTGGTCGCCCGAATCGGGCACGGTGCACGTCTCCCTCCACGGCGGCGTGCTCAACGTCGACGACGAGGGGCCGGGCATCGCCGAGGACGACATCCCGTACGTCTTCGACCGGTTCTACCGCTCCACCGAGGCCCGCTCGATGCCCGGGTCGGGGCTCGGCCTCGCTATCGTCCGGCAGGTCGCCGAGCGCACCGGCGGGTCGGTCTCCGCGGCCCGTTCCCCGCACGGTGGCGCACGGATGACCATGCGCCTGCCCGGCTCCGCGTCACCCCGGCCGACCGAACCGCCCACTGAAAAGTTGAAGCATTGAGATACGCCGTTCTGGCGCCCGCTCTGGTGGCGCTGCTCTCCCTCGCTGCCTGCGGAGCCGAGGAGCCCGCCGATCCGTCGGCCTCCGCCTCCGCGTCATCCCCGGAGCATGCCTCCAAGGAGACGTTCAACCCGTGCGACGGGCTCGACATCTCCCCCGTGGAGAAGGCCCTCGGCACCCAGCTCCGCGTCGAGAAGGGAACCTCGGCGGCACCCCGCTGCGCGTTGCTTCCCGAGGAGTCGGGCGGGACTGCGTACGAGCTGAACTACCTGCCCTTCAAGGGCACCCTTGCGGAAGCGTGGAAGACCATGGACGTGAAGTCCGAGGACGTCAGCGAGCCCGAGATCGATGGTGCCGAGGACGCCCGGCTGGTGAAGCAGCAGGGCGTGAACTCGTACGCCGTCACCGGCTTCGTCCAGAACGGAACCCTGATCCAGAGCTTCAACTCCGTCGACCTGGAGCCCTACGACGGCGACGCCATGGACCGCGCTGCCCAAGCCCTCCTCAAGCAGCTGAGCGCCAACGCGCCGTAGCCGGCTAGTGCTTCTTCGTCTCGCGCCAGGAGCGCTCGAAGGGGAGGCGCCAGGCGTGGGGGGCGATCAGCTGGTGGATCGAGTTGGGACCCCAGGAGCCGGGGGCGTAGAGGCGCACGGGCGGAGGGTTGTCGAGGAGCGGCTGGGAGATCTCCCAGAGCGTCTCGATGCCCTCGGCGGTGGTGAAGAGCGTGTGGTCGCCACGCATGGCGTCGTGGATGAGGCGTTCGTACGCCTCGAGCACGCCGGTCGAGGAGCTCGTCTCCTGGGTGGCGAACTGCATGGAGAGCTTCTCCAGCTTCATGCCGGGCCCGGGGCGCTTGCCGTAGAACGACAGTGACATCTTCGACTGGTCGGCGAGGTCGAAGGTGAGGTGGTCGGGACCCTGGGTGCCGGCGCCGGAGTTGGCCGGGAACATCGTCAGCGGCGGCTCCTTGAACGCGATCGAGATGATCCGCGCGCCCTCGGCCAGCTTCTTGCCGGTGCGCAGGAAGAACGGCACGCCTGCCCAGCGCCAGTTGTCGATGATCACCTTCATCGCGATGAAGGTCTCGGTGTCGGAGTCGTCGGCGACCTCGTTCTTGCCGCGGTAGCCGGAGTATTGACCACGCACCACGTTGCGCGGGTCCAGCGGCTGGATCGACCGGAAGACCTTGTTCTTCTCCTCCCCGATCGGGTCGGGAGCAAGCGACGTCGGCGGCTCCATCGCCATGAACGCCAGCACCTGCATCAGGTGGGTCACGACCATGTCGCGGTAGGCGCCGGTGCTCTCGTAGAACGCGGTGCGTCCCTCCAGGCCCAGGGTCTCGGGGATGTCGATCTGGACGTGGTCGATGAAGTTGCGGTTCCAGATCGGCTCGAAGAGTCCGTTGGCGAAACGGAAGGCCAGGATGTTCTGCGCGGCCTCCTTGCCGAGGAAGTGGTCGATCCGGAAGATCTGCTCCTCGGAGAAGACCTCGTGGATCTTCGCGTTGAGCTCCTTGGCCGACTCGAGGTCGGTGCCGAAGGGCTTCTCCATGATGATCCGGGCACGCTCGACGAGGTCGGCCTCCTCGAGCTGGCGGATCACGTCCTGCGCAGCCTTGGGCGGGACGCTGAGGTAGTGGAGGCGGCGCACGTCGCTGCCGAGCCCCTGGAGCTTCTTCTCGGCGAGCTTCACCGCGTCGGCGAGCGCGTGCGGGCCCTCCTTGGTCGAGACGTAGGAGAGCATTCCCCCGAACGCCGCCCAGCGCTCGTCGGTGATGTCGCCCTTCCCGAACTCCTCGCACGCCTCGCGAGCGAACTCGACGAACTGCTCGTCGGACATGTCCTCCAGTGACGTGCCGACGATCTGAGCATCCGTCATCAGCCCGGCCTCGTTGAGTCTGAGCAGGCCAGGCAGGAGTTTGCGGCGCGCCAAATCACCGGTCGCACCGAAGAGCACGATCACATGTGGCAGGGCTTTGTCGTCGATGGTCGCCATGATGAGTCCACGGTAGTACCCGTTTTATGAACGTTCCAATAGACAACGGCCGCCATCTCAACGTGTCGCCGTCTTTTCACCTGTTTGATCATCTGCCGAGGGAAGCGCGCACCCGATCGGCTTTCAACCGAGCCTCGGCGGCCTCCTCGGCGACGTCGGATCTGACCGTGATCCCGCCGCCCGTGCCGATCTGCCAGGTGTGGGTGTCGTGGGTCGTCAGCGTGCGGATGATGACGCCCAGATCGGCCGGTCCGTCGCCGGAGATCCAGCCGAAGGCACCGGCGTACGCCGCCCTCGGCCCACCCAGATCACGCTCGGCCCGCTCGATGACCTCCATCGTGCGCAGCTTGGGCGCACCGGTCATCGACCCGGCGGGGAAGAGCCTGCGCAGCGCCTCGATCGTGGTGATCTCGTCCCGCAGGCGGCCTCTGACCGTGCTGACCAGCTGGTGCACGCTCGGGTAGGACTCGACCCGCATCAGACCGGGCACCTCCACCGTCCCCGGCTCGCAGACCATCGCCAGGTCGTTGCGGAGCAGGTCGGTGATCATCAGGTTCTCGCTGCGGAGCTTGGGATCGGTCCGCAGCAGGTCCGCGTTGGCCGCGTCCTCTGCGTCGTTCGCTCCCCTCGGGGTCGTGCCCTTGATCGGCCTCGTCTCGATCACTCGGTCGGCGTCGATCAGGGCGTACCGCTCGGGGCTCGAGCTCAGCAGCCACGCCGCGTGGTCGGCCACGTCGTGCTGGAGGAACCCTGCGTACGGCGCGGGGTTGATGCTCCTGAGCCGCAGGTAGGTCTCCACCGGGTCCGCCTCGGCGTGGACCGTGGTCCGGTAGGTCAGGTTCGCCTCGTAGGTGTCGCCGGCTCGGAGGGCCTCCTGGACCTGGTCGAAGGCGGCGCGGTAGGCGGGGGACGGCGGGGAGGAATACCCGGTTAACCGGGTATTCCTGCACTTCTCTGGCATTGCAACACCCGAGAAGTGCAGGGATTGCCAGAGAAGTTCGTGCTCGAAGAGCCGAAGATGCGACGGCCTCATCCAGACGGCATCCGGGACGTCGTCCGACGGGGCAGCGGGGAGATCGGGTCGGCAGGCATAGCCGAGGTAGCCGAACCACTGCTCCCCCGGGCCGACCTCGCTTTCCAGGACCTGCCAGATGTCGTCGCCGACGACCTCGGAGCGGCCGTCGGCATGGCGTAGCACCTCGCGACGAGCGGCGGAGTAGGTCAGCGAGACGTCGTCGTCCTCCAGCCAGCCGATCAGCGACCGTGTGCCGGACCACTCGCGCGCGCCGCCACCATCGAGCCAGACGCAGCGAGGATGTGCGGCGGCGACCTCGGCGAAGAGGTCCTCGACGCTCATCGTCCCCCCGGCCTGCCCAAGAAGTTCGCGACCATCGCCGCACCGTGCTGGGAGAGCACCGACTCGGGGTGGAACTGGACGCCCTCCAGCGGCAGCAGCCGATGACGTACGCCCATCACGACTCCGTCCTCGGAACGGGCCGTCACCTCCAGGACATCGGGGATCGAGACGGCCGCCAGGGAGTGGTAGCGGACCGCCTCGAGCGGCGACGGGACGCCCGCGAAGACCCCGCGCCCGTCGTGCGTCACCCGAGCCACCTCACCGTGGGCGGGCTCGATCCGGTCGACGACGCCGCCGTAGGCGGTCACCAGCCCCTGCATCCCCAGGCAGACCCCGAGGACGGGCCGCCCGGCAGCCAGGAGTACGTCCCGCCCGATCGCGAAGTCCGCCGGATCGGCCGGGTGCCCGGGCCCGGGCGAGAGCACCACATGGCTGTAGCCGGAGAGGTCCCCGAGCTTCACCTCGTCGTGCTCCACGACATCCGGAAGGGCCCCGGTGACCTGCGCGATCATGTGGACGAGACTCCACACGTAGGAGTCGTGGTGGTCCACCACGACGACGTCGCTCATTGCGCGAGCAGATCGCTGACGACGTCGTGGATGAGGTCGTAGCCGCGCTCGGTGAGGACCGACTCCGCGTGGAACTGGATGCCGGCGTAGTGCGGGCCGGAGATGGCATGGATGTCACCCGTCTCCGGATCGGCATCGACCGACACCCCCGCAGGCAGCTCCGTGGACTCCACCCGTCCGACGAAGGTGTTGTAGAAGCCGACCCGCTCGCGACGCGGCCGCCCGCCGAACCCAAGACCCACGCGGGTCTGGGTGCCCTGGAAGACGATGTCCTTGTAGTGCAGCCCGATCCCGAGCTGGTGGCACAGCGCCTGGTGGCCGAGGCAGACGGCGAGGAACGGCTGGCCGCTCTCCAGCAAAGAAGCCACAGCGGCACGCAGCTTGGCCATCTTCGGATCGGTTCCATCGCGCGGGTCACCCGGGCCGGGCCCGACGATGACGAGATCAGCCCCCGCGAAGGCGCCGTCCTCGTAGTCCTCGTGACGGACGACCGACGAGGTCATGCCGAGCACCCGGAGGACGTGGCGCAGCATGCGTACGAAATCGTCCTCGCCATCGAGGATCACCGCGTGCTTCCCGGCGAGGTGGGCCGAGGGCTCCTCGTCGCCCTGGTCGGTGAGCCAGAACGACGACAGCCGGCGGTTGCGGGCGGCCAGGGTCAGCAGCAGGTCCTCGTCGTTGACCAGCTCGGAGACGTCCTGGGCGAGCGCGGGCGCGGCTGGCACCAGCCCGAAGGCCGACAGGATCCCGCCGGCCTTGGCGTGCGTCTCGGCGACCTCGTACGTCGGGTCGGAGTCGCGCACCAGCGTCGCGCCGGCGCTCACCTTCAGCCGGCCGTCGACAGACACGTCCGCGGTGCGGATCACGATCGGCGAATCGACCGTCGGGGCACCGGACTCGTCACGGCCGAGCAGCGCGAGGGCGGCGCCGTAGTAGCCACGGCCCTCCGGCTCGTACTTCTTGATCAGCCGGCACGCGTTCTCCACCGGCGAGCCGGTGACGGTGGCGGCATACATCGTGTCGCGCAGGATCTCGCGCGGGTCGCGCGCCGAGCGGCCGGCCAACAGGTACTCGGTGTGGATCAGCCGCGACATCGGCTTCAGGAACGGCCCGAGCACCTGGCCGCCCTGGTCGCAGATGTCGCACATCATCTTGAGCTCCTCGTCGACCACCATGAAGAGCTCGTAGACCTCCTTCTGATCCGTCAGGAAGTCGGTCAGCTGCCCCTTGAGATCGTGCGCGATCTTCTCGGGCGAACCCTCGAGGTCGCGCGGCAGCCGGAAGGTGCCGGAGATCGGGTTCATCCGGACGTCGCCGCCGTGGACGCTCACGTGCCGCTCCGGCGAAGCGCCGATGAGGTAGCGGTCGCCGGTGAAGAAGCAGTAGGTCCAGTACGCCCCGCGCTCACGCTCCAGAAGACGACGCAGCACGGTGAGCGCGCGCTCGTGGTTCCAGTCGTCGAGCTGGGCCCGGTAGTGGCGGCCGATCACGAAGTTCGCGCCCTCGCCCTGGCCGATCTCGTCCTCGATGACGGTCTTGACCAGGTCGGCATAGGTGTCGTCGTCAACGTCGAACCCACCGCGGTCCACGAACTCCACCGGGACGTCGGGAAGGGCCTCGATCACCTCGGCGACGGAGAACTCCCACTCGCGCTCCACGTCGACGACCACCAGCGGGGTGCCGTCGTCGTGGGCCTCGAAGCCACGCTCGCTCACCTGCCGGAACGGCACCGCGAGCAGTCGATCGGCCACCTTCCCCGGCTCCGGGGTGCCCTCCTCGAGAGGTACGTCGAGCAGCGACTCGACCACGGACCGCGTGCCCGCCAGCATGCCGACCGTGTCGCGGTCACCCGCCCGCGAGGAGCGCCGGATGATCGCCCACGCCTCGTGCCCCGTGATCTCCTCGATCGCGGTCCGGGCGGGGCTGTTGGTCGTCATGGGATGAGCCTAATCCGCGCGCTGACGCGTGACCCATTCGATTCGGATGGTGGGCCCGTGCAACCCCACGGTGCCCCGAATCCGTTGACAGTGCGTGAGACGTTCCCAAGACGCCGAGTTCGAGGCCTTCGTACGCCGCCACCGAGCACCGCTCGTCGGGACTGCCCGGCTGCTGACCGCCGGCGACGCCCATCTGGCCGAGGATCTGGTCCAGTCGACCCTGGTCAAGGTCTATCTGGCCTGGGGGCGAGCGTCCCAGCACCCCGCTGCGTACGCCCGACGGACCCTGGTCAACTGCCTGACCGACCACCGCCGGCGCCCGTTCTTCCGCCGCGAGCAGGGCGCGGTCACGCTGCCCGAGGCACCGGTCGAGGATCCGGCGATGGTCGATCCCGAGCTGGTAGCCGCGCTGGCCGAGCTCCCGCCCCGGCAGCGCGCTGCCGTCGTGCTCCGTCATGTCCACGACCTCTCGGTCGAGGAGGTCGCCGACGCGCTCAGCTGCTCGACCGGAACCGTGAAGTCCCAGACCGCACGCGGCCTGGACAAGCTCCGGGCGCTGCTCACCCCCACCCAACTGACAGGAGACTCCCGATGAACGACGTGATCGACCGCCTCGCCCGCCTGACGCCCTCGCCGACCACCTCGACAGCTGACGATGCCGATGCCGACCTTCGCCGTGGCCACCGGGCGCTCTCCCGGCGCCGGATCAAGCGCGCCGCGCTCGGCGGCGCCGCGCTGACCCTCGCGGTCGGTGGTGCCTTCAGCGGGATCGCGCTGACCTCCGGCAACGACGGCGCACCGACGGTCCAGGCCGCCGACAACGTACGCCTGGTCGACTACGACGGCACCCAGATGCCCGGCTTCACCGTGGCGAAGGTGCCCGAGGGGTTCGTGCTGCAGGGATCCGACCAGTACGTCCTCGCCGTCGCCCGCCCCGACGACGACACCACGGTCAGCGACTTCCGGGACAAGATCGTGGTGACCCTGGAGACGACGGCATCGGGGGCCCAGGACCCGGCCAACACCACCGTCGGCGGCCAGCCCGCCACCCTCGTCACCACCCCGGATGGCGCGACGATGCTCAAGTACGCCTACAACGACTTCACCGTCGTCATCCAGATGTGGAGCACCATCCACCTCACCGACGAGCAACTCGTCGAGTTCGCCGAGGGTGTCGAGGTCACCGCGGACGCCAAGCCGTCCGTCGGCTGACCCTCCTCCCGACGCTCACCCGCACAGCTAGGCTTCGCGGGTGGGCGTCAACGATCTGAACAACGACGAGTTCGAGCGGCTCTACGGGCCTTGGGCGCCGCGCACGCCGGCCGACGTGGCCGCCCTCTTCGAGGGCTATCCCGGCACCTGGTGGGTCGCGGGCGGTTGGGCGATCGAGGCGTTCACCGGCGTACGTCGTGAGCACGAGGACACCGACACCTGTGTGCTCCGCAGCGATCTCGCCGTGCTGCGCAAGCATCTGGCGGGGCGCTTCGACGTATGGGCGGCCGGCACCACGGCGCTGCGTCCGCTACTCCCGGGCGACGTTCCCGACGGCGCCGCCGACGATGTCCTCTGGGAGACCGAGGGTCAGATCTGGACGCGGCGGAGCGCTCAGGACCCGTGGGAGTACGACCTGCTGCTCAACCCCGGCACCGCCGGTGAGTGGGTCTATCGGCGTGAGGAGTCGATCCGGATGCCGATGTCCGAGGCGGTCTGGGAGCGCGACGGGATCCGCTACCTCCAGCCCGAGATCCAGCTCCTCTACAAGGCCCCAGGGCTCCGCTCGAAGGATCGTCTCGACTTCGACAACACCGTGCCGCTGCTCGACGACCGTCGGCGTCGCTGGCTGCGGCGCGCGCTCGAGCAGACCCTTCCAGACCACCCCTGGATCGCCGCCCTTTAGGAGACGGTGGTCAGCAGCTGGGTCGCGCGGGTGAGGACGACGTAGAGCGTGGCGCGGCCGGTGGCCGACTCGCGTTCGATCTCGTCGGGGCTGACCACGACGATGCCGTCGAACTCCAGGCCCTTGGTGTCCAGGCCGGTGAGGACGACGATGCGGTCCTCGCCGGAGGGCACCGAGGTCGGGTCGGCGGCAGACGCCGCAGCCGAAGGAGCGTCGGCCGCGAACTCCGACCAGGACGCGAGCCACGCGTTGACCTCGGAGCGGCGCGCGACCGGGACCACGACGCCGACGGTGCCGCTGACCTGCGACGCGATCTCGCCGACCGCCTCCCGGGTGGCCTTCTCCAGGTCGACCGTGTGCTCGATGACCCGCGGCTCGACGCCGGTGGATCGGACCGCGGTCGGTAGGTCGGCGTTGAGCCCGACCCGCTCGGCGTAGGCCGCGGCGAAGTCGTAGATCTCGGCCGAGTTGCGGTAGTTCGTGGACAGGTGGAACGCGTGGACCGGCTTGCCCTCGAGCGCCTTGGACCGGGCAGCCTCGGCCTCCTCCGCCACCGGCCACGAGGACTGGGCGGGGTCGCCGACGATGGTCCACGAAGCCGTACGTCCCCGGCGACCGACCATCCGCCACTGCATCGGCGTCAGGTCCTGGGCCTCGTCGATGAGGATGTGGGCGAACGGGTCGTCGTCGATCCGGTACGTCGGCGGGCGCCAGCCCCGACCCGAGGAGAACTCGCGGTCGGAGGCGGTCATCAGCTCGGCGATGTCGATGCCGCTCTGGTCGGCGTCCCGCTCGTCGGCGACCTGCTCGGGGATGTCGCCGATCGCGTAGCGGAGCTCGTCGAGCAGCGGAATGTCCTCGATGGCCAGGTCGGCGTCGGTCAGGCCGCGGCCGGCCCACGACTTGAGGAGCAGCTGCTGCTCGTCGTGAGTCAGGATCCCTTCGGAGACGCGAGCGAGGAACTCCGGCTCGCGGAGCCAGCCGAGCACCTCACGCGCCTCCAGCGCCGGCCACCAGGCAGCGGCGAACTCGAGGAAGGCGGGGTTGTCGAGCATCTCGTCGTTGAAGACCTCGCGACCGCGCTCGCGGCCGCGCTCACCGCGTACCTGCCGCCAGAGGATGTCGAGAAGCATCTGAGGTACGCGACGCAGCTGCTGGTTGCGCCGGCCCTGGCTCATCAGCTGGCGCCGCAGCTCACCGAGGCGCTTGCCGTCCAGCCGCAGGGAGTCGTCGCGGTAGAAGACCTTGAACTCGCGCGGGGAGCCCGGCGCCTGCTGACGCGAGGCGCGACGCAGCACCTCGGCCATCCGGACCGAGCCCTTCACGTCGGCGACGGCGGGGTCGTTGTGCCAGGTCGCGCGTACGCCGTCCACGACCTCACCCAGCGAACGCAGCGCCACCGCGGTCTCACCGAGGCTCGGCAGGACGCGTTCGATGTAGCGCATGAAGACGCCCGACGGCCCGACGATCAGCACGCCGCCGGACTCGTAGCGGCGACGCTCGGTGTAGAGCAGGTAGGCAGCCCGGTGGAGGGCCACCACGGTCTTGCCCACGCCCGGACCACCGGAGATCGTCGTGACGCCCTTGCCCGGCGCACGGATGGCCTTGTCCTGCTCGGCCTGGATGGTCGCGACGATGGAGTGCATCGTGCGGTCGCGGGCACGGCTGAGCTGGGCGATCAGCGCGCCCTCGCCGACGATCGGCAGGTCGGCACCGGAGCGATCCAGCGCCTCGGCGTCGAGCAGCTCGTCCTCGACACCGATGACGCTCTGCCCCTCGGAGCGGAGCACCCGACGCCGGATCACCGACCGCGGCTCGACCGCCGTGGCCTGGTAGAACACCGCGGCCGCCGGCGCTCGCCAGTCGATCAGCAGCGAGTCACGCTCTGCGTCGCGCAGACCGATGCGGCCGACGTAGCGCGGCTCGGTGTCGACCGACGGGTCGAGGTCGAGGCGGCCGAAGACCAACCCCTCGTGGGCGGCATCGAGCTGCGCGATGCGCCGCGCGGCCTGGAAGGCGAACGCGTCGCGCTCGACCAGACCGCCCTCATGCCCGAGGGCCCCACGTTCGCGGCCCTCGTTGGCCAGCTCGTGCGCAGCGCGCGCCGACTCTCCCAGCTGGAGGTAGACACGATCTACGAACCCCTGCTCCTGAGCGATCTCGCGCTCAGCCAGCTTGTCGTTCAACTGGATGTTCCCCCGTCACAAAGATCCACACCCGCCGTGCGCCCCCCATGGCGCACGGCAAGGAGATAACTCTACCCCCGACGTGGTGTTACGCGAGCACGGGTGCCACCAGTCGGCTACCGCTTGCGGGACAGGAACGCGGTCATCGCCTCGCGGGCCTCGTCGGAGCCGAAGAGGCGGGCGGAGAGGGCGGCCATCTCCTCGCCGCCGGCGTCGATGTGCTCGACCAGGCCGCGGACCATGAGGCGCTTGGTCTCGCGCAGCCCCTGAGGGGAGCCCTCGAGGAGGGAGGAGGTGATGGCGACGACCTCGTCGTCGAGCGAGGCGGCGGGGACGGCGGCGGTCAGGATGCCGATGCGGGCCGCCTCGGCGGCGTCGAACTTGTCGCCGGTGAGGAAGTAGCGGGAGGCGGCGCGGGAGTCGATCCGGGGCAGGATCGAGAGGGAGATCGCGGCGGGGGCCAGGCCGAGCCGGACCTCGGTGAGCGCGAACGAGACGGTGTCGGCGGCGATCGCGATGTCGGCGGCGGCGACGAGGCCGAGACCACCGGCGCGCACCGGACCCTGGACCTTCGCCACGACGGGCTTGGTCAGGGCGACGATGGTGCGCTGGAGACGTACGATCCCGCGGGTGCCCTCCTCCATCGGCACCGTCGCGGCCTCGGAGAGGTCGGCGCCGGAGCAGAAGACGGTGCCCGTGGCCTGGAGCACGACGGCCTTGACGGAGGTGTCCTTGTCGGCGGCGTGCAGCGCCTCGAACAGCTCGGTGACCAGCTGGCGGGAGAGCGCGTTGCGGTTGGCCGGCGAGTCCAGGGTGATGGTGGCGACACCATCGGCGACGTCGAGGTGGACGAGCTCTGCGTTGGTTTCAGGCGACTCAGTCATGGGGCAGACGATACGGTGCTTGACTGGAGGTGTGGACCGGGTCCTCGATGCGTTCTCCGCCATCCCGCGGGAAGGCTTCCTTCCTCGCGAGGAGCGGGGCTTCGCGGGCTTCGACGAGCCGCTTCCGATCGGTCACGGACAGACCAACTCGCAGCCGCGGACGGTGGCCGACATGCTCCATCTTCTCGAGGTCGCACCGGGCGACAAGGTGCTCGACGTCGGTTCCGGGTCGGGCTGGACCACCGCGCTGCTCGCCCACCTGACCGGCCCGGAGGGCAGCGTCATCGGAGTCGAGCTGGAACCGTCCCTGGTCAGGTTCGGCCGCCGCAACCTGGCAGCGACCGACCAGCCGTGGGCCCGCATCGAGAAGGCGAAGCCCGGGGTCCTCGGGTGGCCCGGGCAGGCTGCGTACGATCGCATCCTCGTCTCCGCCGAGGCCGAGGCCCTGCCGCGCGAGCTGATGGACCAGCTCGCCTCGCCCGGGCGGATGGTGGTCCCGGTCGCCGGGCTGATGATGCTGGTGGAGCGGAACGAGACGGGCAGGGCGCGACTCAGCAGCCACGGCTGGTATCGCTTCGTGCCGTTGCGGACGAAGCCCTAAGAGCTCGTACGCCGCTCCGTCTGATCCTCGTCGGGGTGCGGCACGGCGCGCAGCTGGCCGGGCGGCACCGGGGGCGGCGGCTTGGTCGGCGGCAGCGGCCGGCTGAACTCGTCGCGGCGACGGATCTGGCGAGCGGTCTTGCGGAGCCAGGAGGGGTCCATGACGATCTCGTGACTGTCGCCGTCCCGGCCGTCAAAGGTGACCGCGACCGTCTCGAACCCCTTGTGTCGCTGCATCAGGGCGTAGCTCGCGTAGGCGCGGCGGTCAGCCTCGGTCAGGTCCACGTCGTCGGTGAACAGGGTGAGCAGCGCGCGCGGCCACAGGTGACGGGAGTAGACGACGTTGACCTCGATCGAGATCACCACCATCAGCGCGGCGATGTAGAGGAAGGCGACGAGACCGAGAACCAGCGCGAAGGTCTGGTTCATGCCGCGGGTGGCGGCGAGCACGTGCTGGACGAACTCCGCGCCGAAGTACTGCAGCACCTGCCACAGCAACGCGAACGTGAACGCTCCCGGAAGGGCGTGGCCGAGGGCGTGGTCGCGGGTGGTGGCCATCCGGAAGACGACGCAGAGCATGCCGGTGACGATCACGACGGTGCCGAGGATCACCAGCCAGTAGCCGACATCGACCGCCTTGAACCCGAGGAAGTCGGTGCGGCTCAGCACCAGCGACAGCGCGGTGACCGAGAGGATGGCCAGACCGCCGGCGGCGAGCATGAGCATGGACCGCACTCGCAACAGGATGGGGTTGGGGCGGCTGTTGCGCGGGACCGACCACGCGGTGTTGACCGCGTTCTGCAACGAGAGGCCCAGACCGAGCGCACCGTAGAGGGCGGTGATACCACCGATGACGATCGCGCCGGTGGAGCCGGTGAGCTCCTTGCGGCCGAGCTGGTCGCCGATGATCGGGAACTGCGCCAGCGCCGTGTCGAGCACCGCCTCCTGCAGGTCAGGGTTGCCCTCCAGCACGAAACCCAGGATCGAGGAGGCGAGCAGCAGGATCGGGAAGACCGAGATGAAGGCGTAGTAGGTGATGATCGCGGCGAGGTTGTTGCCCTGATCGTCGTAGAACTTGTAGAGGACAGCCAGCGGGAACGCGACCGGCGGGAACCGGCGCTGAGCCCGATCCAATGCCGCCGCCGCTCCAGCCATAACAGTCAGGCTAACCCCTGTGCGACCCGATAGATTGAACGTCGGTCAGGTCAGCAGGCCAGCACACTCGAGGAGATGACCCACCAGATGTCGAACTTCGGCCCGCCGCCCGGGCCGCCGCCAGGCGCACCGCAGGACCCCACTCGTGGACCGGGCGAGCAGCCCCAGGCCCCGCCTTGGGCACAGCAGTCGTACGTCCCCACCGGTCCTCCGCTGGCGACCTGGGGTCGCCGAGCCGGGGGTGCGCTGATCGACGCGGCGCTGCTGGTGCCGTTCTATCTGGTCGCCGGCGTGGGCGGCGGGTTGTCGCAGGAGTCCGGCTTCTTCGTCACCATCTTCGGCCTCCTGGTCACCCTGGTCGGCTGGCTGGGGTTCATCGGCTTCGCCGTCTGGAACCACGTCCTCAAGCAGGGCCGCACCGGCTACACCATCGGCAAGGGCGTCGTCGGGATCAAGCTGGTCCGCAAAGAGTCACAGGAGACGACCGGCGTCCCGATGGCGCTGGGACGGCAACTGCTCCACGTCCTCGACGCGTTCTGCTTCATCGGCTACCTGTGGCCGCTGTGGGACGACAAGCGGCAGACCTTCGCCGACAAGATCGTCGCGACGCTGGTCCTGGTGGAGCCTCGGCCTCAGACGTGACGGGCTCAGGCGTGTGCGCTGACATTTACGTTGAGATGTGGCCATACTCGGCGCATGTCTAACTACGGCCCGCCTCCTGGCGCCCCGCAGGACCCCTCCGGCCAGCCCCTGCCGCCGACTCCGCCGCCCGCGCCGGCCTACGGTCAGCCCAGCGCTCCGCCGCCTCCGCCCGCGCAGGGATACGGCGCTCCCGCCGCTCCCACCGGCTACGGCGCCGCCCCGGCCGGTTACGGCTATGGCGCCCCGACCCCGCCGTACGCCTCCTGGGGCGCACGCGCGGGCGCCTTCATCATCGACGGACTCGTCGGCGCGGTGGCCATGATCCCGTTCTGGATCGGCTATGGCCTGCTCATCGGCGGCGCCGCCGCGGGCGGTGTCTCGGAGTACGACCCGAACACCGGCCTGTACACGGACGGCGGCGAGCCCAACGGGGCGCTCATGGCCATCGGCGGGCTCCTCATGTTCATCGGCTTCCTCGTGTCGCTTGCCTTCCTGTTCTGGAACTACGGCCTGAAGCAGGGCAAGACGGGCTACTCGATCGGCAAGGGCGTCCTCGGCATCAAGGTCGTCAAGGAGGCCGACGGCCAGGTCCTCGGCACCTGGTTCTCGATCGGGCGCTTCTTCGTCCACTACCTCGACCAGCTCGCCTGCTACATCGGCTACCTGTGGCCGCTGTGGGACGACAAGCGTCAGACCTTCGCCGACAAGATCCTCAGCACGATCGTGATCATCGAGCCGAAGAAGTAGAGCCAGACGTACGCAGCAGGGCCGGCCGCTCACGCGACCGGCCCTGTACTCATTTCGCCGTGATCAGTAGGACTTCGGGAGTCCCAGGGTGTGCATGGCGATGTAGTTGAGGATCATCTCCCGGCTGACCGGGGCGATCCGGCCCAGGCGGGCGGCCACGAGCTGGTTGGCCAGGCCGTACTCGACCGTCAGGCCGTTGCCGCCGTGGGTGTGGACCGCGGCATCGGTGGCGTTGCAGGCGACCTCGCCGGCGGCGTACTTGGCCATGTTGGCGTACTCCCCGGCACCGGCGTCGTCGCCGGCATCGTAGAGCGCGGCGGCCTTCTGCCACAGCAGGCGAGCCTGCTCCAGCTCGATCTTGACCTTCGCGAGCGGGTGCGCGATGCCCTGGTGGGAGCCGATCGGGGCGTCCTTCCAGACCGACCGGGACCCGGCGTACTCGACCGCCTTTGCCAGCGCGTAGCGCGCCATCCCGCAGGAGAGGGCGGCGCCCATGATGCGCTCGGGGTTGAGGCCGGCGAAGAGCTGCCAGATGCCGCCGTCCTCGTCGCCGACGAGGGCATCGGCGGGGAGACGTACGTCGTCGATGAAGAGGGTGAACTGCTTCTCCGGCGCCTCCCAGGCCATCGGGATGACCTGCTTGGCGAAGCCCTCGGAGTCGGTCGGGACCACGAAGAGCGCTGGCTTGAGCTTGCCGGTCTTGGCATCTTCAGTCCGGGCGACGATGAGGACCGAGTCGGCCTCGTCGACACCGGAGATGAAGGTCTTCTGGCCGTTCAGCACCCAGCTGTCGCCGTCGCGCTTGGCGGTGGTGGTGATCTTGTGGGAGTTGGAGCCGGCGTCGGCCTCGGTGATCCCGAAGGCCATCAGGTGCGAGCCGTCGGCGATGGCAGGAAGCCAGCGCTTCTTCTGCTCGTCGGTGCCGCAGCGGCCGATGATGCTGCCGCAGATCGCCGGGCTGACGACCATCATCAGCAGCGGAGCGCCGGCGGTCGCGGCCTCCTCGAGGACGGCGGCCAGGTCGCTCATGCCACCGCCACCACCGCCGTACTCCTCGGCGATGTTGACGCCGAGGAACCCGTTGCGGCCCATCTCGAGCCACATCTCGGTCATCTTGCCGCCCTCGCGGGCCTGCTTGGCGACGAAGTCGTGGCCGTACTTTCCGGCCAGCTTCGCCACGGCCTCCCGCAGCGCGGTCCGCTCCTCGGGCTCGCCGAACGGGTTGGGCACAGTTGCGGTCATGATGTCTCCTCCTCTACGACGGCGAGGACCTCGCCGGCAGCGACCTGGGTCCCTGGTTTGACGTTGATCTGAGCGAGTACGCCGTCGGTGGGCGCGGTCACCGTGTGCTGCATCTTCATCGCCTCCAGGACCAGGAGCGGCTGGCCCTCGGTGACGCTGCTGCCGGACTCGGCGAGCACGCTGATGACCGATCCCGGCATCGGCGCCAGCAGGCTTCCGGGCTGGGTCTGGCTCGCGGGGTCGGTGAACCTCGGACGTTTCCGCAGCGCGGTGTGGCCGAACGAGGAGTCGACATCGATCCGGTCGCCATCGACCGCGATCTCGTATGTCGTCCGCAGGCCGTCCCGCTCCAGCACAACCCGGCCCTGACCTGCATCGATGACCTCGAAGCCGTCGATGCGGTAGCCGTCTCGCGTGCCGTACCACTCCACGACGAGACCATCCTCGGAGTCATCCTCGAAGACCGTCCGCTGCGGCTGACTGGTGACGTTGCGCCAGGCGACCGGGAGCCCCGGGCGACGGGTCGCCTCGGCCAGCGCGACCGCTGCCGCCACGGGTGCGCCGGGGTCCTCCGTGCGCGGAAGGAATTTTTCTTCCGCGAGAAGAGACGTGCTGACCTCACCGGACCGGAACGCCTCCGACCCGAGGATCCCGATGAGCTGCTCCCGGTTGGTCACCAGACCATGGATCTTGGCCGTACGCAGCACCCCGACGAGCCGCCGGATCGCCGCGTCACGCGTGGGGGCATGCACGATCACCTTCGCCAGCATCGCGTCGTAGAAGGTGCTGACCTCCGAGCCGGACGTGTAGCCGGCGTCGATCCGGGCATCGCCCGGAAACTCGAGCGTCGTCAACGTCCCCGACTGCGGCTGATAGTCCGCGGAAGGATCCTCGGCGTACAGCCGCACCTCCACCGCATGCCCGCTGGTTGAGCCGCCGGAGCCGCTAGGCGAAGGCGTGTCGAAACCAACACCTTCAGCCACCGCGATCTGCAACTCCACCAGATCCACCCCGTGCACCAGCTCGGTCACCGGGTGCTCGACCTGCAGGCGCGTGTTCATCTCCAGGAACCAGAACCGTTCCGAGGCAGCGTCGTAGAGGAACTCGACGGTCCCCGCGCCGCGGTAGTCGATCGCCGCGGCAGCGTTCCGGGCGGCCTCGTGGAGCGCCGACCGCACCGCATCGGGCAGCAGCGGAGCCGGGGACTCCTCGACGACCTTCTGGTGGCGACGCTGCACCGAGCAGTCGCGCTCGCCGAAGACGGCGACGGTCCCGGCGCCGTCGCCGACGACCTGGACCTCGACGTGGCGGCCGGCCTCGACGTACGGCTCGACGAAGACGGTTCCGTCCCCGAAGGCGGACGCGGCCTCGGCCTCGGCCTTGGCGATCTCGGCGCCGAGAGCGTCGAGTGAGCGGACGATCCGCATCCCGCGCCCGCCCCCGCCCGCGGAGGCCTTGACCAGCAGCGGAAGGTCGGACTCGACTGGTGAAGCCGGCGCCTCCAGGACCGGGACCCCGGCGGCAGCCATGATCTTCTTGGCCTCGATCTTGGAGCCCATCTGCTCGATCGACTCGGGCGCGGGCCCGATCCAGACCAGACCGGCCGCCTCGACGGCGCGGGCGAAGTCGGCGTTCTCCGACAGGAACCCGTAGCCCGGGTGGATCGCGTCCGCACCGGCCACCTTGGCCGCCTCGATGACGAGGTCGGCGCGGAGGTACGTCTCGGCAGGGGCGTTGCCGGGGAGGCGTACGGCATGGTCCGCCTCCGCCACGAACGGCAGGTCCGCGTCGGCGTCGGAGTGCACCGCGACGGTCTCGATGCCGAGCTTGCGCGCGGTGCGGAAGACGCGCGAGGCGATCTCGGCGCGGTTGGCGACCAGGATTCGACTGATGGTCATGGCACTCACATCCTGAAGACGCCGAAGTTCATGGCGCCTTCGATCGGTCGGGTGGCGATGGCGGAGAGGCAGAGGCCGAGGACGGTGCGGGTGTCGCGCGGGTCGATGACCCCGTCGTCATAGCCGAGCCCGGAGAGGAACATCGGCAGCGACTGCTCCTCGACCATCCCCTCGACCATCTCCTTGACGCCCTTGAACCCGTCGGCGTCGAAGACCTCGCCCTTCTTCTCCGCAGACTCGCGGGCGACGATCTCCATCACGCCGGCGAGCTGGGCCGGCCCCATGACCGCGGACTTGGCAGAGGGCCAGGTGAACAGGAAGCGGGGGTCGTACGCGCGCCCGTTCATGCCGTAGTTGCCGGCGCCGTAGCTCGCGCCCATGATCACGGTCAGGTGCGGGACGGTGGAGTTGGAGACCGCGTTGATCATCAGGGCGCCGTGCTTGATGATGCCGCCCTGCTCGTACTCCGTGCCGACCATGTAGCCGGTCGTGTTGTGCAGGAACAGCAGCGGGGTGTCCTTCTGGTTGGCGAGCTGGATGAACTGCGCCGCCTTCTGGGCCTCCTCGCTCATCAGTACGCCGCGGGCGTTGGCGAGGATGCCGATCTCGTAGCCGTGCAGCCGCGCCCAGCCGACGCAGAGGCTCGGTCCATAGAGGGGCTTGAACTCGTCGAACGCGCTGTCCTGACGGTCTTTGGCGTTGTCGGGTCCCGTCCCGTCGACGATCCGCAGGATCGCCTCGCGCGGGTCGAAGGGCTCCTTGAGGTCGGTCGGAATCAGGTCGAGCAGGCCGTCGGGATCGAGCTCGGGCTCGTAGCTCGCCTTCGGCTCGGGACCGTGCTTGCGCCAGTTGAGCCTGGCCACCACGCGTCGCGCCTGCCGGATGGCATCGTGCTCGTCGACGGCGAGGAAGTCGGAGGAGCCGGAGATGCGCGAGTGCATCTCGGCGCCGCCCAGCGACTCGTCGTCGGTGTCCTCGCCGGTGGCCATCTTCACCAGCGGCGGGCCGGCCAGGAAGACCTTCGCGCCCTCCTTGACCATGATCACGTAGTCGCTCATGCCCGGGACGTACGCACCACCGGCCGTGGAGTTGCCGAAGACCACCGAGATGGTCGGCTGCTTGCGGGCGGAGGCTCTGGTGAGGTCGCGGAATCCCTTGCCGCCGGGGATGAAGATGTCCTTCTGGGTCGGCAGGTCGGCGCCGCCGGACTCGGTCAGGTTGATCGTCGGGAGACCGTTCTTCTCCGCGATCTCCGCGGCCCGGAAGGAGCGCTTGAGGGAGTAGGGGTTGAGCGCGCCACCCTTCACCGTCGGGTCGTTGGCGACGATCATGCACTCGACGCCCTCGACCACACCGATGCCGGTGATGATCGAGCCACCGACCGGGAAGTCGCTGCCCCAGCCGATCAGCGGCTGGGTCTCGAGGAACGGGCTGCCCTCGTCCAGGAGCAGCTCGATCCGCTCGCGGGCGAGGAGCTTGCCGCGGGCCTTGTGGCGGGCGACGTACTTCTCGCCGCCGCCGGCCGCCGCTTTCGCGTGCTCGGCGTCGAGCGCCTCGATCTTCTCGAGGAGGGCTTCTCTGTTGTCGCTCATCGGGCCCGCCTCATCGGTCCAGTCCCAGCAACTTGGCCGCCAGATCCGTCATCACTTCGGTGGCTCCTCCTCCGATCGGCAGGATCCGGGCGTCGCGGTAGTGCCGCTCGACCTCGGTCCCGTGCATGTATCCCGTCCCGCCGTGGAGCTGGACGGCCTGGTCGACGACCCAGGTGCAGGCCTCGACCGCTGTCTGCTTGGCCAGCGCCGCCTCGGCGATCGTGGCCTGGGTCGACCCCTCACGGTCGTAGCGTGCGACCACGGCGTGGGTGTAGGCCTTGGCCACCTCGACCTGCCGGTGCATCTCGACCAGCTTGTGGCGTACGACCTGGCGCTTGATCAGGGGCTCACCGAAGGTCTCGCGCTGACGGCAGAAGTCGGCGGTGAGCGCCAGGCATCGGGCGGCGGTGCCGTAGCCCTGCACGGCCAGCGCGATCCGCTCGGTCACGAACGCCTCGGCGATGTAGATGAACCCGGCGTTCTCGTCGCCGACGAGGTTGGCGGCGGGGACACGTACGTCCTCGAAGGCGAGCTCCGCGGTGTCGGAGCAGTGCCAGCCCATCTTGGCCAGCTTGCGCGTGACCGTGAATCCGGGGGTGTCCTTGTCGATCACCAGCAGGCTGATGCCGCCGGCGCCGGGACCGCCGGTGCGGACCGCGGTGGTGACGAAGTCGGCGCGTACGCCGCTGGTGATGAACGTCTTGGCGCCGTTGACCACGAACTCGTCGCCGTCGCGGACCGCGGTGGTGCGCAGGTGGGAGACGTCGGAGCCGCCGTCGGGCTCGGTGATGGCGAGGCTGCCGATCTTCTCGCCGGCCAGCGTGGGCTTCACGTAGGTGTCGATGAGGTGCGGCGAGCCGTGCTTGGCGATGTGCGGCAGCGCGATCCCGTGGGTGAACAGGCCCGCGAGCAGGCCGGAGGAGGCGCCCTCGGACATCATTCCCTCGGTCACCGCGACCGTGTCGGCCAGTCCGCCGCCCTCGCCGCCGGCCTCCTCGGGGAACCCGATCCCGAGCAGGCCCTGCTTGGCGGCGGCCTTGTGGACCTCCCGAGGAATCTCCTGGTTGTCCTCCCAAACCTGTAGGTCAGGGAAGACCTCACGGCGGACGAACTCGGCGCCCAGCTGGAACAGATCCTCGCTCACAGAAGCCCCTCCGGAATGTCTACAAATCGGCTTCGGGCCCACTCGCCCAGGCCCTTCGCCTGCGGGTCGAAGCGGGTGGACGCCGCCACCCCTTCGCCCAGCAGGTCGTGGATGACGATGTTCACCCCGCGCAGGTGTGGCAGCGGCGTGATGTCGATGGCGAGGTCCTCGGCCTCGGGCAGCAGCTCCCGTACCCACTCCGGGGTGACGGTGTCCAGCAGCCACTCGACGGCCGCGTCCGGCTTCCCCTGCGGAACCCAGAGCCCGAGGTTGGCGTCGCCACCCTTGTCGCCGGATCGCGCATAGACCAGCTCCCCCAGTTCTCGCCGAGACGTCGCCCCGGTCGGCCGAGGCGTCGCTCCCGTCGGTCGAGAGGTCACCTTGTCCGACGCACGTGACGTCTCGGCCGACGCGCGTGACGCCTCGGCATACGCCAAGGGAGCCGGAACCTCGTAGGTCGAGCCGTCGGGGAGGTGGACGGTCTCCGGAGCGCGGTCGCGCCGGACGTACGCAGCCTTGTAGATCCCGAACGGAGACGGCCGCCCCGGGGGCGCGGTGACGTGGAAGCCCGGGTAGGTGGCGAGCGCCAGCTCGATGGCCGGGGCCGTCAGCGCACGGCCGACCGCGTCGGCGTCCGCCGCCCGCGCGGAGAGCCGCAGGATGCAGGCGGCTCCCTCCTCGGTAGGCGAGTCGGGTGCGGGGATGCGGTAGGTGGACCAGGTGTAGTCCGGTCCGATCGGGAGCTCGGCGTCGAGCTGGTCGCGCAGCCAGGCGGCCTTGGCCTCGATGTCGGGACCGGTGAGCACGAACTCGACGGAGTTGCGGTAGCCCCCCAGCGAGTTGACCGCGACCTTGAGGGTCGCCGGCGGCGGGGTGCCCGCCACGCCCGTGATCGCGACCCGGTCGATCCCGACCTCCTCCAGACGGATCGAGGTCAGGTCGGTCGTCACGTCGGGACCGAGGTAGAGCGGACCCTGGATCTCGTAGAGCAGCTGCGCGGTGACCGTGTCGACCGTGACCGTGCCGCCGGTCTCGTCCTGCTTGGTGATGATCGAGGAGCCGTCGACGGCGATCTCGGCGACCGGGAAGCCCAGCGGGCGCGCCCGAGCCTGCGGTGACATGGTCAGGAACCCGGAGAAGTTGCCGCCGGTGGCCTGGGTGCCGCACTCGATGACGTGCCCGGCGACCACGGCGCCGGCGAGCTCGTCGTAGGAGTCGCGCTTCCAGCCGTGGTGGGCGATCGCCGGCCCGACGACGACCGACGCATCGGTCACCCGGCCGGTGACGACGATGTCGGCGCCGGCGTCGAGCGCGTGCGCGATCCCGAAGGCACCGAGATAGGCGTTGGCGGTCATGGCGTCGGGGTGGGAGTCGAGCCGACCCCGGAGGTCGTCACCGTCGACATAGGCCACCTTGGCGCTCGTCCCCAGCGCCTCGATAGCGGCAGCGAGACCGGCGGGATTGAGACCGCCGGCGTTGGAGACGATCTTGACGTCTCGCTGCAGCGCGAGGTCGATGCTGTCGGCGACCTGGCGCAGGAAGGTCTTGGCGTAGCCCGTCGTCGGGTCCTTGAGGGTGTCCTTGCCCAGGATGAGCATGGTGAGCTCGGCGAGGTAGTCGCCGGTGAGCACGTCGAGCCGACCGCCCTCGAGCATGTCGCGCATCGCCGAGAACCGGTCACCGTAGAAGCCGGAGCAGTTGCCGATCGTGATCATCGCGCGTCCCCTTCCGGGCCACGTCCGGAGCCGGCGGGGCCGGCGAACGCCTGGGCGATGCTCAGCCACTTCTCGGCGTCGTCCCCGGTCGCCTCCAGCGCGGTGTCATCGCGGTGGATGCGCTGGGTGACGAGACGCGCGAAGTCGTACGCCGGGCCTCGGACGCTCTGCGCCGCATCCTCAGGTCCCCACTCCCAGACCTCACCGGACGGCGCAGTCAGCTCGATCCGGAACGGGGAGCTCGGCGGGGTCAGACCGTGGACGCCGTAGGAGAAGTCGCGGGTGCGGGTGCCGAGGTGGCAGACGTGCTTGATGCGGTCGCTGGGTTCGTAGGTGAGACCGAGCGCCTCACGTACGTCCAGCCCGTGGGCCCAGGTCTCCATGAACCGCGCGGTCGCCATCGAGGCCGGCGACATCGGCGGCCCGAACCAGGGCAGCTTCTGCCCGTTCGGGACGTTCGCGAGTGCTCCGGCGAGCTCGCCGCGCACGCCGTCCCAGTGCTCCAACAGGTCGGTCGCCGGCATCGTGGCCAGCGCCAGTGCGGCCTCGTCGACGTAGCCCTCGGGGTTCTTGAGCGCCTCGGTGACCAACTCGTCCCAGGCGGTCGCGTCACCCGCCACCCACTCGGTCGCGGCGAGCGCGGCCTCGTCGGTCCAGGCCAGGTGAGCGATCTGGGCGGCGACGTCCCAGCCCGCTGCCGGCGTCGGCTCGCGCCAGCCCGCCTCGCTCAGGCCCGCCACCACCTGGCGCAGCTCGAACCCCTCCATGGAGAGGTCCTCGAGAAGTGAATCCAGCAGGCTCATCGCAGCTCTCTTTCCAGAACCTCGGCCCAGTGGTCGAGGATCCGCTCGCGTCGGGCGGCGTCGTCGGTAATCGTGTCAGCCAGAGCCAGGCCGCGGACGAGATCGAGCGTGGCCTGCACGAGCTCGCGCACCCCCGGCTTCGACTCGTCCACGTCGAGCAGCTCGACCGTGGCCCGGTGGAGCTCACGGCCGATGCGCTGCTCGAGCGGACCCACCGCCGCGGCCAGCTGCTCGTCGGTGCGGGCCGCGACCCACAGCTCCAGGGCCGCGGCGAAGACCGGGGAGGTGACCTGCTCGGCGAGCATGGCGAGCACGTGCCGCGTACGCTGCCCGCCCTCCGGCAGCGCCCCGGCGGCCTCCTTCAGCGACTCGCCGCGGGCTTCGGTGATGTGCTCGACCGCCGCCACGACCAGGTCGTTCTTGGCCGGGAAGTGGTGCAGCTGCGCCCCACGGGAGACCCCGGCACGCTGGGAGACGAGCGTGGTCGACGTGCCGGCGAAGCCGCGCTCCGCCAGCAGCTCGACAGTGGCGTCGAGGAGGCGGGCCCGCATCGCGCGGGTGCGCTGTTCCTGAGGTACGCGGGTGGCCTGGCTCACAGGCACGCACTCTGCCGCGCCAGAAACAAACAGTCAACCCTGACTGTATATTTCTGAGACGACGGACGCCGCAGGCGGAAGCAGAACGTCCGGAACCGCTCGTAACGTCGGTCCCATGGCTATCGCACGCAACCCGAACCTCTGCATCGACTGTCCTGACCCGGTGACCCTGGCCAGGTTCTACGCCGACCTCCTCGGGTGGGAGGTGAAGGTCAACGACCCGGAGTGGACCGAGGCGTACGGCGAGGACGGCAACATCGCCTTCCAGGCCGTCGAGAACTACCGGGCCCCCGAATGGCCGGGACAAGACGTACCTCAGCAGACCCATCTCGACTTCGACGTCGATGACCTCGACGTCGGCGAGAAGGCGGTCCTCGAACTGGGGGCCACCAAGGCCGCTCATCAGCCCGGTGAGACCTTCCGCGTCTTCCTCGACCCCGCCGGCCACCCGTTCTGCCTCTGCCAGGCCTGACGCACCCGCCCCGCCGAGTCGGCACAAATGGCGAGCCGAAAAGGCAGTTGTGGGCGACGAAACTCGAGTTTCGTCGCCC
>NZ_JBEXRR010000038.1:0-57589 GCF_040613175.1 Nocardioides sp. NPDC006303
GTTGATAGGCCGGAGGTGTACAGCAGTGATGCCCAGCCGACCGGTACTAATAGGCCGAGGGCTTATCTTTCATAAACCCTCAACAAAAACAACAAACGAAGACCGTCAAGTCTCGCGTCCACAACCAACTGTTGTAACACAGGTTTGGTCACCCGATAGTGGTGATCTCTAGAGTTACGGCGGCCATAGCGAAGGGGAAATACCCGGTCCCATCCCGAACCCGGAAGTCAAGCCCTTCAGCGCCGATGGTACTGCAACCGAGAGGCTGTGGGAGAGTAGGACGCCGCCGGACATGTCTTTGCGCAGGGCCACCTCTTCGGAGGTGGCCCTGCTGCCATTTGTACCCATTTTCGACGCGCTGTGTCGAGCTGTCGAGATGCGGTGTATCGAGCTTGCCGAGATCATTATGGGGGCCTCTTCGCGCCACGCCCGGTTGACGTGGGCTGCCATGCGAGGTCCAATGTCATAGTTGCAGTCCGTACCAACAACACCTCGAACAAGGAGTTCCCATGGTCAAGAAGCTGCTCATCGCCGCCGTCGTTGCCGCGGGTCTCGGCGTGGCCATCAAGCTGGTCACCAGCCGCTGATTCAGAGCTTCTCCAGCTGCCCGGTGCCCTCGAGGTGCCGGGCAGCTGTCATCTCGACAAGCTCGATACATCGCATTAGGTGCCCTGTGAGGCTTCTTCGTCCGGAGTGACCGAGGCAGCAGGAGCGATGGCCTCTTCCTTCGGGACGTCGACCTCAGCCAGTGACCGGCGAGCGCCGGGAATGGCGAGGATGCCGCCGACCATGAGGAAGAGCAGCAGGCCGGCGAGGACGAGCAGGGACTCGACCGAGAACTGATCTGCGAGCGGGCCGAAGACCACCATGGAGAGCGGCATGGCAACGGACATGACGATCCCGACGATGCCGAAGACTCGCCCCTGCATCTCTGGTTCGACGCGCTCCTGGAGGATGGTGAACGCGGGTGCGCTCAGGGCCGAGAAGGCGACCCCGATCAGCAGGCCGAAGACGAAGAAGACCCACATGTTCGTGGAGACTCCGAGCCCCACGACGAACAGCCCGATGAGGACGACGGAGCTGACCATCAGGCGCATGCGGTGAACGATCTTGGGTCCGAACGCGGCCATGGCGGCGCCGCCGGCCAGCATGCCGAAGCCCCAGAACAGCTCGTTCGCGGTGAGCTTCCAGACCTCGTCGCCGAAGGTACGCGTGACCATGAGCGGGGTGAGGTAGGAGGGGGCTCCAACCATCACCATGACCAGCGTGAAGAGCACGAGGATCCAACGCACGTGCGCATGGGTGGAGACGTACTTGAGGCCGGCGCGGAGGTCCCCGAAGTAGGAGACCTTCCCCTGGTCGGGGCGTACGAGACGGGCGACCGGGACGAGCGCGAGCAGGCCGACGCCGATGAGGGCCGTGATCGCGTCGATGAAGAAGACGGCGACGATGTCCATGCTGGCGTAGATCACCGCGGCGAGTGCCGGGGCGAGGAGCGTCATCGCGGACTGGATGGTCTGGAAGGCTCCGTTGATCCGGAGCAGCTGGGACTCCGGCGCGATCTGCGGGATCATCGCGGTGACCGCAGGCATCTGGATGCCGGCGAAGACCGAGCGGATGGCCAGGGCGAGATAGATGATCCAGAGGTCGTCGATCCCACTGACCATCAGGCCGGCCAGGATCAGCGTGGCGACCGCGATCGTGGCGTCGGAGCCCATGATCAGGAACTTGCGGTGATGTCGGTCGGCCCAGACACCGCCGAAGATCGACATGAACGCCTGCGGGAGCATCCCGAAGACGAGGCTCAGCATCAGCACTGACCCGGACCGGGTCTCGATGGTGAGGTGCCACATCACGGCGTACATCACCAGCATCGAGCCGAGCAGGGAGACCGTTTGGCCGGCGAGGAAGATCGCTGCGTTGCGCCTCCAGCCGGAAAGCTCGTCGGCGGGCATGCCGACCAGCCTCAACCCGGACGCAGAACGCGTCAACCGACTTTGGTCTCGCGCGGCTACGCCAGGATCAGCGGCGGGCCGTGGTGGGTCGAGCGGGCGAGCTCGTCGCCGTCGAGGCTGAGCGCGGGACCGTCGGTGCAGATGTCCCAGCCCGAGGCCGTCTGCGCCGGCGGTACGCCTTCCATGCTGACGTGGGCGATGGGCAGGCGACCACGGGCGTCGGCGACGGCCGCGCGTACGCCGGTGCGTACCTCGATCGGCCAGTACTGCTCGGTGATCGACTGCCAGACGATCGTGAGCACATCGGCGTCGGTCGGTTGGGTGAGCTGTTCCTTCAGCCAGGTGTCGGCCGAACCGACGTCGACGACGGGCGGGTCGCCGGCCGCGGCCTGCAGAGCACCGGCGAGCCGGGCGTGACGATCGACCTGGTGCGGCCATACGAACGACGTCAGGTACTCGCGGCCGGCAGCGGTGGAGACATCGACAGGGGCGAGGTCGCAGCCACGGCGCGCCACGACCTCGAACGGAACCGGACGCACCCCGGCGCTCTGGGTGTCGATCGTCAGCGGGCTGTCCGTGGGGCCGTACGCCCAGTCCTCGCCATAGAAGTGGTAGCGGTCGACGAGCAGGTTGAGCCCCGCCGAAGCGCCCGGCTCGAGCAGCCGGATGCGGTGCAGGCCGGTGCGGCGTACGGCCTCGAAGATGCCGATGAGGAGACAGGCGGAGCGGCCGACCTCGTTGGTCTGGGGCGCCACCTCCAGACCTGCGCGGAGCTCGTCGACGTGAGCTGTGAGCACCTCCTCGAACAATGGCCAAGCGGTGACGTACGCGTCGTCGCCTCCGAGGTTGGGATAGAAGCGTTCGACCTCGGGAGCGTCGCCGCGGAGGACGATGCGGTGAAGAGCCGCCAAGAGGCGCAGCTGCACGGCATCGGCGCGGGAGGCGTCGAGGTGATCCCGGCAGATCTCAGCGATGGGACCACCTGCATCGAGGTCGTCCGCGAACCGGTTGAGCAGCCAGCCGTAGAGGTGCTCCTCGTGGCCGAAGTGGTCGCGGAAGAGCGCGGAGAGGGTCATGCGTTCAGGATCCTCCGACCTCATGAGCGTGCCTCAGCCGGGTGCCGGAGAGGTGGTCACCCGATGTCGCTGCGGACCGCCTTGGCGGTGTCCTTCACGAGGTACACGGGCCCGACGTACGCCTTCTTGGTGACTGCGACCACGCGGATCCGGCCTCGTGCCTCCCGATCGTGGTGCAGTACGACCCACCTCGAGCCGTTCGTCCGGGCGTAGGTGTTGATCGTGCCGAAACGGACTCCGCCGACGTAGATGTTGACCTTGCCGCGGGTCGGGCCTGTGCGCACCTTGAGGCGCAATGACTTCGCCGTGTAGCGATCGATCGTCTGGTCGGAGGTCCGTGGGGAGACGGCGGCGTACACCCAGGGATCGCCAGCGATCTCTGGAAAGCCACCGCTTGCCCAGTTGCCGCCCAGGACGGTGATCGGTGCGGTCGAGCACCTCCAGCCCGACCAGGGGGAGACATTGCCGGCGGCGTCGCGGGCGCGAACCCGGAGACAAGTCGTGTCGCCCCTGTAGTCGGGCATCTCCGTCAACGAGGTGCTCGTGGTGTACCGGGTGCCGTTGGCGAACAGGGAGGTTCCGCCCGATGCGAACTTCTCCTGGTAGAGGTAGCCAGTCACCTTCACGTTGTCCGTCGCGGCCCAGGTTGCCACCGCTCGATACATGCCGTTCGCGGCGCGCTTCGTCGGCCACGCGGGCGTGAAGCTGAACTTGGTGATCCTCGGGCTCGTCCCGTCCGCGGACGTGACCGGCGCCGGCGGGTTTCCAGAGTCCGTCTCGCCCTGGCTGCCGGGATATCCGATCGTGGCGGTGGACAGGCCCGCGGTCGGCCGGATCGCCCATAGGCCGGTGAGGAGGAAGGACTTGGACGACGTCGAGGTGGTGCGGACTCGGATCCAACCGGACAGCGTGGAAGCCTTGCGGAACGTGACGTACTTGCTTCCGGACCTCTTCGCCGCTGCGGAGACCGTCCCGAGGTAGGTGGAGCCGATGTAGATCTTCGCGGTGCCCCTCGTCGGACCGGTGGCGACGCGGACTCGGACGCCGGTAGCCCGGACCGGGACCGTCGCGACGCGGTCGTTGGCTGCCCCGGTGTTGCGCAGCTTGAAGCTGAATGACGTCGGATCCCAAGCGCCGTCTACAGTGCGTTCTCCGAAGGGAGCGTGGGTGCACCTCCACGCTGACCAGGGGCTGCGATTGCCGGCAGCGTCCTTTGCGCGCACGCGCTGGCATGCCTGCTCGCCTTCCCCGACCTCGGTGTGGAGTGACCGCCGAGTGCCCGAGTAGGTCTTGACGTACTTCGCGATGCTCGACCAGGTGCTCACCCCGAGGCGCGATCCCTTGCCGTTCCCGATCCACGTCTGGACCTCGTGGGAGGCGACCCCGACGTTGTCCGAGCTGGACCAGGTGTAGGCGGGGGTAGCGCTCCAGAAGGCGCCGCGCCATTTCATGTCACCTGGGACGAGCCACTGCTTGTACGACGTCGCGGTGATCTTCGGCGCTGTGATGTCGGTGCTGGTTGCCGACGCGGCGGTGACAGGCGCGAGCGCCGCGAGCATGGCGACGGCGGTCGCCGCGGCCAGGCGAAGTCGACGGCGGGAAGTGAGGGTCATCGAGGCTCCAGGCTTTGGCCGACGGCGCCTGAGGATGTGGTTGAGGGGCCGTGGCAGGTTCATGCCGCGAAGGCGGGCGGCCGGAGATTATCAGGCAGTGGGGCGATGTCGCATGAGTTTGCCGCGTAACCCTCGGCAGAGGGTGGGAGATGCCGCTAGTGTCGCCGAAAGCAAGGTAAGCCTTACCTGATCTGGATGGAGCTTGGCATGGGATTCGACGACGGCCGCAAGCTGAAGGGCGTGTACGCGGCCGAGGTGCTGCACAACAAGCAGGTCACGCCGCACATGGTGCGGCTCACCTTCGGTGGCGATGATCTGCGACGCTTCCCGCAGCGCGGCTTCGACCAGTGGTTCCGGCTCTTCCTGCCGCGACCGAACGGAGAGTCCACCAACTTCGACGCGGTGCCCGAGAAGCTCGGGACGGTCGACTACCTCAAGTACCTGAGGCATGGCGACCGGCCGCCGCTGCGCAACTACACCGTGCGCGAGCACCGGCCCGACCTTGGTGAGATCGACGTCGACTTCGTGGTCCACGGGGATCTCGGGATCGCGGGCCCGTGGGCGCGTACCGCACAGCCCGGAGAGCGGGTCGTGCTCATGGACCAGGGCACGGGCTTCGACAACGCTTCGGACGCTTCGTTCCACCTGCTCGTCGGGGACGAATCGGCGCTCCCGGCGATCGTCGGAATCCTCCGAGACATGCCCCGCGACGCGCGCGGCCTGGCGATCATCGAGATCCCGGACATGGCCGACGTCCAGGACGTCTCCGGGCCCGAGGGGGTCGAGGTGCGGTGGCTGGCTCGAGGTGACTCCGCCGGACAGCCCGGGGCGCTGGCGATCGCCGAGGTGAAGGCGTTCACGCCCGAGGCGCCGGCCACGCTCTCGGCGTACCTCGTCGGTGAGCGGACGATCCCGGCCGAGGGACGGCGACATCTGGTATCGCTCGGGGTGCCCAAGTCGCGGATCACCTTCGTCGGCTACTGGCGGATCGGCAAGGCGCAGGCGTAGAGCCTGGCGCTCGCCGATCCGCCGGGTGCCTCGACCTCAGTTGAGCAGGCCCTCGATGGAAGTGCGGATCTGGTCGAAGGCGAGCCAGGCGAAGAGCAGGGCGCAGATGATGAGGCCGATGTTGGAGACCCACTTGTTGCGCCACTCCGTGGGGGTGTGGCTGGTGTTGAGGAGCCAGAGCAGGGTGACGGCCAGGAACGGCATGAAGAAGGCGCCCAGGACTCCGTAGGTGAGGATCAGCCAGGTGGGCTCCTCGGCGAGCAGGAGCCAGATCATCGGCGGGAAGGTGAGCCAGAGGATGTAGGAGCGGTACCAGATGCCGCCGCTCTTTGCCTCGGGCTCGTCGGCCTTTCCACGAATGGTCCCCATGAAGTCCGCGAACATCAGGCTGACGCCGTTCCAGACGCCGACGAGCGAGGACATCGCCGCAGCCCAGAAACCGATCAGGAAGAGCTTGCCGAACCAGTCGCCGTAGCGATCGGCGAGCACCCTGGACAGGTCGAGCATGCCCTGGTCACCGGTGCCGATGGCGATGTTGGCCGAGTAGAGCAGCTCGGCACCCACGATGAGGGTCGCGACCACGAAGATGCCGGTCACGACGTACGCCGTGGTGTTGTCGATCCGCATCACGCGCATGAACTGCGGGGTGTGCCAGCCCTTCTCCCGCAGCCAGTAGCCGTAGGCGGCCAGGGTGATCGTGCCGCCGACGCCGCCGGCGACCGAGAGGATGTTGACCAGGGAGCCCTCGGGGATCGTCGGGACCAGGCCGACGAGGAGGTCGGGGAGGTTGGGCAGGGTGACGAGCGCCGCGCCGACCATCGTCACGAACATGATGCCGACCAGGACCGCGAGGAACTTCTCGAAGAGGCCGTAGCGGCCAGCCCACACGATGGCGAGACCGATCAGGCCGGAGACGATGCCCCAGACCTTCACCGACGCGAACGAGAACAGCGCGGTCAGGGCTAGGCCGGTGCCGGCCATCGCCGCGGCACCGTAGACGAAGCCCCAGATCACGATGTAGGGGCCGAAGTAGATCGTCGTCCAGATGCCCAGACGCCGCCAGCCCTGGAAGATCGTCTCGCCGGTCGCCAGGCTGTAGCGCCCGGCGCCCTCGACCAGGACCACCTTCAGGACACAGCCGACGACGACGGCCCACAGCAGGGCGTAGCCGTACTTGCTGCCGGCGATCAGGGTGGCGACCAGGTCGGCGGCACCGACACCGGTCGCGGCCACCACGAGGCCGGGTCCCAGGATCCGCCATCGAGGGGCTTCGGCTGTCTCTGTCCTCGCTGCGTGTGACATGGGCGACAGGTATACCCCGTTTTAGGGAAGATCAGCGACTTTTTGCCGAAGGACGGCACGCTCCCGGTCGTTCGTGCACATCCCTGCCGCCCGCTCCAGCTCCTTGCGTGCCTCGACGGTTCGGCCCAGCCTGCGCAGCAGCTCTCCGCGTACGGTCGGGAGGAGATGGGTGTGGTCGAGCCGCTTGTCCTCGGCGATCCGGTCGACGATCTCCAGGGCTCGCAGCGGTCCGTGGGCCATCGCGACCGCCACGGCCCGGTTGAGGTCGACGATCGGGTTGGGTGCGATGCGGCCCAGGGCCTCATAGAGGACGATGATCCGCTCCCAGTCGGTGGTCTCGACCGAGTCGGCGACCGCGTGGGTGGCGGCGATCGCGGCCTGGAGCCCATAGGGACCGAGGCCCCGTGGGGTCGCCTGCTCGAGGGCGGCCAGGCCGCGGCGTACGGCACCTTGGTCCCATCTGGTGCGGTCCTGGTCCTCGAGGAGGACCGGGTCGCCGGCGGCATCGGTGCGCGCCGGGAAGCGAGAGGCGGTCAGCTCCATGAGCGCGAGCAGTCCGTACGCCTCCGGCTCGTCGGGCAGCACGCCGATCAGCACCCGGGTCAGTCTGCGTGCCTCGCCGGCGAGGTCGGTGCGGATCAGGTCCTCGCCGGAGGTGGCGGTGGAGCCCTCGGTGAAGATCAGGTAGAGGACGTTGAGCACGCCGGCCAGACGCTGCCGGCGCTCGTCGGGCGAGGGCACCTCGAAAGGGACCTTCGCGGCCGCGATCGTCTTCTTGGCGCGGGTGATCCGGGCCTGGATCGTCGGCACCGGCACCAGGAACGCCCGGGCGATCTCCTCGCTGCTGAGGCCGCCGACGACCCGGAGGGTGAGCGCCACCCGGGCCTCCTTGGACAGCACCGGGTGGCAGGAGACGAACATCAGCGCGAGGACGTCGTCATCGATCCGCTCGATGTCCAGCTCGTCGTCGTACGCCTCGTCCTGGTCGTGGGCGATCGCCTCGTACTTCTCGCGCTGGACGCCGGCGCGGCGGATCGTGTCGATCGCCCGCCGCTTGGCAGTGGTCATCAGCCAGCCGACCGGGTTGGCCGGCTGGCCGTCGCGTGGCCAGGAGACCAGCGCCTCCGCGAGGGCCTCCTGGGCCGCGTCCTCGGCGAGCGTGAAGTCGCCGGTGTAGCGCGCGAGCGCGCCGACGATGCGGGCGGACTCGATACGCCAGATCGCCTCGACGGCGCGCGTCGCGTCACTCATCGGTGTCTCCCCGGGTGGTTTCGGCCCTCAGAGCTGCCCGGTCTTGGTGCGCCAGTCGAGCTCCTTCTGGATCCACGGGTTGTCCTGCGGAAACTCGTCGATCGTCGGCACCCGGCGGATCTCGACGGCGGAACCGGGGAAGTAGCTGAGGCGCTTGGCCCACTCGACCGCCTCCTCCTTCGAGCCGACCGAGATCAGGTAGAAGCCCCCGAAGAGCTCCTTGGTCTCGCCGTACGGACCGTCGGTGACCACCGGCGGCTCGCCCGCATCGGCGTAGGTGACGACGGTGTGCTCCTCAGGGTCGAGACCCTCCATGGCGAGCACGACGCCCGCCTTGATGAGCTCGTCGTTGAGCTTCCCCATCTTCTCGAGCATCTGCTCGAAGGGGATCTCGGCCATCGCGGCGTTCTGCTTGTCTTCGTCGATGGTGCGCCAGATCAGCATGTACTTCGGCATCTCGGTTTCTCCTGTGTCGTCGGGCCGTCTTGCCGGCCCGTTCACCCCTTGGTCGAACGAGGTCTACGCGGGATCGACAACGCTGCCAAGAATATTTTCGGAACCCTGTTCTGCGGGTGGGTAGGTTGGGGACGTGAAGATCTCGCTGTGGCCCAGTCCCGCCGTTTCCACTGCCGACATCCTTGCCGAGGCGCAGGCGGCTGACCAGGCTGGTTGGTACGGAGTCTGGTTCGCCGACCACTACATGCCCAACACCGGCTCCGAGGACATCGACGACGGGCCGATGCACGAGGTGTGGGGAGTTCTCCCGGCGCTGGCCGCGACCACCGAGAACGTACGCATCGGGCCCCTCGTCTCCCCGACGACGATCCATCACCCGGCGCTGCTCGCGAACCGGTCCGCGACGATCGACCACATCGCCGGCGGGCGGTTCGTGCTCGGCATGGGTGCCGGCTGGCAGATCAACGAGCACAAGGCGTACGGCATCGACCTGCCGAGCGCGAAGGTGCTGGTCGACCGGTTCGAGGAGGCGATCGAGATCACCCGGTCGCTGCTCGACAAGCCGCGAACGACCTTCGAGGGGACTCACTTCCAGCTCACCGACGCTCCGTGCGAGCCGAAGCCGGTGGCCTCGCCGCTGCCGATCCTGGTCGGTGCCAAGGGCCCGCGGATGCTGCGGGTCGTCGCCCGGTTCGCTGACGAGTGGAACACCTGGGGCACGCCCGAGAGTGCCGGCGCGGTACGGGCCAAGCTCCTGGAGGCGTGCGAGCAGGTGGGTCGCGATCCCGGGACGATCAAGACGACCACCAACCTCATGCTCGACCTCGACGGTGCGAACCCGGGCTTTGCTCGGACCCAGACCGGCTCGGCCGGTGAGCTGCAGGACCTGATCGGCCGCTATGTCGCGGCCGGATTCGACGAGTTCATCCTGCCGACGTGGAATCTCGGTGAGACCGGTGCCGAGCGGATCGAGCGGGCGGCACAGCTCAAGGCCGAGGTCCTCGACCCCGCGCTCTAGTTCGCGCGGGCGAGGATCGCGCTGTTGATCACGTCGGTCCCCGGAGCGTCGATCTCGGGGTTGGCCTCGGCAACCACGTCGAGGCCGGCGAGAGCCTGCGGACCGACCTGCGGGTAGAGCAGCGTACGCAGCCCTCTGGCGCTCCGCGCCAGGACCAGCCCGCCCGGGGCGAGAGCGGTGACCGCCTTGTCGAGCACCGCGGCCTTGGCAGCATCGTCGGACCCGACCAGGCCGGCGAGGAGCACGAGGTCCGCGGGGTGCGGTGGCGTGGCGGCGGCCGCTTCAGCGTGCTCGAAGGTCACGCCGACGGCACCCAGGCGTCCGAACGCGGCGGAGGAGAGCCGGATCGCCTCGGCGTCGTGGTCGACGCAGTGCACCGCGATGCCCTGATCGGCCAGGCAGAGCGCGGTCAGGGGGAGCGGTCCCGAGCCGAGGAGCAGCACGTGCCGTGGGACGGTGCCCTGGCGGCGTACGGCTTCCAGCTCCATCTCCACGAGGAGCCGGTAGTTCTCGCGGTAGGGGAAGCGGGCGAACGCCGCGGCGGGATCGGGGGCGCGCGAAACCTGGCGGGCCCAGACCCGCTCGAGCGCGTGCTCGCCGGCGGAGGCGACAGATCGGAAGAGAGCCGGTGGACGTGACGGCGGCAGCGCGGCCAGCACGGTCTCGGCCTCCGACTCGGGCACACTCAACACCGCAGTCACCAACCGGTTGAATAGAGCGTTCACGACGATCCCGGGCTCCAGCGACGGCTGTTCGAGGAGATCCTCCAGAGTCGAGATCAGCACCCGATCGACCGCACTGACATCGACCGCGCCCGAATCCACGATGAGAACCATTCCACATCGACACTGCACCCGGTGGCGGTTCGGTCAATCGTGGGAACCGGCGACTCGCTTCTGGGACGATGTAGAACTACGCCACTCGGCTCCGACGTATCCCCGTAAGCACGCCTACGGAAGGCGCCGACGAAAGGGAAGAGCCATGAAGTACGTCATCCTGATCCACTCCAACCCGCAGCCGTGGGGTCACCCGACGGGTGACTTCATCCCCGAGTTCCAGTCGCTGCCGCAGGCCTCCAGGGAGAAGCTCAACGCTGCCTTCGAGGGGATCATGGAGGAGCTCTCGGCCAACGGTGAGCTCATCGGCGGGCAGGCGCTCGCGGATCCGGCCTCGGCCAAGCTCTACCGGTGGGAGGCCGGCGAGCCGATCGCCACCGACGGCCCCTACTCCGAGGCGAAGGAGCATCTGGCCGGGTTCTTCCTGATCGACGTCGAGTCCCAGGAGCGAGCCGAAGAGGTCGTACGCAGCTTCAGTGGCCCCGGTGAGACGGTCGAGCTACGGCCGGTGGCAACCTACTGACATGACGGTCACGGGAGTCGAGGACGTGTGGCGGCAGGAGTCCGCCCACGTCCTCGGCGCCCTGCTGCGGGTCCATCCTGACCTCCCCGACTGCGAGGACGCCGCCCAGGAGGCGCTGATCGCGGCCAGCCAGAAGTGGCCGTGCGATGGGCTGCCGGCTGATCCGCGGGCATGGCTGATCCGGGTGGCTCATCGGCGGCTGATCGACCAGATGCGTGCGGACACGGCTCGAACCCGGCGCGAGGTCGCCGACGGGATCGCCCGGCGGCTCGACGAGCCGGACCCGGCGGCCGTGGAGATCGGCTCGGCGTACGACGACTCGCTGAGGCTGATGATGATGTGCGCCCATCCCGCGTTGCGCCGCCCCTCGCAGGTGGCGATCACGCTGCGGTGCGTGGGCGGTCTGACGACGTCCGAGATCGCGGCTGCGTACCTCGTTCCGGAGGCGACCATGGGGCAGCGCCTCAGCCGGGCGCGGGCGACGCTGAAGGACGAGGAGTTCTGCTCGCCGGCGCCTGACGAGCTGCCCGAGCGGATCGCCTGCGTGCTCGACGTCTGCCACCTGATCTTCAACGAGGGCCACACCCGCACCAGCGGCCCCGAGCTGCAGGGGATCGAGCTCACCGACGAGGCGATCCGGCTGACCCGGATCGTGCGCGGGGTGCTCCCGGAGCACGACGAGGCCACCGGCCTGCTCGCGCTCATGCTGCTGACGCAGGCTCGCTCGCGCGGTCGCGTCGACCACCTCGGCGACCTGATCCCGCTCAAGGATCAAGATCGCTCGCAGTGGGATCGGGAGCTGATCCGCGAGGGTGTGGCACTGCTGGAGGACGTACTCCCCGAGGGGCCGGTGGGCCGCTACCAGCTGCAGGCGGCGATCGCCGCGGTCCACGCCGAGGCGGAGTCGTACGAGGCCACCGACTGGCTCCAGATCAACCTGCTCTACGGGATGCTCGCGCAGGTCGCGCCCTCGCCGGCGGTCACGCTCAACCGGGCCGTCGCCGTGGCGATGAGTCTCGGCCCAGAACACGGGATCGAGATCGTACGCGACCTGCTGGAGCATCCGGCGATGCAGCGTCACCACCGCGCCCATGCCGTGCTGGCGCACCTGCTCGAGCAGTCCGGTGATGTCGCGACGGCTCGGGAGCACTATGTGCTGGCGGCCCGGCTGACCCAGAGCGTGCCGGAGCAGCGCTACCTGAACCGCCGGGTCGAGTCGCTCGACCAGGCGTGACTGCTCACATCTGGCTGATTACATCTGTAGGGCGCCGTCGATGACGAGGATGATCCCGAAGATCGCGAACAGCGCGGCGGCGCCGTACCTGATCACGTTCTCGGGGAGCTTGCGGCCCAGGAGCGCGCCGACACCGATGGCGAGCGCGTCGGCGGCGACCATCCCGACCGTGGAGCCGATCCAGGTGCCGAGCCAGCCCTCCTGAGTGGCCAGGGTGATCGTCGCGAGCATCGTCTTGTCGCCGAGCTCGGCCAGGAAGAACGCGATGCCGACGGCGATGATCGCCATACCCCGGCTGTTGCGGGCCTTCTTCGCCTCGTCCTCGGTGAGCTCGTCGCCCCGCAGGGTCCACCCGGCGAAGAACAGGAACGCGACTCCCGCGACGATGGTGATGTAGTGCTGCTGCTCGGCGAAGGCGTCTCCGATGAGGGCGCCGATGGCGACCGAGGCCAGATGGACGATCGCGGTGGCGGCCGTGATCCCGATGATCACGTCTCGAGCCCGGTAACGGGTCGCGAAGGTCATCGCCATGAGCTGGCTCTTGTCGCCGAGCTCGGCGACGAAGATGACCGCGGTCGAAAGCAGGAAGGCGTACACAGGGTTCCTCTCCGGCGCCGGCCGGAGGAGTCCCATGAGGGGTTGATCGTCCTTCGACCAGCACCGTCATGTTGATACGGATGCATGGTCGAAGGTCTCGTCCGCCACTTGGTGGCCGATCGCGCCGGGCCCTGAGGCCAGTGTGTCGACGCGACTGTTGAGGACTACTCCCCTTCGCGGCTTCAGTCTAGGGCAGAGGCCTCACCCAGTCGCACTCGGGAGGCCGGCGGGCTGTTCACCGAATTCCCTCAGCAAGGATCCGATCCTGGTTAGGCTGACTTCATGGACGAGGCCGGAGTGCGCGCGGTCCTCTTCGACCTGCACGACACGCTCGTCCCGAGCGGCCACCCCGCCGAGCACGCCGCGGTGGCCAGGGGGATGGGCGCGGATCTCGGAGTCGACCCCGATGCGTTTGCGGCCGCGGTCGCGGACACCTTCGACGAGCGCGTACGCGGCCTGATGGCCGATGTGCACCACACCGTGCGCTACCTGGCCCGACGGGTCGGCGGGTCGCCGACCGAGTCCCAGGTGGAGAGCGCGATCACGCGGAGGCTGAACTACTCGCTCTCCCTGCATGCCGCGACCTGGGCGCTGCCGACGCTCAAGTCGCTACGGAAACGAGGGTTCAAGCTCGGCCTCGTCGCCGACTGCGGGGCGGCGACGGTCGCGATCTGGCCGCAGAGCCCGCTCGCGGACCATCTGGACGCCGTCTCGTTCTCCTGCCAGACCGGCGTACGCAAGCCGGACTCGGGCGCCTACCTCGTCGCCGCGGCGGCCCTGGAGGTGCGCACCGGCGAGTGTGTCTACGTCGGTGACGGTGCCGACCACGAGCTCAGCGGGGCCGAGGCGGTCGGGATGCGGGCGGTGCGGTTCGGTCCCAAGGCGCTCGAAGAGCTCGACGAGGAGACCACCTTCGACCTGGATCCCGACTGGAGCGGGCCGACGATCAGCGACCTGGGCGAGCTCGTCGGGATGATCGGGATCCCGGTGCCACGTGAAGGGTCCGAATCGCGGACGTTCGTCTCCGGCAATGTGGTGCCGTGGGGTTCGAAGAGATCGTCCCGCTGATCCTCGGTCGAGGCGGGCGACCGATGCGTCGGCATCTCTTGACGACTGTCCAGCGTGGGTCAGGGTCCCACTTCTGAGGGTCGATGTCAGCCGAATCCGGTATCCGTCGTCCATTCGGTCCGCTCCTCGGCACGGTGCCGGAGCGCCGTCGGAACGGTGTCCGATATCACCCCGGACCTGTTACCTGTCTTCTGACAGGTTGGGCGTCCGTCTGGCTGATCCCGTCTGCGATGCGATCGCTCCATCAGGCGGCACCGCACGCGGGAAATCGGCAGCAAATGGCCCTTCCCCCCTAGCGAGTTCCGACCGAAAACGGTAAGAATCGATCGACCGACAGGGAAGATTTTCTCCGACTCCGACCCCACATTTCGGACTCAGGTTTCCAACAGTCTTGGTTTGCCCCCGACGCCCTTGACCTACATGCTTACCTGTCAGTCGACAGGTTAATCATGCTTCAAGGAGGACCCGGGTGGCGCTAGCTGCAGACCACAGCACGGACACGGTGCTGAACGCACGGGCAGATGCTCGCGCGCAAGGGGGGCAGGTCAGCGACTGGATGCCGTACCTACCGGCTTCGTCGAGCCCGTTCTGTCCGGACGACGTCGACCCGGACACCCTGACGTGGGCCGAGACGGTCGCACCAGGGAGCTACACCCACAAGGTCCTCGCCCGCGGTACGCGGTTCCGGCTCGAGGACCCGACCGGTGAGGCCTGCGCCCACACCCTCGTCTACAACGCGCTGGAGCCGACCGAGCGGCTCAACGTCGCCGACACCCAGAAGATCCCATGGCAGGCCTATCTCGGCGCCGGCCACCCGCTGCTCTCCGGTGACGGCCGCGTGCTCGCCACGATCATCGCCGATTCCTCGGGCCGGCACGACGCGTTCTGCGGGACGAGCACCGCCGCCTGGAACGCGCTGCGCTACGGCACCGCGCTGCCCGAGGGTCCGGCGCCCGCCGGCCGTGATCTCTTCGTGAAGGCGGCCGCCAAGCACGGGCTCGGGCCGGCCGACGTACCTCCGTCGGTCTCGTTCTTCCAAGGAGTCCGGGTCGCCTCGGACGGGAGCTTCGACTGGTTCGGCTCGTCAGGAGCGGGGACGTCGGTCGAGCTCGTGGCCGAGCTGCCCCTTCTCGTGCTGATCGCCAACGTCCCGCACCCGCGCGACCCGCGTCCGGAGTACGTCGTCGGGCCACTGCGCGTGCACGCCTGGCGTACGCCGGAAACCCATCCCACGACCCCGGCGGACGAGCGTTTCGACGCCTCTCCCGAGGTGCGGCGGGCGTATCTGAACACACTCGACTATGCGGAGGCTCGGGGCCTGTGACTACCACGATCGACAACCCGGTGATGAGGCCTGTGACGACCATTCCCGTCCCTGTGACCACCTATCTGACGCCCGACGGGCAGCTGGTCTCCAGCGTCCCGGTCGGGGCGTCGTACGCCGACAACACTCACCTGGAGTGGGGTGACCCGCTGGTGCCGGGTGCCGTCGTGCTGGACGAGCAGGTGGCTCCGCGGGCCTCGTGGTCGGGTGTCGTACGTGCCGGGCAGGTGTTGACGATCGTCGATGTAGGCGGCAACCAGTCGGGCGACTGCCTGCTCTACAACGCGCACCACACCGACGAGCGCTACAGCGCTCAGGACACGCTCGCGTGGCAGGACAACGCCTACATCCGCACCGGGACCGTGCTGCGCAGCAACCTCGGTCGTGCCCTGATGACCGTCGTCGAGAACGAGATCGACCGCCAGGACACCATCGGCGGCGCGTGCTCGCGCGAGTCCAACACGCTGCGCTACGGCCACCACGTGATGTATCACCACGGCTGCCGGGAGAACTTCCTGACCGAGGGTGCCAAGCACGGGCTCGGCATGCGCGACATCGTCTCCAACATCAACTGGTTCATGAACGTGCCCGTCGAGGAGGACGGTGCCCTCGGCATCGTCGACGGCATGTCGGCGCCCGGGAAGCGGGTCGCGCTGCGCGCGGAGATCGACACGCTCGTGCTGATCTCCAACTGCCCGCAGATGAACAACCCCTGCAACGACTTCAACCCGACGCCGCTGCGGATGATCGTGTCCGAGCCGGATGTCGACTACGAGGCCAACGCATGACCTTTGGTTCTGAAGCTGGACTGTCCTTCGACACCGTCCTGGTCGCCAACCGAGGGGAGATCGCCCGCCGGGTGATGCGCACCGCGCGCGAGCTCGGGATGCGTACGGTCGCGGTCTTCTCCGAGGCCGACCGAGCGGCACCACACGTGCGCGAGGCCGACGAGGCCGTCTGTCTGGGCTCCGCGCCCGCACGGGACTCCTACCTCCGTGGCGATCTGATCATCGCGGCAGCCCTGCGCACCGGCGCGGGGCTGCTCCATCCCGGCTACGGCTTCCTCTCCGAGAGCGCCGCCTTCGCCCGTGAGGTGGAGGCGGCGGGGCTTCGGTTCGTCGGCCCGACTCCCGAGCAGATCAGCGCCTTCGGCGAGAAGCACTCGGCCCGCCGGCTCGCCGAGAACGCCGGCGTGCCGATGCTGGCCGGCACGGGGTTGCTCTCCGGGCCGGACGAGGCCGCCGAGGAGGCCGGTCGGATCGGGCTGCCGGTGATGGTCAAGGCGACCGGCGGCGGTGGCGGCATCGGGATGACCGCGTGCAGCTCGGAGGAGGACGTACGGGTCGCATTCGAGCGGGTCGCCCGGCTCGCCCAGACCAGCTTCGGCAGCGCCGGTGTGTTCCTGGAGCACCTGGTGCGGCCCGCCCGCCACGTCGAGGTGCAGATCTTCGGCGACGGGGAGGGTCAGGTCGCCGTGCTCGGCGACCGCGACTGCTCGCTGCAGCGCCGCAACCAGAAGGTGATCGAGGAGGCGCCCGCGCCGGCGCTGCCCGAGCACGTACGGACCGTCCTGCACGACTCCGCGCGCCAGCTCGCCAAGTCGGTCTCCTACCGCTCGGCCGGGACCGTGGAGTTCGTCTACGACCCGGGCCGCGAGCTGATCTCCTTCTTGGAGATGAACACCCGCCTCCAGGTCGAGCACGCGGTCACCGAACAGGTGATGGGCATCGACATCGTCGAGCTCATGCTGCGCCTCGCCCGCGACGGCGTCACCGCCCTGCCCGACGAGCTGTTTCGCAAGTGCCCCGCACCCAAGGCGTACGCCGTCGAAGCACGCGTCTACGCCGAGGACCCTGCCAAGGACTCGATGCCTTCGTCGGGCCTGGTCACGCGCGCGGTGTTGCCGACCGAAGCTCTTGGCGTCCGGGTCGACTCCTGGATCGAGACCGGGCTCGAGGTCTCGCCCCACTACGACCCGTTGCTCGCCAAGGTGATCGCCACCGGCGCGACCCGCGACGAGGCGCTGGACAGGCTGGGTGAGGCGCTCGCCAGCACCCGGATCGACGGGATCGTCACCAACGTCTCCGCGTTGCGCGCGATGACGACGTACGACGAGCTCCGCTCGGCCACCCACTCGACCTCGACCTTGCCCGAACGTGCCAAGGCTGGTCGCGGCGCGGACCCCGATCCGCGCATCGACGTGCTCGACCCGGGCGTGCTCACGACCGTCCAGGACCTTCCCGGCCGGGTCGGCTACTGGCAGGTCGGCGTACCTCCGTCGGGTCCGTTCGACCCGGTCTCCTTCGCCGAGGCCAACCTGGCCGTCGGCAACCACCGGGGTGCCCCGGGCCTCGAGGTCACGGTGCCGCTGGCAACCGGCCGGGCGACGGCCGTGGGGCCGACGCTGGTCTTCTCCGATCCCGCCGTCGTCTGCGTGACCGGTGCCCCCATGCCGGTCAGCGTCGACGGCGCCCCTGTCCCGCAGTGGGAGCCGATCGAGCTCCCCGCGGGGGCGACGTTGACGCTGGGTCGCACCGACGGGCCGGGCCTGCGGACCTACATCGCGGTCCGAGGGGGCCTGGACGTACCCGACTACCTGGGCAGCGCTTCGACGTTCACGCTCGGCGGGTTCGGCGGTCACGCCGGGCGTACGCTCCAGCGCGGTGACGTGCTCCGCCCCGGAACCGCGGTCGACCCGGAGGCGCAGCCCGCCGCGACCCCGGTGTCACGGCGGCCGGCGCTGACCAACACCTGGGAGATCGGCGTCACCGAGGGCCCGCACGGCGCCCCGGAGTTCTTCACGCGCGAAGACCTGGACCAGCTCTACACGGCGAGCTACCGGGTGCACCACAACTCGGCTCGCACCGGCGTACGCCTGATCGGGCCGAAGCCGACCTGGGCGCGTGCCGACGGTGGCGAGGCCGGACTGCATCCCTCGAACATCCATGACACCCCCTACACGGTGGGGTCGCTCGACTTCACCGGCGACACCCCGATCATCCTCGGCCCCGACGGTCCGTCGCTGGGTGGCTTCGTCTGCCCGGCGGTCGTCGCCAGCGGCGAGCTCTGGAAGATCGGGCAGCTGCGGCCGGGCGACACCGTTCGGTTCGTGCCGGTTCGGGAGGGCAAAGCCGCCGGCCTGGTCAACCACCGGGCCTCCCTGACGGTGGCCGGCGGTGCGGGCGGCGACGGCGACGACGGTGTGCTGGGCAGGCTGCCCGAGACGTCGGCGCGCCCGGAGGTCACCTATCGGCGCAGCGGGGACAACTCACTGCTGGTGGAGTACGGGCCGATGACCCTCGACCTGGGGCTCCGGATGCGGGTGCACGCGCTGCAGTCGGCCCTGGCCGAGCACGCGCCCGCCGGCATCATCGACGTCACCCCGGGGATCCGGTCGCTGCAGGTGCACACGGACTCCTCGGTCCTGCGGGCCGGCCAGGTCGCGGGGCTGCTGCGGGAGCTGGAGGAGGACCTCCCGGCCACCTCGGAGCTGACCGTGCCCTCGCGGCGGGTGCGGCTGCCGCTCTCCTGGGACGACCCGGCGACCCGGGAGGCGATCGAGCGCTACACCGCCGGCGTACGCGACGACGCGCCGTGGGCGCCGTGGAACATCGAGTTCATCCGCCGGATCAACGGGCTCGCCTCGGTCGAGGAGGTCCATCGGACCGTGTTCGACGCGACGTACCTGGTGCTGGGGCTGGGCGACGTCTATCTGGGCGCGCCGGTCGCGACGCCGTTGGACCCGCGGCACCGGCTGGTGACGACGAAGTACAACCCGGCCCGGACCTGGACGGCGGAGAACTCCGTCGGCATCGGCGGTGCGTACATGTGCATCTACGGGATGGAGGGGCCGGGCGGATATCAGCTCGTCGGTCGAACCACTCAGGTGTTCAACCGATTCCGGCGGTCGACGACCGCGGGCGGACTGTTCCGCGACGACCCGTGGGCGCTGCGGTTCTTCGACCGGATCGAGTGGTATCCAGTCTCCGCCGAGGAGCTCCTGGAGCTTCGCGCGGAGGTCGACGCCGGGCGTGGCCCCGCGATAAGCGCAGCCGAGACCGAGGAGGGCTCCTTCTCGATCAAGGAGTACGACCGCTTCCTGAACGCCAACGCCGACTCGATCGCAGCCTTCCGTGACCAGCAGTCCGCCGCCTTCGAGGAGGAGCGCGAGCGCTGGAAGGCCGCCGGGGAGTTCGACATCTGCGACCGCATCGACGCGCGGGGCGAACCGTCGGAGGTCGAGGTGCCGGACGGGTGCGTGCAGGTGACCGCCCCGTTCACCTCGACCGTCTGGAAGGTCGTCGCGAGTCGCGGTGCGCGGTTGACCCAGGACGCCCCGCTGATGGTGGTCGAGGCGATGAAGATGGAGGCGAGCGTCCCGGTTCCCGTCGCCGGCGAGGTGGTCGAGGTCTACGTGAAGCCGGGCGAGCAGATCGTCCCGGGCCAGGTCATCGCCGCGGTGCGACCGCTCGACGGGCTCGGCTCTTGATCCATTCACTGCCAGGCGGTGCGGTCGCCCGTGCCACCGAGGCCCTCGACCGCATCGAGGCTTCGGATCGTCCGGAGATCTGGATCTCGCTGCGTACGCGTGACGACCTGCTCGAGGAGGCCGCCGCCATCGACGCGAAGGTAACCAGCGGAGAGGTCCTGCCGCTGGCCGGACGCCTGCTGGCCGTCAAGGACAACATCGACGTCCGCGGCCTGCCGACGACCGCCGGAGCGCCCTCGTACGCCTACCCGCCTACTGCTGACGCCACCGCCGTGGCCCGGCTGCGGGCGGCCGGGGCGCTGGTCGTGGGAAAGACCAACCTGGACCAGTTCGCGACCGGCCTGGTCGGCACCCGTAGCCCGTACGGAGCGGTCCGCAACGCCTGGGACCCGAGCCGGATCTCGGGCGGGTCCTCGTCGGGCTCGGCGGTAGCGGTCGCCCTCGGCCTGGTCGATCTCGCGCTGGGAACCGACACCGCGGGCTCCGGCCGGGTGCCGGCGGCGCTCAACGGCATCGTCGGGGTGAAGCCGTCGCGCGGGCTGGTGCCGGTCACCGGCGTCGTGCCCGCCTGCTACACGCTCGACTGCGTCACCGTCTTCGCCCGGGATCTCGGATCTGCCCGGGCAGCCGCGGAGCTGATGGCCGGCCCTGACCCGTCGGACCCGTTGTCGCGTACGTTGCCGGCGGACGCCGGACTGCCGCCTGCGCCGAGGGTCGCGGTGCCGACGGGCGAGCATCTCGACGGACTCGCTCCGGGGTGGACCGACGCCTTCCGGGCCGTGGTCGCGCGGCTGGCCCACGCCGGAGTCGAGATCGTCGAGACCGACATCTCGCCGTTGCTCGAGGCCGCCAGGCTGCTCTACGACGGCGCCTTCGTCGCCGAGAGGTACGCCGCGGTGGGCTCCCACCTCGAAGCCAACCGCGACCTCATCGGGACCGACCTCGACCCGACGGTCGCCGCGATCGTGCTCGCCGGGGCATCGGCCAGCGCAGCCGACTGGGCACGCGACGTGGCTCACCTGGCGCGCCTCGGGGCGGCGGGGAGAGAGGCCCTCGCGGGCTGCTCGGCGTTGCTGACGCCGACGACGACGTGGCATCCGACGCTGGCCGAGGTGGCCGCGGATCCGGTCGGCGCGAACGCGCGCCTGGGCCGCTACACGAACTTCGCGAACCTGCTCGACATGGCCTCGCTCGCGGTCCCGGCCGGCCAGATCGGCGGGCTGCCCTTCGGGGTGATGCTGACCGGGGCCGCCGGCAGCGACCGCACCCTGGCCGCGCTCGGCCACACGCTGCTCAGTCCCTGTGTCGATCTCTTCGTGGTCGGCGCGCACCTGTCGGGACAGCCGCTCAACCACCAGCTGGTCGAGGCCGGCGCGACGCTGCTGCGCCCGGTGTCGACCTCGGCCGACTACCGGCTGTTCGCGCTCGAGACGGTGCCACGCAAGCCCGGACTGGTCCGGGCGGGTGCCGCCGGGAACGGGGTACCGATCGAGGGCGAGCTGTGGCGCGTCCCGGCCGCGGGCTTCGGGACGTTCGTGGGTGGCGTACCTGCTCCGATGGTCATCGGAAAGGTGACGCTGGCGGACGGCTCCTCGGTTTCGGGATTTCTCGTCGAGCCATTTGCTGTCGAAAGGGCTGCCGATATCTCTGCGCACGGTGGTTGGCGTCGTTACCGGTCTGAGCAGGGCCTTTAACGTTCTGCGTGGATATCGGTTACGGGACTGGGGTCATTCCTCCAGGTGGCACACGACTCTGTTCAGGGGCCTGATCTCCCGTCACACTGGGCAGAATCCGCCAGCATTATCGCCCCGGGAGGATGCTGTGCCGCGCTTATCGGTTCTTCCTGCCATACACTTTGTTGACAGGGAATTCAACCCTCCTGTGGGACTTTCGACTCTGTTCTTTAGGGGAAGAAGACTCTTTCAAGTCTTCCCCGAAACTCGGGAGGCCGCTTAGATGGCGTACATGACAACTAGGCGTTCTCGGCCCGGCCGCCCCAGGCATGTGCCCGATTCGGGTACCGCCTCACCCCGCGACCAGATCCTCGATGCCGCTGCGCGACTCTTTGTGTCCCAGGGCTTCGCGGCGACGTCCACCCGCGAGATCGCCGACCAGGTCGGCATCCGTCAGGCCTCTCTCTACTACCACTTCGCAGGCAAGGACGAGATCCTCGTCGAGCTGCTCCGTAAGTCGGTTCGGCCGACCACGGACAAGGTCGACAAGATCCGCAACCAGGTGCCACCGCTCGATTATGAGACGGCTCTTTATCTGCTGGTTCTGGTCGACGTACGCACGCTTGCCGACGTGGATCACAACGTCGGAATGCTCTACATGCTGCCGGACGTGACCAACGGCGAGGTCTACACCGAGTTCCGCCAGGAGCACGAAGAGCTCGCTGCTGCCTACGCCGATCTGGCGAGCAAGGTCGCCTCGGAGAAGGTGCTCGAGGGTGTCGGTCTGAAGCAGCTGGGCAACATGCTCATCCAGCAGGTCGAAGGCGTCATCAGCATGCGCGCCGAGATGATCACCAAGGACACGGTCCGGAGGATCACGTGCCCGGAGGCGTGGGCGATCGCTTCCTCGTGCCTGCGGATCTGCGGTGTCAGCCAGGACAAGATCCAAGCCGCGAACGCGGTCGCCGTGGAGATGCTCGACGACTTCCTCGAGGACAGGGTTCGCGAGCCCGCCTGACAAGGCAGGCTGACAAGTCGGTAACTGGTGGGTAGGGCTTGCGCGTGTGAGTTGCCCTGTTGAGGCTTGAACGACACACTTTCCGAGCCCGTTGCCCGCTTCCCCACCGCGAGGACCCCACACGTGTGCATTGACCCTTCCGGAGGCCGCTGATGGCCCGGAAGCAGACAGCCATCCTCTCCGTCACCCGCGGGGTCACGACGCTCAACGGCCTGGTGGTGGATCGTCCGTGGGGGGAGGACCCGCACCAGGCAGGCATCCGTGCCGTACGGGAACAGCTCGCCGGCCCGAGCCGCAAGCCCGTCCAGGTCGTCGCCACCGACGACGAGGCCCGCGTCCGGATGGTCGTCCATCCCGACGGGCAGGTCACCGACGTCGAGACCCTCGAGGTCTTCGGGAGCTACGGCTCGCCCGACGACGTACCCGGTGCGGCTTGGCTTCCCACCGGCGCTGGGCCCGTGGTCATCCAGGGCATCGTCGAGCCTGACCCCGAGCCTGAGCCCGAGCCCCCCGAGCCGTACGTCCCGCCTGTCCTGGCCGTTCCGGCACCCGCTGTCGAGCCGCCTGAGCCCGCGCCGGAACCCGAGCCGGAACCAGAGCCAGCGCCGCCGCCGGCACCGCCTCCAGTGCCGCCTCCGGCGCCCGAGCCGGAACCCGAGCCCGAGCCCGAACCGCCGCCGGTGCCAGTGCCTGCGCCGGTGCCTGAGCCAGAAGCCGAACCTGAGCCAGAGGCTGAACCAATGGCCGGGCCAAAGGCCGGACCGCCCGCCAGGCGGGCCGTCGCCGGCCCGTTGGTGCCGCTGCACCACCTGGAATCGACCTCCTATCGGCGGTCGCGGATGACGCGTCGCGGCCGGGTGGTGCTGGTCGTCCTCGCCATCCTGCTGCTGATCCTGATCTACGAGGTCGTACGCGGCGTCGTGACCGGTTCCGACCCGGACTCCTCCGACCAGAAGGAGCCGCAGAGCCAGCAGTCGGAGCCGAGCGCGGGGGCCAGCGACGAGGGCAGCGAGGCGCCGTCCGAGACACCCTCGCCGAGCGCCACAGCATCCTCGGTCCGCGTCGAGCCGACGCCCACCCCAAAGCCCACCCTGACGCCCAAGCCGACCAAGAAGCCGGCGCCCGAGCCGACCAGGACGCTGTCGGTTGAGGCGATCGCGATGACCGAGGCCATCGGGCTGCGGATCGACGCCAGCAGGCTGCCGGTGACGGCCACGATCGCGATGGATCCGTGGGGTGCGCCGGAGCGGTTCACGCGTACGGTCACGATCACGGAGCCCAATCAGCTCGTCGTGGTCAAGCCGGTCGCCTCCGGGCACGCGGAGTGGAGCGTCCGGGTCGACGGTGCCAAGAAGGTCACCGGCTACACCCACTCCTGGCCCAAGGGCGATCGCGAGTTCGTACGGCGCTGATTTGCCTGGGCCGAATTGCTACCACGGTCGGATGTGGCGGCCTCCGGTGCGGCGTACGCTGCATGAGAACGTGTTCCTGCGCCTCGGAGGTCTCGCATGCCGCTCAAGATCACGCCGCCCGCCGGCACCCGCACGATTGCCGGCCGGACGCTGGGCTGGACGCTGGGCACGGTGGAGCGCACCGCCAAGCAGGGCGTGCGCTGGGCGCTGGGCCACGGGTTGCCGCGTACGGCCATCGTCCGGTCCGCCCGGAAGGGCGATCTCCAGGGCGACCTGATCCTCAGCGGCCCGGGTTCGCACACCTTCGATCTGGTCGACCTGTTCGAGGAGTTCCGTGCGCGCGGGCCGCTCTACCAGGGCGGGTTCAGCCACCTCGCGGTCGACCACGAGGTCATCAAGGAGGTGCTGACCAGCAACGACTTCATCACCGGGTTCTTCGCGCCCGACGAGTCGGGCACCGGCCTGCTGGCGAGGGCGGCGAACTGGTCGGCCAGCGACGTCTTCGCCCCGCTCCAGCCGCCGTCGCTGCTGGCGACCGAGCCGCCGGAGCACACCCGCTACCGCAAGCTGGTCACCCGAGTCTTCACGGTGCGCGCGGTCGAGAAGCTGCGCGCTCGCACCGAGGAGATCGCCGGCGAGCTGCTCGACGACCTGGAGAAGGAGGCCTCGTCGGGGGCTGACGTCGACCTGGTCACCCGCTACTGCGGGCTGCTGCCGATCACGGTGATCTCCGAGGTGCTCGGCGTCCCGGTCGAACTGCGCGAACGCATGCTCGAGCTCGGCAAGGGCGCGGCGCTGAGCCTCGACATCGGACTCGGCTGGCGCACGTTCCGCGACATGGAGGCCTCCCTGGAGGAGTTCGACACCTGGCTCCGCGGCCACCTGGAGTATCTCGCCGAGCACCCCGGTGACGACCTGCTCAGCCAGCTCGTCGCCCTCCGCGACGACGGCGACCGGCTCAGCGAGCGGGAGCTGCGGGCGATTGCCGGGCTGGTCTTCGCGGCCGGCTTCGAGACCACCGTGAACCTGATCGGCAACGGCATCGCGCTGCTCCACGACAACCCCGATCAGCTCGAGGTGCTCAAGGCGCAGCCCGACCTGTGGTCGAACGCCTCCGACGAGATCCTGCGGCTCGACCCGCCGGTGCTGCTCACCGGCCGGGTCGCCCGGCGCGACTCCACCATCGCCGGCCAGGCGATCCCACGCGGCACGATCATCAACACCGTGCTGGCCGCAGCCAACCGCGACCCCGCCGTCTTCACCGACCCGCACACGTTCGACGTCACGCGCGAGAACGCCCGCGACCACCTCTCCTTCTCCAGCGGCCGCCACTTCTGCCTCGGTGCCGCTCTGGCCCGGATGGAGGGCGAGATCGGCCTCCGCCTCCTCTTCGAGCGCTTCCCCGGTCTCGAGCTCGTCGGCGACCGCGAGCGCCACCCCACCCGCATCCTCCGCGGCTACTCCCACCTCCCCGCCCGCCTCAGCTGACCCGCCGAGAGGTCAGGTACGTCGGTCGAGACGTCACTCCCGTCGGCCGAGACGGCACCTCTGTGCCACCTCGGCCGACGCCGGTGACGTCTCGGCGGTCAGCGCGCGGCGGCGTCGAGGAGTCGCTGGCCGAGGACGGCGACACAGCGGCGTACCTCGTCGCCTTCGACCACCCGGAAGGGGACGGCGCGGCGGGCTAGCTCCTGGGCGTACCAGTCCGGGCTGTTGGTGCTTCCGACGAGACGGCAGTGGCCGTCGTCGATCGGCTCGAGGCGGCCCAGGACGCGCGGAAGGTAGCGGTCGACCTGCGCGAACGGGGCGTCGAAGACGACTTCGACCGCATAGGCCCAGCCCTCGCCGAGGTGCTCCTCGACCTCGGTGACCGGGTCGATCTCGGGACGTACGAAGCTGGTCTCCTCGATGTCGACGGCGCCCATCCGGTCAACCCGAAGCACCCGGCGCGCGTCGGCGGTGTGCGACCAGCAGAGGAGGTACCAGCGGGCGTGGCGCACGACGACCGCCCAGGGGTCGACGACCATCTTGCGCTCGTTGCCGTTCTCGGTCGTGTAGGCGATGGTGGTGCGACGCCGGGAGTCGCAGGCCTGGACCAGGCTCGTGGTGACGTCGGGATCGGGTGAGACGGCGCTCTGATCGGGGACGGCCGAGATCGTACGCCGCACCGCGGCCACCGTCTGGGACAGCGACTCGGGCAGGACCCGGCCGATCTTGCCGACCGCGCTCCCGACCGGGCCGGTGGCGTCGGCGATGTCGTGGTGACCGTCGAGCAGGGCCATCACCAGACCGAGCGCCTCCGCGGTGGTGAAGATGAGCGGCGTACGCATCCCTCGGCCGAGCCGATAGCCACCGTAGGGACCGCGCTCGGACTCGACCGGGATCCCCGCCTCCCGCAGGATCGCGACATAGCGACGGGCGGCGCGCTCGGTCACCCGCAGCCTCTCGCCCAGCCGTTCGGCGGTGATGCCGGGGGAGGACTGCAGCAGCTCGAGGGTGAGCAGCGCCCGAGCGGTCGGGCTCTCGTCGTGTCCCATCGTGGCGGCTCCCGGAAGTAGTTCGTCCGGAATCAGCGTAGTCGGTGACGCCTCGGCCGACGTGAGCGACGTCTCGGCCGTCCAAAGTGACTTCTCGGCGGGGCTGGGGCGCCGTACCCTTACCGGCATATGAGACTTCTGCTGATCAGACACGGCCAGACCCCGAGCAACGTCTCGGGGGCGCTCGACACTGCCTTCCCGGGGGCGGGGTTGACCGAGCTCGGACTCTCCCAGGCCGCGGCGGTGCCGGATGCGCTGGCGGGGGAGCGGATCGCGGGTCTGTACGCCTCCCGGTTGCTGCGTACGCAGCTGACCGCCGAGCCGCTCGCCAACCGGCTCGGGATACCGGTCGTCGTGCAGGAGGGGTTCGAGGAGATCAGTGCCGGCCACCTGGAGATGGCTACCGACAAGGAGTCGGTGACGGCCTATCTCGAGGCGCTCGGAGACTGGATCCGCGGCACGCTCGAGACGCCGGTCCCGGGCGGCGAGGCCGGCCACGAGTTCCTGGCGCGCTACGACGCCGCGGTGCAGTCCGTGGTCAAGCAGCACGATCCCGATGACACCGTCGCGATCGTCTCGCACGGTGCAGCGATCCGGATGTGGACCGGGCTGCGCACCACGCGGTCGCCCGCCTTCGGCGACGACAACCGGATCCGCAACACCGGCCTCGCGGTCGTCGAGGGCAGCCTGGAGGAGGGCTGGACGACGATCTCCTGGAACAACGACCCGCTGGGCGGTGCGCACCTGATCGGCGACGGCTTTTGATCCTCCGCTCGCTCCTGCTGTTCGTGCTGGCCGCGATCGCCGAGATCGGTGGCGCCTGGTTGGTCTGGCAAGGGCTGCGGGAGCATCGTGGGTGGCTCTGGGTGGGCGCCGGATTCATCGCGCTCGGCCTCTACGGCGTCGTCGCCACGCTGCAGCCCGATGCCCACTTCGGGCGGATCCTGGCTGCGTATGGCGGTGTCTTCGTCGTCGGCTCGATCGCCTGGGGGATGGCGATGGACGGCTACCGGCCCGACCGCTGGGACATCGCCGGTGCTGCGATGTGTCTCGCCGGGATGGGCGTGATCATGTACGCGCCGCGTGGGTGAAGATGGCGCCATGGCCTCCGAGGAAGACTCCCCACGCACCTTCGTCCCGGTACCTCCGGAGGAGCGGCCACGCCGCACCCGGAGCACGGTCCGGGTGCTCCTGATCGACGACCGCGACCGGATCCTGCTTTTCGCCGACTCCGACCCGGGCATCCCGGGAGCGCGCTGGTGGATCACCCCCGGCGGCGGCATCGATCCGGGCGAGAGCGAGCGAGTCGCTGCGGTGCGCGAGCTCGAGGAGGAGACCGGCCTCCGGGTCACCGAGGCCGACCTGTTCGGGCCGACGATGCGGCGCACCGTGGTGCACGGCTACAGCGACGTGGTCATCGACCAGGACGACGTCTTCTACGCGTGCTGGGTGCCGGCCTTCGAGGTCTCCACCGCCGGCCACACCGAGGAGGAACTCCTCACCATGGCCGAGCACCGCTGGTGGACGCGCGAGGAGCTCGCGGCGACCGACGAGGAGATCTGGCCGGCGGTGCTGCTCGACCTGTGGAAGGACGCCGACGTACGCCGCGACGCGGCCGCCTCCGATCCTGCCGATGGCGGATGGGTGGAGGAGTCGACGGTCCCGGCCTGACCTACGGCCTCTGGAAACGCCGCAGCCGACCATCCCCCTCGATGGTCGGCTGCGGTCTTGCGAGATCTGTCGATATCCCTCGGTGCGACGAGATCTCTCGCGTGTGCCGTCCGCTCGAGCGTGAATCCCCCGATCCCGCTCGTGCGACGGCACTCAGTCCGTGGTGCGGCCCCCCGACCGCGCCCTGGCCCTCCCCCTCAGTAGGCCCAGGGCGTCCACCCACAGCATCAGGCTGTGTACGACGGACCGAAGATGTAGGCGCATGGTCAGCGGAAGACGCCGAGCGCGACGATGCCGGTGGCTGCCACGGCGGCGACGCCGAACATCGTGGTGCCGACGGCCGGCGGCATCCCGCCGCGGTGCTTGTGCTCGGACGGGTCGGGCTTGCGGAGGCTGCGGACGGCGTCGACGACGTTGTTGCGGAGCGACTCGACGGCGGTCAGGTCACTGCGGTGACGTGCGGTGATCGTGGTGGTAGCCATGGTGTTCCTCTTCTCGGCGGACGGCGCTGGCCGCACGTTGTCCGGCGGCCTTCACGTGAGAGAAACGGGGTTGCGACCAGGTCATGACGCAGCTTTTCGCCACTTTGGAGTTACATAAGACCCACAACTGAGAAACATCAGGCCGAGCCCGTACGCTGCGCGTCATGACCACGACGCTGGTGGAGATCACTCGGGAGTGGGGCCGGATCGGTGTCATCGGGTTCGGCGGTCCGCCCGCACACATCCGCCTGCTGCGCGAGACCGTCGTCGAGCGCCGTGGCTGGGTGGAGCCGGAGGAGTTCGAGGACGCGATCGCGACCTGCAACCTGCTCCCCGGACCCTCCTCGACACAGCTTGCGATCTTCACCGCCTGGCGGGTCCGGGGAGCGCTCGGCGCGCTCGTCGGCGGGCTCGCGTTCATCCTGCCGGGGCTGGTGCTGATCGTCGCCCTGGCCGCGCTGTTCCTGGGCGACCCGCCCGCGTGGGTGCTGGGCGCGGGCGCCGGTGCCGGTGCGGCGGTCGCCGCGGTCGCGGTCGCGGCCGGCTGGGCGCTGGTGCCGTCCTCCTACGAGCGGACCCCGTCGCGTTCGCGATGGATCCTCTACGCCGTCGTCGGCACCGTCGCCGCCGCGACCACCGGGGCCTGGGTCGTTCTCGTGCTCGTGGGCGCCGGGCTCATCGAGGTGGCGATGCGGAGGCCGTGGCGTACGAACTCCTTCCAGTCCGTCCTCACGGTGCCCGTCCTGGCCCAGGGAGCGCTCACCGCCGCGGTCGCAGCGCCGCTGGCGTGGACGGCCTTCAAGGTCGGCGCGCTGTCGTACGGCGGCGGGTTCGTGATCATCCCGCTGATGCAGTCCGATGCGGTCGACCGCTACGGCTGGATGAGCGACGCCGAGTTCCTCAACGCGGTCGCGCTCGGGCAGATCACCCCGGGCCCGGTCGTCCACACCGTCGCAGTCGTCGGGTTCGCGGCGGCCGGACTCCTCGGGGCGCTGGGCGCTGCCGTGATCGCGTTCGGGCCGTCGTTCGTGATGATCATCGCGGGCGGACGGCACTTCGAGGCGCTGCGCTCCTCGCCGCTCGCCCGCGCGTTCCTCGACGGCGCTGGGCCGGCTGCGATCGGTGCCATCCTCGGGTCCGCGGTCCCGCTGGCACTGGCGACGAGCGAATGGTGGCAGTGGGTGGTGCTGGCTGCCGCCGGCGTACTCCTGCTGCTGCTCAAGCGTGGGGTGGTGCTCACGCTCCTGCTCGCGGCAGGGGTCGGGGTCGTCGTGGCTCTCGCCGGTGGGCCGCTTCCTTAGAGGTAGAGCCCGCCGGAGGAGTCGCCGTGGTCGTGCTGGCCGCCCTGCTGCGGCCCGCCCTGGCCGGGGGTCGGCTGACCCTCGGGGGAGAGGCTCACGCCCGGCGGCAGGCCCTTGCGGATCTGCTCGAACTGGGCGCGCGCGGCGACCTGCTGGGCGTAGATGGCGGTCTGGATGCCGTGGAAGAGACCCTCGAGCCAGCCGACCAGCTGCGCCTGCGCGATCCGCAGCTCACCCTCGGACGGCGTCTGCTGCTCGGCGAACGGCAGCGAGAGCCGCTCCAGCTCCTCGACCAGCTCGGGCGCGAGCCCGGACTCGAGCTCCTTTATCGAGGCCTGGTGGATCTCGCGGAGCCGGTTGCGGGAGGCCTCGTCGAGCGGGGCGGCCTTCACCTCCTCGAGCAGCTGACGGATCATCGAACCGATCCGCATCACCTTCGCGGGCTGCTCCACGAGGTCGGTCACATCGCGCTCTTCGTCCCCGTCGGCCTCCGGCGCGGTGGCGCCCTTGAGTACGTCGGCGGGCACCGCGATCGGCTGCCCGTCGGGTCCGATGACCACGACTTCCCCGGTCTGCTCCTGCGTCATGCGCTCAACCCTACCTAGCGTCCGGTGGTCAGCAGGATCTTGCCGGTGTGCGTGCCGGACTCCATGAGCCGGTGTGCCTCGGCGGCCTCCGCAAGAGGAAGTACGTCCTGCACGACCGCCTTCACCTCACCGGCCTCGACCATCGGCCAGATGCGCTCGACGACCTCGGCGCAGATCGTCGTCTTCTGCTCGACCGGGCGGCCGCGGAGGTTGGTGGCGATCACCGCGGCCCGCTTGCGGAGCAGGGCGTTGATGTCGAGCTCGGCCTTGGTGCCGCCCTGCATGCCGATGATGACCAGACGGCCCTCGGGGTTGAGGGCGTCGATGTTGCGGGCGAGGTACTTCGCGCCCATGTTGTCGAGGATGACGTCGGCGCCGCCGTAGACCTTGGCGACCTCGACGAAGTCCTGGTCCTTGTAGTTGATGGCCACCTCGGCGCCGAGCGACTTGACGAGCTCGGCCTTCTCGGCCGAGCCGACCGTGGTGATCACCCGGGCGCCGATCTGGCCAGCGAGCTGGATCGCCATCGTGCCGATCCCGCCGGCACCACCGTGGACCAGGAAGGTCTCGTCGGGGGTCAGTCCGCCGACCATGAACACGTTGGACCACACGGTGGTGGTGACCTCGGGGAGCGCCGCGGCGGTGACCAGGTCGACCCCCTCGGGCACCGGCATCACCTGTCCGGCCGGGACGGCGACCTTCGTCGCGTAGCCGCCGCCGGCCAGGAGTGCGCAAACCTCGTCGCCCTCCTGCCACCCCTCGACGCCCTCGCCGACCGCGGAGATCACGCCGCTGCACTCCATCCCGATGATGTCGCTGGCGCCCTTCGGCGGCGGGTAAAAGCCCTGCCGCTGCAGCAGGTCGGCCCGGTTGAGGCCCGCGGCGGCGACGTCGATCACGACCTCACCAGCTGCCGGCTCCGGGTCGGGACGGTCGGTGACGGTGAGGACCTCGGGCCCTCCGGGCTGCTCGGCTACGACGGCTCGCATGCCTACACGTTAGAGCGTCTTCAAGTCCGTCCAGGTGTCGATGTCGCGATGCTCGTCGCCCTCGGAGGGGACCTCGACGAGATCGAGGTCGGCCAGCAGCTTGCGCAACGGCATCCCGTGCTGCCCCTCGTGGTCCGGGCGGACCTCGGCGAGCCGCTCGGTGGAGAGGACCAGGGCCAGCTGGCGACGCTCGTCGGGCCCGACGAGCACGGCACCGTCGCGACCGAAGGCCGCCTCCCGGAGCCGCGACAGTGTCCGCGGCCGCAGGAAGGGCATGTCGACGGCGATCACCCCGACGTACGCCCGCGGGGTCAGCAACGCGTCCACGCCGGTCAGCAGGGCGGCGACCGGGCCGCCGAAGCGGGGGTCCTCGCGGACGAAGGTCACCGGGCGCTCGGTGTGCACCGGGTCGCCCACGACGACGACCTCCATCGCGTCGACAACGGCGTCCAGCGCCCAGGCCAGCATCGTCCGACCGCCGAGCTCGATGCCGGACTTGTCGATCCCGTCGAGGCGGGAGCTGCGTCCTCCGGCGAGCAGCACGGCTGCGTACGGCTCCCATTCGTCCCAAGCAGTCACACGACAGACCCTAGTCTGGAGAGGTGACCACCTGGAACAGCCTCCGGATCAGTCTCGTGCAGCAGGCCTCGGGTCTCGAGCCCGACGCCAATCGGTCGCTCCTGGCCGAGCTGACACCGAGCGACAGCGATCTGGTCGTCTTCCCCGAGGTCTTCGCCAGGGACTTCGGCAAGCCGGGATCCGACCTGAGTCCGTACGCCGAGGCCCAGGACGGGCCCTTCGGGACCGAGCTGTCCCGGGTGGCTGAGAAGCGCGGCGCCACGGTGGTGGCCGGGATGCTCGAGACCAGCGGCGATCCCGACGGCCGGCCGTTCAACACCCTGCTCGTGCGGGGCGGTGCGGAGGCGGCGTACCGGAAGATCCATCTCTACGACTCCTTCGGCTACAAGGAGTCAGACGCGCTGGTCGCGGGCGAGATCGAGCCGGTCGTGGTCGACATCGACGGGGTGCCGACGGGGCTGATGACCTGCTACGACCTGCGCTTCCCCGAGCTCGCCCGGCGTCTGGTCGACCGAGGAGCCGAGCTGATCGTGCTGCCGGCCGCGTGGGTCGCCGGCCCGCGCAAGGTCGACCACTGGCGCACCCTCGTGCGAGCACGCGCGATCGAGAACACCGCCTTCATCGCGGCGGCCGCCCAGTCGGCCCCTCGCTACTGCGGTCACTCGATGGTCGTCGACCCTCTCGGGGACGTTCTGGCCGAGGCCGGCGACGGCGACGAGATCGTCTCCGCGACGATCGATCGAGCCGTGCTCGAGGAGGCGCGTCGCACCAACCCCTCCCTGGTCAACCGCAGAATGTGACCTCGGTCAACAACTCCCCGTCACAGCGGTAAACGGATATCGATGACTCGTTAGGTTCACCCCTTCCCCGGTATCCTCGCCTGTTATGGACCGAGCCCCCCGCCGTCGCGCTGACAAGAGCAAGCGTGGCCGTCGTGCAGCCGGTCGCAGCGAGCCCACACCCGCCTACGTGGAGCCGACCTCGAGCGAGGCGCTGGCGTATGACCAGTGGGCGGAGGACGACTGGAACGGCTATCAGGACACCGGTCAGACCTTCGGCGGGCAGAGCAACGGCCCGGCCTGGAGCGAGAACGGCTGGACCGACGAGACGTGGTACGACGAGCGCCAGCAGGCTCAGGAGCCTCCCTCCACGGGCGGTGGTCGCCGGATCGCCGGCCGTGCCGAGCCCGAGCAGTTCGACGAGCCGAACGGCTACACGGGCAAGCGTGCCGCGCGGACCGCACCGGAGGAGCCCTCCTACGGCGGCTACCCCGCGCCGGATTACCGGGCCGAGCCCGAGCCCGCCCTGAGCGGGCCGACCGCACCGCCGCCGAGTGCCTGGCAGGCGCCGGCCTACTCCACGCCTGCTCCCTACCTCAGCACGACCGGCCTGGCCCAGGCGCCGCAGACGCCGCCCCACGTCCAGCAACCCGCCTATCAGCCCGACCCTTACCAGTCCGGCCATCTCGAGCCGGTCCACGAGCCCGCAGGCCCCTACGAAACCGAGACGCCCGGTCGGCCGACGACCGCCGCCAAGGTGACCTCGTTCCTCGCGCAGCCGCGGGTCCCCGGAGCTGGCGCTGCCCGCGCGGGACTCGGCATCATCGAGAGCCTGACCGCCGGCACCGTCCGGGCGATCTGGCTGGTCGCGCTCGCTGTTGGCGTGCTCGGCCTCGTGGTCAGTGCCTTCGACCTGGGCCCGGAGATCTTCGGCAGCCTCGGCGCCGTCGTGGTCGGCACCGCCTACACCTTCGCGCTGGCTCACCGCACCGGTGGCCGCCCGCTGATCTTCGGCTCCCTGGCAGGGGTTGCCGGGCTCGTCGTGGTGCTCATGGACAACGAGGCGCTGCGTACGGGTGCGGCGGTTCTCGTCGCATCGGTGGCGGCGGTCCTCGCGGTGATGGCCACCGTCCCGTCGCGTCGCTTCCCGAAGACGATCCGGGAGACGTTCATCGCTGTCGGCATCGCCGCGCTGGGCAGCTTCGCCGCGCTCGGCTTCGAGCCGGTGGTGATGGTCTCCCGATTCGAGTACGCAACGCTGGCCTGCTCGCTCGCGATCGCCTTCTTCGCGGTCTACCGCCTCGGTGCCGGCCTGCACGGCCTCGGTCGTCGCGGCGCGATCATCGTCGGCATCGGTGGCCTGATGCTCGCGCTCACCCTGATCTACGCCGAGATGCTGCGCCGCTACGGCAGCACCGGCCTGATGGACTCGGTCGACGACATGCAGCGCTGGTGCCGCATCCACATCGGTGGCTACCCGCACCCGATCCAGGCGCTCTTCGGGGTCCCGGCGCTGGTCTGGGGCACCCACATGCGCTCCCGGCGCCGCCAGGGCTGGTGGGTCTGCCTCTTCGGTGTCGCGCTCACCGCGCCGGTCGCCAGCACGTTCCTCAACCCCGATGTCGGGCTCGCCGAGGCTGCTCTTTCGGTCGTCTACAGCATCCTCATCGGTCTGGTGATCGCGTTCGTCATCATCCGCATCGACCTCGCGCTCACCGGCTCGACGGCCGCCGGCAGCGGTCGCAGGGCGGCCCGTGAGGCCGACGAGGCCAGCGCCGTCCGCCCCGAGCCGGGCCGTACGCACGCCCTGCTCTGAGGCGCTCTCTAGCTAGGGCTACCACGCGGTAACCCATAGGTTCTGGGGTATGAGCCGCAGAACCCCCACCACGATCGCTGCCGAGATGGTCGCGAACGTCATGAGCGTCGGAGTGCAACCGGGGGACAAGGTGGCCGTCGGAGACACCGTCATGCTCCTGGAGTCGATGAAGATGGAGATCCCGGTCCTCGCCGAGGCCCCGGGCACCGTGGTGGCGGTCAAGGTCGCCTCCGGAGACGTCGTCCAGGAAGGCGACGTTCTCGTCGAGTTGAGCGCCTGAGGCTCAGGCGCACTAGACTCGGCCACGCGCCTACGGGCGCATGGAGAGGTGCCGGAGTGGCCGATCGGAACCGCCTTGAAAGCGGTCGTAGGGAGACCTACCGCGGGTTCGAATCCCGCCCTCTCTGCCAGATTGAGCGCCAGCGAAAGCTGGCTGAGGGGGCGTTGGCAAGGGTGTGGCCCTGCCAGAGCTAGACCTCTTGCAGGTGGCGATCCACGTCGATCATCAACCGCCGCAGCTCGAGGAGCAGATCCTCGAGGTCGGTGCGGTCGAGCACGTCGTCCGCGAGGACGGCGAGCCTGCTCAGCAGCGTGCCGCGGTCGCGGAGCGCGCTGACATCGGTGAGGGCATGCCACTCCTGACCGGTGTCGAGGACCAGCAACGCCTCACGTACGCCTCCGAGGCGCTGGCGCACCGACCAGCGCCAGAGACCGACGTTGGCCCCCGGACGGGGAGCGGCGATAGCGGTATCCAGGGCCCGAAGAGCATCCGACATATTGGGAAGCACACCTGTCATGAGCTGATTGTGACCTAGGTCACGTAAAGGAGCAAGCCGATGCGGCTCTCGGCTCCCGTGTCGGCCACAATGGAGAACGTGTCATCTGCTGAGCTCACCTACTACCGCCTCGCGCCATCCGTGCAGGCCCGCCTCGTCGGCGCCGCCATGGTCGGCCTGGCGCTCCTGGTCTTCGCCGGCACGGCCGTCGTGATCGCGGCCCGGATCGACTTCGCATGGCTCTTCATCCCGCTCTTCGTCGGCGTCGCCGCGGTGATCGGGTTCGGCTGGTGGCTTCGCAACAAGGCGTACGTCCTGCGCGCCAGCGCCCAGGGCTACCGGGTCGCGTTCGTGCGAGGCGCCGGTGTGCGCGAGGCTCGCTGGGTCGACATCCAGGAGGCGGTGACCACCATGCCTGGCGGCACGCCGTGCCTGGAGCTGCGGCTCAAGAAGGGTGGCGCCACCACGATCCCGGTGACCATCCTCAGCGTCGACCGAGAGCAGTTCGTGCGCGAGCTCCAAGTCTATCTGAAGGCCACCATCAAGCCGCTCGACACCACCGCGGGATCGTCCGACGCGCCCTGATTGGTCCCAGGAGTGCAGGTCTTGTAGCCTGTTCGAGCGGTATGGAGGCGTCGCCTAGTCCGGTCTATGGCGCTCGACTGCTAATCGAGTTTGGGGCTTAAACCCCATCGAGGGTTCAAATCCCTCCGCCTCCGCCAGTTTAAATGTGTTTGGCCCCCTTCATGAGGGGGCCAAACTGCATTCTGACCTGCAATTTTAAGCAATGCAAAAGTCCGTACGCCGGAACTTGGGTTACCCGAAACGTCTCGACCTGCACAATAATCAATCCGTAGGCCTCTCGGCACCAGCATCGGCCTCGCGATCAGGAAGGAACGAGCATGAAGTTCGCACGCGTTGCCGCTCTTGCGTTGGCCTCGGCGGCCGTCATCGCGGTCAGCATGTTTGGTGCCACGGCATCTGCACAGGCTGACACCACGTGGCCCATCAAGCCCATCAAGGTTGCTAGCGACACTACCTGGCCGTGAGGCTGGTAGCGCACTGAGGCAAGACGCTTCTGGCAGTGGCTAGAAGCGCTGGTTCCGAGTGAGGATCGGTCTCGACCTCACTCGGAAACCCCTCCTTCGATCCCGGCGCCGGCTCGTCCGATCTCGTAACCGAGTTGGAACCGCGTCTCCGCGTCGTACTCTTCCTTGAGATCGGCGACGTATCCCGCGTAGGTCCGCGGGCTGACGCCCAGCCGCTTCGACGCTGCAGGGTCGGAGTGGCCCTCGATGAGCATGCGCAGGGTCATCGTGCGCTGCTCGCCGGCGATGTCCTTGAGGGTTGTCGAGTCTGCCGACGAGAACGGTCGCCCGCGCTCCCAAGCCCGCTCGAAGACGTCGACCAAGTAGTTGACGATGGCGGGCTCGCGGATCGCTACCGCGGCCCCGAGACCCTCGGGACCAGGGATGATCGCTACGTTCCTGTCGAAGATCATCGTGCGGTTGAAGAACTCGTCCAGGGTGCGCACCTCTGCTCCTGCCGCGGTGACGGCGGCGACGTACTCTCGAGTTCCGCTGTTTCTTCGGGCGGAGTGCTGATAGAGCGTGCGGAGCTTGACCCCTCGTTGGATGAGCTGGGTGTCCTTCTCGATGGCGTTCGCGAGAATGGTGCCGGTGTCCCGGCCTTCCTGCGGCTGAGCGGTGAGCGCCTCGAACTCACACTCCGCGACCAAGGAATCGATGTAGCGCTGGATCGCGGGTCCGTGCATGTAGGCGAACGGGCCCAGTTCGTCAGCCGGCGCAGACCGACGCCACGCGCTGCGTAGCGCAGCGAAGTCGTTCGCCCACTCCGCCGACTCCTGCAGAAGGCGGATGCCTTCTTGGGTCATGGGGGTCACGACCTGCGCCTGGACGGTGGCTGGGTCAACCGTGGTCCACGTCGTGGGGTCCTCGTCAGGCCGTCGTACGAGCCCGAGCTCGACCAGCGCTGTCAGCGCCTCTGCGAACTCACCGCCCTCTGTGATCCTCGCGTCGGACGAGGGCAGCGGCCCTTTCTCCGCGATCAGCTCAAAGAGCTCGATGCCTTTGGCCTCGAGCAGTGCACGCGTCCTGGGCGTTCGTCCCTCGTCGTTCACGTTCTTCTCCTCGCCTGACGGCGTGGGCTGACGCTTGCTCACGCTCCACCTCCCCGATGCTGTGGCTAGCGCCAGATCTTCTCACACGTGGCGATTTCTGGTCACGGACCATCTTCCGCTAATCTTCTACACGTTGCTTCGGTAACACTGCGCCTGTAGCTCAACGGATAGAGCATCTGACTACGGATCAGAAGGTTTGGGGTTCGAATCCCTACAGGCGCGCAGCACCTCAGAACCGCCTCATCCCAGCCAGATCGCCGGGGTGAGGCGGTTCTTCTTTCCCGGCTTGCGCACCCGGCTCCACGTCGCTCTCTTCCGCCGCACGCCAAGGTCGGGGTGGGGTCGAGGACGCGGCCCGTGAGCGAAACTCAATGAGTCCGCAGCCGTTGGACCTCGGCGCGAGAGTGCTGCACGGACGAGGTGTCCTTGCCGTTGCTCTCGGAGAGATCGTGGGCTAGATCGAGGCTGGCGGCGAGGACGTGTTTCTGGCGGCGCCTGCTGATGCCGTCGGCGCGGCCTTCGATAGCCGCTTTGCGGTCCTTGCGTCGGCGCGACGGCTCACCGGCAAGGGCGGTGAGCTCGAGCTCGGTGATGGTGCCGTTGGTGACCTCCGGTGCCAGCACGTCGCGCAGCCAGCCGCGCTCGCGGTGCGCGCCCCAGCGAAGTGCCACCAAGAGCGCCCCGACGCTGGTGAGGGTGATGCCGATCATCAGGGCAGCCATGACGAAACCGTTGGCGTTGCTGAGGGCGAGCATCGAGTCCCAGAGGCCGTGGACGAGCACGGCTGCAGCCATCAGCAGTAGCCCGCGGCCGACACGGCGTGGCTGGGCGCGGGTGCCGACGAGGTAGAGGATGCCGGCCGCGAAGATCGCGGTGTACATCGCGTGGGAGGCGACCCCGCTTGCGGACCGGAGGACGAAGGTGTGCAGCACCGATCCAACCTGGTCGACCCCGAAGTTCTGGTAGGCGCTGTTCTGGCCGTAGAGCATGTCCTCGAGGACCTGGAAGCCCAGGCCGACGTAGGCACCGACGATGAGTGCGTCGTAGACCGTGCGGATGACCACCGGCGCGAGACCGAGCATCAGCAGAAACACCGCGCCCTTGGCGGTCTCCTCCACGAAGGGCGCTGTGAGGCCGGCCTCCCAGTCTGTTGCCCAGGCTTGGCCGAAGGTCTTGGTGTAGATGTCCATCAACGCAGCATTGCCGGGTAGAGCCATCGCCCACGGGGCGCCGATCCCGCCACCGATGAACGCGGTCGCTGCCAGCAGTGCCGGGGTGCGCTCATAGCGGTCGAAGTAATGGAGGAACAGCAGGAACACCAGACAGAAGACGCCGGCCGACGCGACCCCGGCGATGTCGGCCTCCGCGAACACCCCCGCCGTGGGGACTGCGATCTGATAGAGCTGGTGAGCGCCGATGACGACGAGCAGCAGGTAGACCCACAGACACAGGTTGCGGGGCTGGAAGAGGTGGAAGCTGGCTCCCCAGCCGGACTCCGCGATCGCCGCCGTACGCCGGGCTAGCAGTTCAGGGGTCGCGGGGATGTCCGGCGTGCTGGCATCGTCGGTCGTGGTGCTCATCAAGACTCGTCTCCGCTCTTGGCAAGGGAGTCGATCATCGCGTCGGTCTCCGTCCTCATCGCAGTGAGCTGGGACTGCGGGCCCACGGTCTGGATCTCGATGCCGCGGCCATCGACGACGAACGCGGTCACGACTCCCGCGCCCTCGGGGGTGGTGAACTCTGAGGCAACCCCGCGCAGCCCTGCAGCCGTCGTGACATCACGTGTCTCGCTCGAGACGTGGTATCCCTCCGTCGACGCTCCGGTGATCCGCTCGGCCTGGTCGAGCAGCCGCACCGGGCTCTCGTCGAACGGGCCCTGCAGGATCGAGAACGCCACCCCGTTCTTGACCAGCACGACCTGATCGGCCGCATCCTCACCCCCGCGCGGGTCGTCCGTCGTCCGCAGACCGGCGACCACTCCCCACCCGGGCGGGACCGCCATCGTCACGTCCTCGGTCACCTGGAATGCCTCACCCGTACGTGTCGAGTCGTCCCATGTCACCTGGTCGTCGACCCACGGCATCACCCACGCCCAGAGGGCTAAGACCGCGAACGCAACCAATGCGTACGGGATCGACCTCCGGTCCAGCCCCAGCCACCTGTGTTCCACAGGCACCCGTCGATCCACCTGCGACGACGTCATCCCAACCCCTCACGCCATGACGTCCACCGCCGCAGCCCGGCCCCCTGCCGACCTGCTTGGTTCCCCGACGATCCGTCGTGAACGAAGGTACGCCGCGGTGCCCTCGGCTCGCAGCCGATCTGCCGCACTGCGGCTGACGTCACGTTGCTCGGGCGCCTAGGCCCGATCCGTGATCGTTCCGGGCAGGCTGAGAAGGACGAAGGCGCCGGTGGCGGTGAGGGTTCGTAGGGTGTGGAAGATCAGCCAGGGCTTCTCGAACGAGGACACGGCGCCGCCGTTCGCCAGGGCGTCGTTCAGCGGCAGGTTCGCCGCGAAGGTGATGACGACGGCGGCGACGGCGAGGCAGGCGGCGGTGATGGAGAGCGGGGTCCGGTGCCATCCGAGGAGGATCAGGGCCAGGAGCGGGGCGCCCAGGAAGAAGGCCAGGAACACCGGGTTGACGATGACCACGTTGAGCCGGTTCATGACCCGTGCGTAGACCTCGTCCGGCTGGCCGTGCAGCGCCGGCATGAAGGCGACGAGGAAGGCGATGTAGATGCCGGCGGTGACGCCGTTGAGCAGTCTCGCGCCGGTGAGTACGAGCTCGCTCATGACTGCTCACCCCGGTCGACGTCATCGATGCTTCGAGCTGCGCGGCCCAGGACCGCATCGACGTCGCTGGTCACGTACGCGTTGCGTCCGTCGAGAACCTCCTCGAAGAGGTACGCCAGGCCGGCCGCGTCGGGCGCCGGCAACCCGGCCGCGGTCAGGACCGCGACGTAGTCCTCGGTGGGCATGGAGCGGTACGTGACGGCGGGCCCGCCGATGGCGTGCGCGGCCTCCTCGAAGGTGAGCAGCTGCGGGCCGGTGAGCTCCAGGACCCGGCCGACATAGCCCTTGTCGAGGAGGGCTGCGACGGCGACGGCGGCGATGTCGTCGGCGTCGACGAACGGTTCGGCGACGGTGTGCTCGACCATGGTGAGCGACCCGGCCGCGAGCTCGTCCGCGAACGCACCTTCGGTGAAGTTCTGCAGGAAGAAGGCCGAACGCAGGATCGTCCACTCAGCGCCCGAGGCCATCATGGCCTGCTCGGCTCGCTGGGCACCCGCCTCGCCGCGGCCGGAGAGCAGTACGAGCCGGCTGCAGCCGGCGGCGACCGCCTGGGCGGCGAACGCACCGATGATCTCGTCGGCACCCGGCAGGCCGAGGTCGGGCTGGAAGGTCAGGTAGGCCGACTCGCAACCGTCGAGGGCCTCCGACCAGCTGGTCCGGTCGTGCCAGTCGAACCGGGTTGCCGAGTGGCGCGTGACCGCCCGTACGTCGTGGTCGAGGGTCTCGAGGCGGCGGGCGACGCGCTGGCCGGTCTTGCCGGTGGCGCCGGTGATGAGAGTTGTCATGCCTCTAATCTGGCCCGCCGGGAGCGACGACGGAATACGTTCGGCTCCAGGCAGCATGCGTTATCGTCTCACCATGTCGTCGCTGGATCTGCTCATGGACGGGCCACGGGCCCAGGCCGCCTTCCTGTTGAAGGCCGTGTTCGCCGGGGAGTGGTCGATCACCGCTGAGGACGACGTGCCGCTCACGGTCATCGCGATCGCACGCGGCCGGGCGGTCTTCACCGGCTGCGAGGGGCCGCAGGAGGTGGCGGCAGGTGACGTGATCGTGTGCCGCGGGCCGGCGACCTATGTCATCGCCGACTCGGCCGATCGCCCCGCCGACATCCGGATCCTGCCCGGCCAGGTCTGCGTCGACCCGAGCGGGGCTCTGCTGGCCGAGGAGCTGGCCTTGGGCGTACGCACCTGGGGGAACAGTCGCTCGCCGGAGGCGACCGTGATGCTCATCGGGACCTATGAGCGCGAGACCTCGGTGGGCTCGCTGCTGCTGTCCCGGCTGCCGACCAGCGTGGTGCTGCGCGGCTTCGACACCGCCGTTCTCGACCTCCTGTCCACAGAGTTGGTGCGCGAGGAGGCCGGCCAGGCGGCCCTGCTCGACCGATTGCTGGACGTACTCGTGGTCAAAGCCGTGCGTGAGGTGCTCGCGGCCTCCCCGGCCCTTCCCGCCGATGACGCGGTGGCCGCGGTGCTGCGCGCCATGGAACAGCACCCACAGCTGCCGTGGACGGTCGCCGGCCTCGGTGAGCAGGTCGGTCTCTCGCGAGCCGCTCTGGCTCGGCGCTTCACCGAGCATGTCGGCGAGCCGCCGTTGGCGTACCTGACCCGGTGGCGGCTCGCCCTGGCCGCCGACCTGCTGATCGGCACCGACCTGACCCTGTCGGCGATCGCCGCTCGCGTCGGCTACGCCAACGCGTTCGCCCTCAGCGCTGCCTTCAAGCGTCTGCACGGCACCTCGCCGACCTCCTTCCGGAGCCGCCACGTCGCCTGAGCCCTGGGTGACTTCGGCCGCCCAAGGGATCGTTATTACGTCAAGCAACTACCCGCTAGCCTCATCGGTATGGATGGTCGGAGTGCAGCAACTGGGGAGGTGGCCCCACTGTCGCCCGAGGAGGAGACTGCCTGGCGTGCGTTGGGGCGGGCAGTCGTGGTGATTCCGCGGGTGCTCGACTCCGATCTCATGCAGTCGGAGGGCCTGAGTCTCACGGAGTACACCGTGCTGATGAACCTGTCCGAGGCTCCTGAGCGCTCGTTGCGCATGAGCGAGCTCGCCAACTACGTAGCGATCTCGGTCAGCGGGCTGACCCGTGTCGTGGAGCGGTTGGAGCGTGCGGGCTTGGTCGAGCGGATCCGTTCGACGACGGACGGTCGCGGCCAGCTGGCGCGCTTGACCCCGGCCGGACTGAAGTGTCTGAAGAAGGCTTGGCCGGTGCACCTGGAGAGTGTCCGGCGCCACGTGGTGGATCATCTCCAGAACGTCGATCTGGCCGCGTTCGCCGATGCGCTCGCGGCGATCGCTCAGGCCGAGATCGGACCGCCGGTTCGTCGCCGCGGCCGCTGATCAGTAGACGTTGGCCCGGACGGCCTCACGGATCGGGGTGGTGCCGGTGTTGAGCTCGAGGATCTGCCGTCGGATGCGTGGCTCGAGGAGTAGTTCGGTGAGGGTCTCGGCGACGTCCGCGCGAGCGATCTCGCCGTGGGCCTCGGCAGGGCCGAGTGAGATCGTGCCGAGGGCAGGGTCATCGATCAGTAGCGAGGGGCGGAGGATCACCCAGTCGAGGTCGCTGCGGGTGACGGCGATGTCGGCCTGCTTCTTGACGGCGAAGTAGTACTCGACCTCGTCCGGGTTGTCGCGCTCGCGCCACGACTCGGGGAGGACAGAGACCAGTACGAACCGTCTGACCCCCGCCAGGCGTGCTGCCTCCAAAGCCTTGGCGACGCCGTCGCCATCGATCGCCTTGGTGACTTCGCGAGCGCCGCCGTTGGAGCCTGCGGTGTAGACGATCGCATCGGAACCGTTTGCGGCGCGTGCCAGTTCCGTGGCTGACATCGTGCTCAGCTCGCCGAGCGTGGTCTCGACGCCGCGCGCAGCGAGGTCGACTTGCTGTGCCGGTTTTCTGACCAGCCCGTGAACCTCGGTCCCTCCCGCGGTCAGCTTGTCGGCCAGCAGAGCGCCGATCGCGCCGCTGATGCCGAGAATGAGTACCTTCACGTTCCTTGCTCCCTTTCGCCGCCGGCCGCGAGACGCATCAGGTCGGTCGAGAAGTCGACATCGTCGACCGATTGCGGCGCGCCCGCAGCGGTGCCGCCGAACTGATGTCGATGGCGGCCCCAGTTCTGTTCAGCGATCTGGGGGCCGGTGCCATTCCGCAGGAAGATGGCCAGCTCGCCGGCCGCTCGGGAGGTCCGGTCGCCCAGGTCCGGTGAGCCCCAGTCCTCCGGGGCGGCGTACAGGGATGTCGGCATCGGGATCGCACGCAGGAACGCGAACAGTGGCCGGAGCTGCTCGTCGACGACCATTGCGTGCCGGCTCGTGCCTCCGGTGGCGGCCAGGAGGACGGGCTTGGCGATGAGCAGGTCGTTGTCGAGAAGGTCCGCGAAGGACTTGAACAGCCCGCTGATCCCGGCCTTGTAGACCGGGGTGCTCGCGATGATCGCGTCGGACTCCGCGAGATCCTCGATGGCGGCGGTGACCTTTCGACTCGGCATGCCGGAGACCAGTGCCTGGGCGATGTCGACCGCGATCGTCGACAGATCGATCGAGCGGAACGTCGGGCTCAGGTCGGAGGCAGCCAGGGCGTCGGCGGTGCGTTGGGCCGCTCGGTCGGCGAGGAGCCGGGTCGAGGACGGGTCGCTCACGCCGGCGGTGAGGACGGCGATGGTCACGTCGCTCATCACAGCGCCGCCGGGAACTGGGCGGCGACGGTCGGGTCGCTGTCCTCGTAGGGGGACGGGCCGGACAGGTTGTCGCCACGATTGGGGTTCGGCCGCGGCTGGCGGGGCTCGCCGTCGCCGTACTTGGCTGCGACCAACGAGGCATGGGTCGGTGCCTCGGGAACGCCTGCCGCGCGGCGCGACTCCATCTCCTTGCGCAGAACTGGAACGACCTCGGTTCCGAGGATCTCGACCTGCTCCAGTGCGACCTCGACAGGCAGGCCCATGCTGTCGACCGAGAAGAGCTGGCGCTGGTAGTCACCGAAGCCTTCCTGGAACGTCAGCGTCTTGTCGATGACCTCCTGCGGACTGCCGACCGTCAGCGGCGTACCTGTCATCCAATCCTCCAAGCGCGCTCCGCGGAAGACGGGGAAGGCTTCGAAGTACGGGCGGAATCGTTCGACCGCATCCTGCGACCGGCGGGCGATGAACGCCTGCCCGCCGAGGCCGACGATCGCCTGGTCCGCGGTGCCGTGGCCGTAGTGCTCGAACCGCTTGCGGTAGAGGTCGACGAGCGGCTTGAAGGCGAGATTGGGGGCCAGGATGTGATTGGCGAAGAAGCCGTTGCCGTAGTACGCCGCCTGCTCGGCGATCTCGGGAGTTCGGATCGAGCCGTGCCAGACGAACGGCGCGACATCGTCCAGCGGTCGCGGTGTCGAGGTGAAACCCTGCAATGGAGTCCTGAACTTGCCCTCCCAATCCACGACGTCCTCCCGCCACAGCCGGTGGAGCAGGTTGTAGTTCTCCAGCGCCAGGGCAACGCCTTGGCGGATGTCCTTCCCGAACCAGGGGTAGACCGGGACGGTGTTGCCCCTTCCGAGCATCACGTCGAGCCGGCCGTCGGCGACGTGCTGGAGCATCGCGTAGTCCTCGGCGACCTTGACGGGGTCGTTGGTCGTCATCAGCGTCACCGATGTGCTGAGGATGATGCGCTCCGTCAGCGCCGCGATGTGGCCCAGCAGGGTCGTGGGCGACGAAGGGATGAACGGCGGGTTGTGGTGCTCCCCGATGGCGAAGACGTCCAGGCCCACCTCGTCGGCTCGCTGCGCGAGGCGGACGATGTTGCGGATGCGCTCCGCCTCGCTCTGCGTGTAGCCGGTGGTCGGGTCCCGGGTGACGTCCCCGACGCTGAAGATCCCGAACTGCATGATGCGTGGTCCTAACGGTCGAAGGAGCAACTTGCCTGCGCGGGTAGGATACTTGTGCGCGCAAACAAATACGCGGACACCGAGCAAGGACGAGAGATGACAGACATCGATATTGAGGTCGCACATGCCCCAGAACGTCTGCGCTACGAAGCGCGTGTGGACGGAACCGTGGTGGGGTTCGCGGAGTACATCCTCGCCACCGACCTGATCGTGTTCACCCACACCGAGGTCGACCCGGCGTACGAGGGGAAGGGCGTCGGCTCGGCGATCGCCAGGTTCGCTCTCGACGACGTCCGCGACACCAGCGAGCGCAAGGTGATGCCGCTGTGCCCGTTCATCAAGGGCTGGATCGGGAACCACCGCGAGTACGTCGCACTCGTGAAGCGCGTGCCCCCGTCGACGGCGAAGGACTGACCATGACGCGCAAGACCTACACCGGGCCCGTGGTCGACGTCTCGTTCGACGGTGATGTGTGTCAGCACGCGGCCGAGTGCGTACGTGGGATGCCCGCCGTCTTCGATCCCTCCGCTAGGCCGTGGATCGACCCCACGCAAGCCGGTTCGGAGGGAACCGCTCAGACCCTGCGAGAGGTGATCGGGCGCTGCCCCTCCGGCGCCCTTCTTGTCGTCGAGCACCCTGAGGGGTCGTGGTCGGCATGAACATCACCGTGATCGGGCGCGGCAACATCGGCGGTGGACTGGCCGATCTCTGGGAGAACGCCGGCCACCACGTGCTCCGGCTGGGGCGAGACGGTGGTGACGTCAGCGGCTCCGAAGCTGTTCTGCTCGCGGTCCCAGGAGTCGCGGTAGAGGCAGCGCTGTCATCGGTCGTCGGGATCGAGGGCAAGACCGTGCTCGACGCCACCAACCTCTACGGCGGCGCGCGGCCTCCGGCCGGGTTCGCCTCCAACGCCGAGTACGTCAAGTCGGTGACCGGCGGGACGACGGCCAAGGCGTTCAGCACCAACTTCGCCTCGCTCTTCGGCCGGGTCGCCAGTGCGCGCGTACGACCGAGCAACCTGTGGTCCGGCGACGACGAAGCCCACGACGTCGTCAGCCGGCTCAGCCACGATGCCGGGTTCGAGGCGGTCCGCCTGGGCGACTTGAGCATGGCCGCCACTCAAGAGGGCCTCGCCGGCACGATCTTCGCGATCTCGCAGTCAGGCCTCGGCGAGTTCGTCTACCGCATGGCGCCGCCGGAACAGCTCTGACCCCGCCTCGAATGTCCCCCTATATCGATATCCCCCACGCAGACAGAAAGGAAAGATGATGGCTTTCATCACTGTTGGGCAGGAGAACAGCACGCCAGTCGAGCTGTACTACGAGGATCAGGGAACCGGACAGCCGGTGGTGCTCGTCCACGGGTATCCGCTGAACGGCCACAGCTGGGAGAAGCAGACGCGCGAGCTGCTCGCGGCGGGCTACCGGGTGATCACCTACGATCGCCGCGGCTTCGGGCAGTCGTCCAAGGTCGGCAGCGGCTACGACTACGACACCTTCGCCGCCGACCTGAACACGGTCCTCGAGACCCTCGACCTGAGCGACGTCGTACTCGTGGGCTTCTCGATGGGCACCGGTGAACTCGCGCGGTACGTCGCCCGATACGGGCATGAGCGCGTCGCAAAGCTCGCGTTCCTCGCGTCCCTCGAGCCGTTCCTCGTCCAGCGCGACGACAATCCCGGGGGCGTCCCGCAGGACGTGTTCGACGGCATCGCCGCGGCCGCCAAGGACGACCGTTACGCCTGGTACACGCAGTTCTTCAAGGACTTCTACAACCTGGACGAGAACCTCGGCTCTCGGATCAGCCAGGAGGCCGTCACCGGCAGCTGGAACGTCGCGATCGGCAGTGCGCCTGTGGCCGCGTACGCAGTCGTCCCGACCTGGATCGAGGACTTCCGCAGCGATGTCGACGCGGTTCGCGCGGCTGGCAAGCCGACGCTGATCCTGCACGGAACGAAGGACAACATCCTTCCCATCGACGCTACGGCACGCCGTTTCCACGAGGCGGTCCCTGACGCCGACTACGTCGAGGTCGAGGGTGCTCCCCACGGCCTCCTGTGGACCCATGCGGACGAGGTCAACGCTGCCCTCATGGAGTTCCTCCGTAGGTGATCAGCGGCGCTGTGAGCGCGGCGGCCTCCAAGAGAGCGCTGACGAGCCGTCGCCCGGGCGCTGTGAGCAGCGACCGGGCGACGCCGTCGATGGTCTCATCGGTGGAACGGCTCGCGACCTTCTCAGGTCTGGGCTCAGGTCTGGTTCTCTCCGCCGTCGACGTAGAGGTTCGAGCCGACGACGTAGCTACTCTGCTCCGAGGCCAGGAACGCCACGACCGCGGCAGCCTCCTCGGGCTGACCCATGCGGCCCTTGGCCACGGTCGCTGCGACATGTTCCTTCATCGCCCGGGCGGTCTCCTCGTCGCCGAAAGCCGCGGTGCCCCCAGGAGTCTCGATCCATGCCGGCGAGACCACGTTGACCCGGATGCCACGACCTTTCAGCTCGGTCGACCAGGTCCGCGCGAAGGAGCGCACCGCCGCCTTCGATGCCGCGTACGCGCCGAACGCCTCCATGCCACGATCGGCCGCCGTGGAGCCGGTCAGGATGACCGAGGCGCCGTCGTTGAGCAGCGGGAGCGCCTTCTGCACGGTGAACAGAGTGCCTCGGGTGTTGACTCCGAAGGTCTGGTCGAAGTGCTCCTCGGTGGTCTGCTCCAACGTCACGAATGTGCCGACGGCCGCGTTCGCCACGAGCACGTCCAACCCGTTGCCGCGGGCCCGGACCGCGTCGTAGAGCCGGTCCAGGTCGGCCAACTTGGAGATGTCGCCCGTCACACCCGTAGCCCGGTCCGATCCGATGGTCTTGACGGCGGCCTCCAGCTCGGCCTCACGCCGCCCGGTGACGAACACATACGCACCCTCGTCCGCCAGTCGCACGGCGGCGGCGAGGCCGATCCCGCTGCTTCCGCCGGTGACTACCGCCGTCTTGCCGTCCATATGTCCCATGTGAGTCTTCTCCATCACTTCGCTAGTTGCCGATCTGTATTCGTGTGCCGGTGATCTACCTACGACATCGATACTGCGACGCCATTGCAGTAAGATCCATAATCCAAAGTCCGCGATCCTTTACGTATCGTCCAGGAGGTGCCGGGTGGTGCTCGGCTTCCAGGATCCAGTGGCCGACGCGATCGGCCTGCTCAAGCCCCACACGGTGATCGCGCCCAGCCTTCGGGCCGTGGGTGAGTGGGCGTTGAGCTTCGACACGTTCCTGCATGTGCGGATCGGCGGTCTGGTACGCGGCAAGTGCTGGCTGATCCTCAAAGGGCATGAGCCGGTGCGTCTGCAGGAAGGCGACACGTTCATGCTGGGCAACCCGCCACCGTACGTACTGGCCAGCACGCCCGACGTCAGCCCGCGCTCGGCGGAGGCGGTGTGGGCGGGGGCCGAGGACGGGTTCGTTCGGATCGGCCCGGAGGCCGAGGACGACCTCTACCTCTGCGTCGGGCACATCGCGTTCGACGACCAGAACGCGGCACTCCTGACTGATCTGCTGCCGCCGCTCGTGATCGTCCGCGCTTCCGATCCTCATGGAAGCCGGCTTGCGCAACTGATCGATCTCCTGGCCACCGAGGTCGGGGTCCCCGCCGCCGGCGGCCCGTTGGTGCAGAACCACCTCGCACAGATCCTGCTGGTTCACATGCTGCGTGCTCACGCCGGCCGGACAGACCGGCCCACCGGCTGGCTCGGCGCCTTGAACGAGGACGGCATCGGCGCCGCGCTACGTGCAGTGCACGCGGACGTGGCCCACTCCTGGAACCTCAACGAGCTCGCCGAGATCAGCCACATGTCGCGCTCCGCGTTCGCCCAGGCATTCAAGAGCCACGTCGGGGTCCCGCCCCTGGAGTACCTCATTCAGTGGCGTATGAGCCTCGCTCGCGACGCCCTCGCCCGCGACGCGCTGTCGATCTCTGAGCTCGCACGAGCCACCGGCTACCAGTCCGAGAGCGCGTTCAGCACCGCGTTCCGCCGCGTGGTCGGCTCATCGCCTGCGAAGTTCCGGGACCAGGAACGCCGCTCGGCCGCGAACGGAAGAAGGTGATCAGGCATGCGCCAGTCGTGACCTGCTTCCAGTCCGGTGCAGCAGGAGTGGGGCCGGCGAGATCCGCGGGTCGCGCGTGTCGGCTGGAGCCCGGCCTCATAATGTCCCGGTGACCCTTCCCCAGACCCTCGGGCGCCTGCGCCAGGTCAAGCCGCTCGGTTCCGGCGGATTCGCCGAGGTGTGGCTCTACCACGACCCCGACCTCGACTCGCCCGTTGCCGTGAAGGTGCTCAGTGCCCAATGGACTCAGGCGGCCGACATCCGGGAGCGGTTCCTGCAGGAGGCGCGCTTCCTCCGGTCGGTGGACTCGCCCCATGTCGTCTCGGTCCACGACATCGGCGAGACCCCGACGGGTGCGCCCTACTTCGTGATGTCGTACGCCGACGGGGGCAGCGTCGCGGAGCTGATCACCCAGCACCCTCAGGGGATGCCGCCGCAGCTGGTGGCCGACCTGGTGGCACAGGCCGCGTCCGGCCTCGACGCACTGCACGTGCGCTCGGTCATCCACCGCGACGTGAAGCCGGCCAACATCCTGCTCACCGGCGGTTCCGACGGGCGGCTGCGCGCGATGGTCGCCGACCTCGGCGTGGCCCGCGCGCTCGATCAGCACTCGGAGGTGACCCGGCAGATCGGCACGCCCGCCTACATGGCGCCTGAGCAGTTCGACGAGTCCCTGCCGATCGACCATCGCGCGGACGTACGCAGCCTGGGCGCGGTCGCGTGGGCGATGTTCGCGGGCCGCTCGCCCGCGCCGGCGTTGACGGTGGTGTCCCGGGTTCCCGAGCTCGGCACGGTCGCGCCCGTGCCGGCAACGGTGTCTGCGGTGATCATGCGGGCTCTGGAGCCGAGGGCCGAGGACCGCTGGCCGGACGCGGCGAGCTTTGCCACGGCACTCACCGCCGCGGCCGAGGGGCGGGCGGTGGCCGTACCTCCCCCTTCGGACGCGCAGACCGTGCTTCGCTCGCCGTCGCCAACATCGCCGCAGCCGCAGCCGCAGCCGCCCGCGCGCGGCCGGCGCAACGCCGTCCTCGTCGCGGCTGCCGTCGTCGTCGCCCTTGTGCTGGGCGGCGCCGCGACCTGGTTCGTGGCGCGCGGTCCGGCCGAGGAGCCGGCCAGCGGCGCAGAGACCGCCGCGGGGCAGCCGGTCAGCGGCGCGGAGACCGCGGCCGTTCGGTTCGTCGACGCGCTCCAGGCGGGTGATTGCGAAGCCGCGGGCCTCTACATGCCCGACCTCGATGACCCGGCCGCCTGGGACTGCACCGATGACGCCAACGGCGGCGACGGCTTCTATTACCACATCCTCGACGAACTCGACGCCGACGGCGAGCGACGGGTCGAGGACCTCGGGGACGGGCTCTTCCGGGTGGTCTGGGTGGACCAGGGCTACGTCAACATGCAGCGCCAGGAAGACACTCTGTTCAAGGTGCAGCAGGTCGTCTGCTGCTAGCCGGGAAGAGGTCGCCCTACTCCTCGCGGAGGATCTTCGGGGGGCCTGCCGGGGTGGCCTCGCCGCGCTCGACGGCTGCGTTGTGGCTGGCGAGGGCGCGTTCGAGGAGTTCCATGAGCGGGGTCTCCTCTCGGGCGATCTGCAGGTACTTCGGCCCGAGGGAGACGATGAGGTCGCGCTCGGCGAGGAGGGCGTTGTGGATGCGCTCGCGCTCGGCCGGGTCGGCGGTGTATTCGGAGTCGAGGTAGGCGGCGGCGTGCCGGCGGGCGTTGCCGATCGCGTTCTTCGCGCGGCCGCGCTTGCTGAAGAGTGAGGCGACGACGGTCACGACGAGTACGCCGAGGATGACGGTCAGGGAGAGGCCGGTGCTGATCTCGACCACGTGCACGGACTCGCCGTCGTTGATGAACGGGACGTTGTTCTCGTGGAGCGCGTGCAGGATCAGCTTCACGCCGATGAAGGCGAGGATCGCGGCCAGCCCGTAGGACAGGAAGATGAGCCGATCGAGCAGGCCGTCGAGCAGGAAGTAGAGCTGGCGTAGGCCCAGCAGCGAGAACGCGGTCGCGGTGAAGACGAGGTAGACGTTCTGGGTGAGGCCGAAGATCGCCGGGATCGAGTCGAGGGCGAAGAGGATGTCGGTGCCGCCGATGGCCACCATCACCAGCAGCATCGGCGTCAGGATGCGCTTGCCGTTCTCCATCGTGAAGAGCTTGTCGCCGTCGTAGTGCTCGCTGACGTGGAACAGCCTGCGGGCCAGCCGGACGACGAAGTTCTCCTTGTCGGAATCGTCGTCGGGCTTCAGCATGTTGCCTGCCGTCATCAGCAGGATCAGCCCGAACAGGTAGAACACCCAGGCGAAAGTGTTGATCAGTGCGGCGCCCACGAAGATGAACCCGGTGCGGGCGATCAGCGAGAACGTGATCCCGAACAGCAGCACCTTCTGCTGGTCATCGCGGGGGACCCGGAAGCTGGTGATGATGATCAGGAAGACGAACAGGTTGTCGACCGAGAGCGCCTTCTCGGTGATGTAGCCGGCGAAGTACTCTCCGCCCATCGCGCCGCCGCCGAAGACCAGCACGCCGACGCCGAACAGGAGCGCGATCCCAACGTAGATCGCCGACCATATGGCCGCCTCCTTCAGCGTGGGCGTGTGGGCCTTGCGTACGTGGAAGACGTAGTCGAACGCGAGCAGGCCGACGATCGCGACGACGGTGACCAGCCACACCCATGTCGGTGCGCCCATAGTGACAAACCCCCTGAGAGTCGACCCGAGACCTGGGATCGGCCTCAGCCTAGGCGGAGGTCCTCGGGATCGACAGCCCATCGATGATCTGGGGGAGCGCGTCTTCGAGAAGCCGGTCGGCACGGGGGTCGTCGGGGCGGATCGTACGCATCGTGACGCTGTGGAGGAACACGCCCATCATCGTCTGGGCGAGGAGGTCGGTCGGCATCGTGGAGGTGCGGTCGAGGCGGTCCAGGGCCAGGTCGACGACCTCGACGAGCTGCTCGCTGAGCGCCGTGAACGTCGCCGAGCTGATCTCGCGCGCGTCGGCGTCGCGCAGGCTCTGCAGCACCACCTCGCTCTGCAGGACGAACCAGTGGTCCTGGAGGGGGCGGATCGCGTCGAAGGCCGCGCCGATCAGTGATCCGCTCGAGTCGGCGTCGCTGTGCTCGCCGACGGCGGTGCGTACGGCCTCGATCAGCCTCTCCGACTCCTCCTTGAACGCCTCGAGCAGCACCTCTTCGACGCTGCCGAAGTTGGAGTAGAACGCTCCGCGCGTGTAGCCGGCGGCGCTGACCAGGTCGTCGACGGTGACCCGGCGCGCCCCGCGCTCAACGAAGACGTCGACGGCCGCGGACAGCAGCCGGGCGCGGGTGTTCGTACGTCGCCTGGGGGCCTTCACCTCGGTCATGTAGTAATCCTCACATACGCCAACGATACACTTTTGTATTGAATGCGTTAATGTATTGAACGTGTCCTCCTATCTCTACCGACTCGGCCGACAGGTCGCCCGCCACGCCAAGACCGTGCTGGCGCTCTGGCTCCTGCTCGCGGTGCTCCTGGGTGCGCTGACCGTCTCCCTCGGCGGCAAGCTGCAGAACGACTTCACGATCCCCGGCACCGAGTCCCAGCAGGGCCTGGACGCGCTCACGCAGCGCTTCCCCGAGGTCTCCGGAACCTCCGCCCAGCTGGTCTTCGTCGCCCCTGAGGGGGAGAAGATCGACGACCACCGCCAAGAGATCGAGAAGGTGCTCGCGCAGGTCGAGAAGGTGGACCACGTCGCGACGGTCACCGACCCGCTGGCCTCGGAGAGCAGGACCGTCAGCGACAACGGCCGGGACGCGCTGGCGACGGTGCAGTTCGACCTCGGTCTCGACGAGGTCCCCGAGGGTGTGACGTCGGATCTGGAAGAAGCTGCGGAACTGCCGTCAGGGTCTTCCCTCGAGCTTCATGTCGGTGGGGATGCGTACTCCGTCACCGGGGTGCACGTCAGCGCGACCGAGGGGATCGGCATCCTCATCGCCCTGCTGGTCCTGGCGATCACGTTCGGGTCGCTGCTGGCCGCCGGCCTGCCGATCCTGACCGCGCTGCTCGGGGTGGCGATCGCGATGGCGGGGATCTTCTCGGTCGCCGCGGTCACCACGATCTCGGCCACCACCCCCACCCTCGCGCTGATGATCGGGCTCGCGGTCGGGATCGACTACGCGCTGTTCGTGATCGCCCGGCACCGCAGCCAGCTCGCCACCGGTCTCGGAGTGGAGGAGTCGATCGCTCGGGCGGTCGCGACGGCCGGCAGTGCGGTCATCTTCGCGGGTGTCACCGTGATCATCGCGCTGTGCGGCCTCGTGGTCGCGGGCATCCCGTTCCTGGCGGTGATGGGGTACGCAGCCGCCTCGGCCGTGCTGGTCGCCGTGCTCGTCGCGCTCACCGCCGTGCCGGCTCTCCTCGCGATCGCGGGCGAGCGACTGCGTCCGAAACCTGGGTCTCGGGCCCATCGGCGTGAGGCTGTCGCGGAGGGGCGGCCTCACGCCACCACTCTCGGGGCACGCTGGGTGCGGCTGGTGACCAAGGTGCCGGTCCTCACCGTCGTGGTCTCGCTGCTGGTGATCGCCGTCCTGGCGATCCCCGCGCGCGACCTCGCGCTGGGGCTCAACGACAACGGCAGCGCCGAGCCTGGGAGTGCTCCGCGGGAGACGTACGACCTGATCAGCCGCGACTTCGGGCCGGGCTACAACGCGCCGCTGTTCGTGACCGCGGACATCATCGACACCACCGACCCGATCGGGGTGATGGACTCTCTGGGCAAGGCGCTGGGGACCTATGACGGGGTGCAGAAGGTCGCGCTGGCCACACCGAACCGGACCGCCGACCTCGGGCTCGTGGTGATCTACCCGACCACCGAGAAGAGCGACCCGGCGACCGCCTCGCTGGTCAAGGAGATCCGCGCGGACTCGGCCGACCTGGAGAAGCGGTTCGGGATCGAGGACGTCATGGTCACCGGGCAGACCGCGGTCGCGATCGACGTCAGCGCTCGTCTGTCCGGCGCGATCCTGCCGTTCGGGGCCGTCGTCGTCGGGCTGTCGCTGATCCTGCTGACGATCGTGTTCCGCTCGATCGCGGTCCCGCTGAAGGCGACGTTGGGCTACGTGCTGTCGGTGGCGGCCTCGTTCGGGGTGGTCGCCGCGGTCTTCGAGTGGGGCTGGGGCGCCGACCTGTTCAACGTCGCCAAGGTCGGCCCGGTGATCGCGTTCTTCCCGATCATCCTGATGGGCGTGCTCTTCGGGCTCGCGATGGACTACGAGGTGTTCCTGGTCTCCCGGATGCGGGAGGACTTCGTCCACACCGGCGACGCCCGGCGTTCCGTGGACACCGGCTTCGCCGCCAGCGCCCGCGTCGTCACCGCCGCTGCGATCATCATGATCGCCGTCTTCGCGGCCTTCGTGCCCAACGGCGACCCGATCGTGAAGCCGATGGCGCTGGGGCTCACCGTCGGTGTGCTCGTGGACGCGTTCCTCGTGCGGATGACGCTGGTGCCGGCGGTGCTCGCCCTGCTCGGGCGGGGTGCCTGGTGGCTGCCGGGCTGGCTGGACCGGCGGATGCCGGTCCTCGACATCGAGGGTGAGGCGCTCATCCACCACCTCGAGCACGCCGACTACGTCGCCTCGAACGGTGAGGTCGCGGTCCGCGCGCGGCAGGTCGAGGTGTCGGGGGCGCTCGCGCCGCTCGATCTTCACCTGCGGCCGGGAGGGCTCGGGATCGTCCACGGGGCTGACCCGGTCGCGCGATCTGCTGCGCTCGCGGCGCTCACCGGGCGGCTCGGTTTCGCCGGTCAGCTCGTCGTGCTCGACCGGCTGCTGCCGGAGGAGGCGGGCGCGGTACGCGCCCGGGCCGCTCTCGTCGGCGACGTCGCGGAGGCGCTCCGGCTCGTGGGCGCTCGGCGTATGCCGGCGCTGGTCGCCATCGACAGCCCGACCTCGCTCGACAGCGGGCAGCTCGCCGCCCTGTCCGCACTGACCTCGCGTGGCACGACGGTCCTGCTCGGGATGCCGTCGTTGCCCGCCGTGCCGCAGGTCGCGGACGCGCTCGCGCATGCCGCGCCCGCACGCACCGCACCCGATCCCGAGCTCACCGACCCTGCGGCCTCGGTCGCCGACCTGGAGACAGTCCGATGAAACGTACGAAATCATGGTGGTCGGGCCGCCGCCTGGTGGCGGCCGCGATCCTGCTGCCGGTCGTCGTGACGGCGCTCGCGCTCGTCGCGCTGAGCGACCGTACCGAGAACCTCGACAAGGTGCCCGCCGCGGTGGTCAACCTCGACGAGCCGGTGACGACGGGGAGCGGGAAGAGCAAGCAGACGGTCTACGCCGGCCGGGCGCTGGCAGCGGATCTCGTCTCCTCCTCGGGATCGTCCGCGAGCCCCACGCTCGGCTGGGAGCTCACCGATGCAGCGGATGCGCGGGAGGGTTACGCGGACGGGACGTACGCGGCGGTGATCACGATCCCCAAGGACCTGTCCAAGACGCTGTCGGGGGTGCAGGGGAGCGACCCGAGCGCCGGCCGGGTCAGCGTGGAGGCGTCCGACGCCTCCAGCGAGGTGACCGCCGAAATCGCCCGGCAGGTCGCGCGGCAGTCGGCGTCGACCCTGGGACGTACGGTCACGACGACCTACCTCGACGGGGTCCGGGACCAGACCGGGAAGCTCAAGACCAGCCTCGACTCCGCCGCCGACGGTGCCGACCAGCTCGCCGACGGCACCGCTGCCGCCGACTCGGGTGCCGGGAAGGTCGCCGACGGCGCTCGGTCGCTCAGCTCCGGTGCGTCCGGGGCTGCCGACGGCGCCTCGCAGGTCGCGGGCGGGCTCGACACGCTCGCCGGCGGGACCGCGCGGCTGGAGTCGGGCGCGGGATCGCTGGCCGCGGGAGCGGGCAAGGCGTCGAAGGGCGCCTCCTCACTGGCTGCCGGTGCCGACGAGCTGAGCGGCGGGCTCGACCAGCTCGAAAGGTCGACCGCGGGGCTCCCGTCGCAGGCCTCGTCGCTCGCGACCGGCGCCTCGCAGGTGTCGGAGGGAGTGGCCGGCTACACCCAGCTCGCCAAGGGCTGGGCGCAGGCGTGCGCAAGCGACCCGCTGCTCGCAGCCTCCAAGCCGCAGCTGTGCGGTGCCACCGCCTCGGCGGTCGGCGCCGGTGGCGGGCAGGCCGACCAGCTCGCCGCGGGAGCGGCGCAGGTCGCCTCGGGAGCCTCGGCTCTGTCGCAGGCGGCTCCCGAGCTGAGCGGAGGGATCTCGTCGGCGGCGGACGGTGCCGGGAAGGTCGCGTCCGGGGCGTCCCAGGTCGCCGACGCCAACGCCCGCCTCGCCAAGGGCGCGCGTGAGCTCGAGTCCGGTCTCGGGAAGACCAACGACGGCGCCACCGCGCTGGCCTCTGGGGCCGATCAGCTCGCCTCCGGGACCAGGCAGCTCGAGAGCGGTTCGGCTTCTCTGGCCTCCGGGGCCGACGACCTCTCCTCCGGTACGTCCTCGCTGACCGAGGGCGCCGACTCGCTGGCCTCGGGTCTCGACGACGGTGCCTCGCAGATCGCGGTTCCTGGTGAGAAGCAGGCCGAGGTCGTCGCCGACCCGGTGCAGGTCTCGGTCGCTTCCGGTTCCTCGACCTCGGGGGCGACCCGGCTGGCGCCGGCGGTGATCGCGCTGGCCCTGTGGCTCGGTGCGCTCGCGATCTACCTGCTCCGTCCGGCCTTCCCCGCCGGGAGGCTGCGGGACGCGCTCACGGCGCGGCGGCTCACCTTCGCCGGCCTGTGGCCGGCGGCTCTTGTCGGGCTGGCGCAGGCGGTGCTCCTCGTGGGGACGGCCCGTCTTCTCGGCGCAGATCTCGCGGCGCCGGTCGCCACGGTCGGGATCGCGGTGCTCGCCGCGGTGGTCTTCGTTGCGGTCCACCAGGCCGTCGTCGCGCTCGCCGGCCAGCGCCGCGGCTGGCTGATCTCGCTCGCCTTCCTCGCCCTGCAACTGGTCTCCCTCGGCGGGCTGCTGCCGGTCGCCACGGCCTCCGCGCCGTTCGGCGCGCTCGCGGGCATCCTGCCGGTCCCGCTCGCCGCCGAGGCGCTCCGCGGGGTCGCCGTCGCGCAGAGCGGTGCCGCGGTCGGTGCGCCGGTCGGCGGCCTCGTCCTCTGGCTCCTGCTCGCGGTGGCGGTCAGCCTCTTCGCGGCGGGTCGGGCGCAGCGTACGTCTGTGGCGGAGATCCTCGGCGCGGCTGCCGCCTGACCCGCTGGTCGAGCCGCGAGCGCCAGCGAGCGTGGACGTCGAGGGCGTTGACGTTGCCGGAGCCCTCCCAGACCGAGTTGAGCGGGGACTCGCGGAAGAGCAGCGGCATCACCGACTCCTCCACGTAG
>NZ_JBEXRR010000039.1:0-56337 GCF_040613175.1 Nocardioides sp. NPDC006303
GGTCGAGTAGGCATAGCCGTGCCAACTCGACCGACCGGAGTGACGTCTCGGCCTGCGGGGGCGACGCCTCGGCGTGGTGGAACGCTTGCCAGGTGGCCCGGATCCCGAGAAGGGGAGCGAGGGTGGATATTCTGGCGGCGTGTTCTGGAGAAGTCTGAGCGAGGTGCCCGCCGACCTCGGCCGCACCTGTGTCGTGGTCGGCAACTTCGACGGCGTCCATCTCGGGCACCAGCATGTGCTGCGCCGGGGGCGAGAGGTGGCGGACGCCAAGGAGCTCACCTTGGTGGCGGTCACCTTCGACCCGCACCCGATGGCGGTGCTGCGGCCCGAGCACGCCCCCGGTGTGCTCACCAGGATGGAGGAGCGCGCCGAGCTCCTGCTCGCGGCCGGTGCCGATGCAGTGCTCGCGCTGCCGTTCGACATGGAGATGGCCAACTGGTCACCCGACGACTTCGCCCAGCGCGTGCTCGTCGACGCGCTGCACGCCGAGGCGTGCGTGGTCGGCGCCAACTTCCGCTACGGCTGCAAGGCCGCCGGCGACGTGGCCGACCTGGTCGCCTACGGCAAGATCCACGACTTCTCCGCCGAGGGGATCCCGCTCGACGGTGGGCCGCAGGTGTGGTCCTCGACCTATATCCGTACGTGTCTGGCGACCGGTGACGTCTCGGGCGCCGCCGAGGCGCTGGGCCGTCCCTACTCGGTGCGCGGCGTCGTCGTGAAGGGCGACCAGCGTGGCCGTGAGCTCGGCTTCCCGACGGCCAACGTGCCCACCGACTCGCTGACCGCGGTGCCGCCCGACGGCATCTACGCGGGCTGGCTGACGAGGCGCGACACCGGCGAGCGGTTCCCGGCCGCCATCTCGGTCGGCACGAACCCCACCTTCGAGGGCGTAGTCGGGCGCCGGGTCGAGTCCTACGTGCTCGACCGCGACGACCTGGAGCTCTACGGCGTCGAGGTCGAGGTCGCCTTCGTGGAGCGGCTGCGCGGCATGGTCGCCTTCGAGGGGATCGACGCACTCGTCGAGCAAATGCGCGCCGACGTGGTGCGGGCGCGACCCATCCTTCAGCAGGGTCTTACCGAGCCGTAGACCCCGCGGCCTGTTCAGCAGGGTCCAGGTGCGGTTGAATTGTTGGCTATGGATCCCCACCCAACCCCAACGTCCGCCTACGAGACCGAGGTCGAGGCCGAGCGCCCCCGCGGCGGCATCCCGGCCTTCCTCAACGCGGTCCTGGTCACCGGTGGCCTCTGGGTCCTGCAGTTCCTCTCCGGCTCCGCGCCGTTCTCGACCTGGATGGAGGAGAACGGCACCGACTCGGCCGGCTGGGTGGCCGCGCTGCTCGGCGACCGGCTCACCTACTTCGGCGACGGCTCCTTCAGCGGCCTCTTCTCCGGCGACGACCTGGTGAACTCCGCCGTCCTCACCGGCACCGTCTTCGTGCTCACCTGGCTGCTGACCTGGCTCGGCACCATCGGCATCTGGCCGCGGGCGTTCTGGCCGGTGTTCCTCGGCTGTTGGTTCGCCGCGATCGTCGCCACCGCCGCCGGACAGGTCGCCGGGAGCCTCTACTCCTACCTCGCCGGCAGCTCGGCGTCGTTCGTGGCCACGCTCGGCGAAGCGCTCGAGTCGGGTGCTGCGTACGGACTGACCTACGGGTGGGCGACCGGGTTCCTGATCGCCCTGATCTGGCTCGCGGTGCCGGGCAAGAGCGATGAGGTGGAGGAGTACACGCCGATGTCCTCGCTCATCTCCGGCGGGTCCGGCGGCCCTGGTGGTCCCGGTGGTGTCGCGGGTCCCGGTGGCCCTGGCGGCCCCGGTGGCCCTGGGGGAGCGCCGGGTGGCTACGGCCAGCAGCTGCGCGCCAGCGTCGCGGTGCCGACCGCCCAGACCCGCCTCGCGCCCGCGTCGCCGTCGGGGCGGCCCGTTCAGCCAGTCCAGGTGCGCACCTTCACCGGCCCCACCCGGGCCTCCGGGCCGGCCGGCGACACGGCCGCCTGGAAGGACTTCGTCCGCGACGTACGCGGCCGGTCCTAGCCGACCCGAATCCTGGGCCCGCTCCTCGACGCCGCTGTCTTCTTCGGCGGCGCGCGGTGCAATGTTCTGGCAAGTAGTGCGCACTGCGTAGTAGTGTGCCAAGCATGGATACCACCCAGCTGCTCAAAGGGGTGCTCGACCTGACCGTCCTGGCCGTCGTCGACGGCGAGGACGCGTACGGCTATGACATCGTCCGCAAGCTCCGCGACAGCGGGCTCACGGACGTCGGCGACGCGTCGGTCTACGGCACCCTGCGGCGGCTGTACGCCGCCGGCGCCCTGACCTCCTACGTCGTCCCGTCGGAGTCCGGTCCGCACCGCAAGTACTACGGCATCACACCTGCCGGGCAAGGCCAGCTCAAGCAGCAGAGCGAGGACTGGTCCCACTTCTCCACCACCGTCACCGAGATCCTCCGAGGGGCAAGCGCATGACGACCACAGATGCCGAGCCGAACGTCGCGCCGGAGGTGCGGCTCTTCCTGGCTCGCGTACGCCGCGAGCTCGACGACCTCGACCCGGAGGTGCTCAGCGACATCACCGACGGGCTCGAGGCCGACTTCACCGAGCTGGTCGAGGAGCGCGGTCCCGACGCGCTCGGCGACCCGGTCGAGTACGCCAAGGAGCTGCGGGCCGCCGCGGGCATCCCGGTAGGCGTGAAGCCGCCTCGGGGGTTCGCGGAGCGGGTCGACGGGTTCCTGGACGCCGGCCACGACCGCTTCGACGCGGCGGTCGCCAAGGGCGGTGAGCTGCTGCGTACGGACCTGGGGCCTGTGGTCGCCTGGCTGCGGCCGTTGTGGTGGATCGTGCGTGCCTGGGCCGCGGCCTGGCTGGTCTCGGCGATGTTCGGGTGGAGCATGTCGAGCGCCCCGGCCGTGCTGCTCCTCATCGTCGCGGTGGCGGTCAGCATGTTCATCGGCGCCGGTCGCATCTGGCCCGGAGGTGAGCGGGGGACCGCCGCACGGGTCGTGCTCCTGGGCCTGAACACGTTCGCCGCATTCGTGCTCTTCATGACCTGGGCGAGCGGGGGTGGCGGCAGCACCGCCTACGACCGTGGCTGGAGCGACGGCTTCAACGAGGCCGGCGCCGGCGGCGGGTACGCCGCGCCGATGGACGAGCAGGCCGGGATCTACTCCAACGGGAAGTGGGTCAGCAACATCTACCCGTACGACGCCTCGGGCAAGCCGCTGACCGGTGTCCAGCTCTTCGACCAGGAGGGCAAGCCGATCGATGTCGTCACCCAGCCCGACTGCACCTCGACATCCGCGGCCCCGCTCCCACCGGTCACCGGCGACGAGCTCGACATGGCCGAGGTCGTGTGCACCGACGAGATGACCGGTGAGCCGCTGCAGCCGCGGATCCTCTACCCGTGGTCCAACGGTGCGGCACAGCTCTACAATGTCTTCCCGCTGCCCAGCCGGGTCCAGCCGGACACCGCGCTCGACCCGAACGCGTTCGCTGAGGGGAACGAGGACGCACCGGCGATCCAGGAGCCGCCGCTGGCGACCGTACCGAAGGCCTCCCTTCCCGGGATCACGACCTCGCCGAGTGCGTCGCCGAGCGCATCCCCGAGCGTGTCTCCGGGTACCGCTGACAAGCCATGACCCGACCCATGCAACCGATCTCGGTTCCGCAGCGTCGTTCCATGTGGCGGAGAGACGAGGGCAAGGGTGATGAAGCGATGAAGTTCTGGTGGAGGTTGCGCCGACTGGTGGCGCGTCTCGTGCTCGTAGCGTGATCCGGCGGCGATTCGGGGCGTACGCCGGCTCGCTGTTAATCTTCTCGGGTTGTCGACCCATGGGGGTCGGCGGCTCAAGCCGTGAAATCGGCCGCGGACCAAGAGTGCCCCGGTGAACAGGCCCGGGCGCGCCGCGCAACGAGTAGGCCTACGGGCCGGAAGGGAGCCTTCGCATGGCAGTTGGAACTGACGCGGAGACCAAGAAGAAGATCATCGCCGAGTACGCCACGACCGAGGGTGACACCGGCTCGCCGGAGGTGCAGATCGCGCTGCTGTCGCACCGCATCTCCCACCTGACCGACCACCTCAAGGAGCACAAGCACGACCACCACAGCCGTCGTGGTCTGCTGCTGCTCGTCGGCCAGCGCCGCCGCCTTCTCAACTACCTTCAGAAGAAGGACATCGAGCGCTACCGCTCGATCATCGAGAAGCTCGGCCTTCGTCGTTGATCTCCTGATCTTCGCAGCAACGGGCCGCCCCCACATCGGGGGCGGCCCGTTCGCCTGTTTTAGGGAAGGTTGGGCCCGAGTGGGCATTCCTACCCGTTCTCGGCTGAATCAGGCGCAGTGTGGAGACCGTGCATCGACAGATTGCGGGCAAACTGACCGGGCCGAAGACCAAGTACGTCGTGGTGGTGTTCTGGCTGCTTGCCGTGGTCGCGCTCGGCGGGTTCGCCGGGAAGCTGACCGAGGTGCAGAACAACGAGGCCAGCTCGTGGCTGCCGGAGTCGGCGGAGTCGACCCGCGGGTTCGACAAGATGAGCCCCTTCCAGAACCCCAACGCGATCCCCACCACGCTCGTCTACACCTCGACCACCACCACCGGAGCCGACCTCGCTGCGGTCGCCTCGGGTGACATCGCCGAGCTCGGCGGTCTCGACGGGGTCGAGGGCGAGATCGAGCCGCCGCGGTTGTCCGAGGACGGCGAGGTCGCCCAGCTCACCGTGACCTTCGATCTCGGCTCCGACGGCTGGAACAAGATGCCCGACCTCGTCGACGAGGTCCGCGGGATCGCCGACCACGACGGCGTACGGCTGCACGTCACCGGCCAGGGTGGCTCTGCGGCCGACGCGGCGGAGGCGTTCGGCGGCATCGACACGACGCTCCTGCTGGCCGCGCTCGCGGTGGTCGTGGTCATCTTGCTGTTCGTCTATCGCAGCCCGGTGCTCTGGCTCTTCCCGATCGTCTCGGTGGTGGTCGGCCTGGGCGTGACGATGGGCCTGGTCTACTTCTTGGCGAAGGAGGCGGGGCTGACCGTCAACGGCCAGAGCCAGGCCATCTTGAGCATCCTGGCGATCGGTGCCGGCACCGACTACGCCCTGCTGCTGGTCTCCCGCTACCGCGAGGAGCTGCGCAACTTCGAGGACCGTCACGATGCGATGGCGCATGCCCTGCACCGTGCCGCGCCGGCGATCCTCGCCAGCGCGGTGACGGTCGCTCTGGCCATGCTCTGCCTGACCTTCGCGGAGATGAACTCGACCTCCGGGATGGGGCCGGTCGTGGCCGTCGGGATCGGCGTGACCTATCTGGTGATGGTCACCCTGCTGCCTGCCCTGCTGGTCATCTGCGGCCGCTGGGTCTTCTGGCCGAAGCGTCCGGCGTTCGGGTCGGAGGACCCGACCGACACCGGACTGTGGGCCAGAGTCGGCCGGATGGTGTCGGTCCGGCCGCGCAGGGTCTGGATGGTGACGACCGGCCTCCTGCTCCTCGCCTGTCTCGGCCTGTTCCGGCTCGACGCCAACGGACTGGCATCGGACGAGACCTACACCAAGGAGTTCGACTCGATCACCGGCCAGCAGGTGCTGGTCGACCACGAGATGGCAGACCAGTCCAACCAGATCCTCGTGGTCGCCGACGCCGCAGCGCAGGAGCAGGTGCAGCAGGCGCTCGACGGCGTCGACGGGCTGGTGCCCACCGAGACCCCGGCGGGGCAGATGGTGAGCTTCCCGCTCGGCCCGCCGCAGGACGGCGTCGTCGCGATCGCGGCGGTGGTGGACGCGGACGTGACCTCGCCCGAGGCGTACGACATCGTGGCCACCGCGCGCTCGGCGGTGCAGGACGTGGACGGCTCGGGCGCGCTGGTCACCGGGACCTCGGCGATGATGCTCGACACCCTCGATGCCAGTCAGCGCGACAATCTGGTGATCATCCCGATCGTCCTGCTGGTCGTGCTGCTGGTGCTGATGGTGCTCCTACGGGCGGTGCTCGCCCCGTTGATCCTGCTCGGCACGGTGATCCTGTCGTTCGGGGCGGCACTCGGCATCTCGGTGCTGATCTTCGAGTTCGTCTTCGGCTTCGCCGGCACGGACCCGGGGTTCCCGCTGTTCGCCTTCGTGTTCCTGGTCGCGCTGGGCATCGACTACAACATCTTCCTGATGACCAGGGTGCGTGAGGAGGCGGAGGTCCTCGGCACCCGGGCAGGGTCGCTCGTCGGCCTGACCTCGACCGGTGGCGTGATCACCTCGGCGGGCGTCGTGCTCGCCGCGACGTTCCTGGTGCTCGGCTCGCTGCCGATGGTCTTCCTGGCCGAGATCGGGGTGACCGTCGCGCTGGGGGTCATGCTCGACACGATGATCGTCCGGTCGATCCTGGTCACCGCCATCAACCTCGATGCCGGCGATCGGATCTGGTGGCCGAGCAGACTGGCGAAACTTAAACAAGAGTAAGTGGGTCATGTTAATATCCCGGCATGACGTCCCCAGGTCTGAACCGACGCACCTTCCTCACCACTGCGGCGCTCGGAGCGGCAGCGGTGGGCACCACCCAGGTCACTGACTCGGTGACGGCCGGCGCCGCCGCGGGTGCTCCGGCGATCCTCAAGCCGCTGCCCGTCGAGCGGTTCATCGACTACGGCACCAACGCCGAGACCCGCTGGGACTCGGTCGACCCGCGCCGCTACCTGACCCCGCAGGCCGACCTCTTCGTGCGCAACCACACCGCGACCCCGCAGATCGACCCGGAGACGTACGAGCTGGAGATCTTCGGTGACGGGCTGCGCGACCCCGCCGGCGTCCGGCTCACCCTCGACGATCTCAAGTCCTTCCGGCACGTCGAGACGACCTCGGTGCACGAGTGCACCGGCAACGGCCGCAGCTTCTTCACCACCCAGCAGGGCCAGGAGGTCAGTGGCACCAAGTGGACGCTCGGCGCAGTGGGTGCGGTCCGCTGGAAGGGCGTACGCCTGGCGGACGTCCTGACCGCTGCCGGCATCCGTCAGGACGCGGTCTCGGTGCAGGCGAGCGGGCTCGACGCCGGCTACGTGGACAAGGGGGTCGACTACGGCCGGGTGCGGCGCCCGTTCCCGGTCGAGAAGGCCTTCGACGACGCCCTGCTCGTCTGGGGCGCCAACGGTGAGGACCTGCTGCCCGATCACGGCTTCCCGCTACGGCTGCTGCTGCCCGGCTGGATCGGCATCGCGAGCATCAAGTGGCTCGGCTCGCTGGAGGTGTCCACGAGCGTGCTGACCTCGCCGTGGGACACGAAGTGGTACAACGTCGGCGGCCCGCTCACCGTCAACCCGGTCCGCTCCGCCCTCGAGCTCGAGTGGAACGCCGAGATCCCGGCCGGCGACCGCATCGTGCTGAGCGGCCGCTCGTGGTCGGGCGCCGCGCCGATCGCTCGCGTCGAGATCAGCACCGACGGGGGAGAGACCTGGGCGCGGGCGGTTCCGCACGCGCCGGGCCGCCCGACCGGCGGCCACGGCCTCGGCTGGGCGCAGTGGGACCACACCTGGCGCAACCCCGAGCCGGGGGCGTACGAGATCCTCGTCCGGGCCACCGACCGGGCCGGCCGCAGCCAGCCCGACGTCGCCGCCCACAATCCCGGCGGCTACCTCTTCGATGCCGTCGTACGTCACCCCGTCACCGTCGTGTGATGTCGTCGCGGAGGCACGCACGTGCCTCCGTTCCGCATTTCGGGCAGGGGACGGATAGGCTGAGCGATGAGTGCTAGCGCCAGCCGCGCGGGCACTCGAAAAATGGAACACATCACCAGGAGCGGCCCGCCCGTCCGGCTCGGTCCTCGGTAGTGATTCCCAGGTCCGTCGCGGACCTGAGGGTCTCGATCGAAGACCGGCCCCGTGCACAACGAGTGCACACGCCCGGCGCGGGGGCGCTCCGAGACCTAGACAAGGACGAATCCTTGACTGAACCAGTCATCACTGCCGTCGAGACGACCATCGACAACGGCAAGTTCGGCACCCGCACCGTCAAGTTCGAGACCGGGCTGCTCGCCCGGCAGGCCGCGGGTTCCGTGACCGCCTACCTCGACGACGAGACGATGCTTCTCTCGGCGACCACCGCCTCCAAGCAGCCGAAGGACCACTTCGACTTCTTCCCGCTCACCATCGACGTCGAGGAGCGGATGTACGCCGCGGGCAAGATCCCCGGCTCCTTCTTCCGTTCCGAGGGTCGCCCGGGCGAGGACGCGATCCTCACCTGCCGCCTGATCGACCGCCCGCTGCGCCCGACCTTCAAGAAGGGTCTGCGCAACGAGGTCCAGGTCGTCATCACCGTCATGGCGCTCGACCCCGACCAGCCCTACGACGTGCTCGCGATCAACGCCGCGTCGATGTCGACCCAGCTCTCCGGCCTGCCGTTCTCCGGCCCGGTCGGCGGCGTGCGCGTCGCCCTGATCGAGGGCCAGTGGGTCGCCTTCCCGACCCACAGCCAGCTCGAGAACGCCGTCTTCGACATGGTCGTCGCCGGCCGCGTCACCGACACCGGTGACGTCGCCATCATGATGGTCGAGGCCGAGTCCACCGAGCAGACCTGGGACCTGGTCCAGTCCGGTGCCCAGGCGCCGACCGAGCCGATCGTCGCCGGTGGTCTGGACGCCGCCAAGCCGTTCATCAAGCAACTGGTCGAGGCTCAGGCCGAGCTGGCCAAGCAGGCCGCCAAGCCGGTGCAGGACTACCCGGTCTTCCTGGACTTCCAGGACGACGTCTACGAGGCCGTCGAGGCCACCGTCGGCGCCGACGTCACCGACCTCTACAGCGTCAAGGGCTCGCGCGAGCGCGTCCTGACCAAGCTGGAGCGCGAGGAGGAGGGCGATCGGATCAAGCTCGCCCTGCTCGAGAAGATCGGCGCCCAGTTCGAGGGTCGCGAGGGCGAGATCGGTGCGGCGTACAAGGCCATCACCAAGAAGGCCATCCGCACCCAGGTCCTGCGTGACAAGGTCCGCATCGACGGTCGTGGCCTCGCCGACATCCGTCCGCTGCACTCCGAGGTCGGCGTGATCCCGCGGGTCCACGGCTCGGCGCTCTTCGAGCGCGGCGAGACCCAGATCCTGGGCGTCACCACCCTCGACATGCTCAAGATGGAGCAGCAGCTCGACACGCTCTCCCCGGAGAAGCACCGTCGCTACATGCACAAGTACATCTTCCCGCCGTTCTCCACCGGTGAGACCGGTCGCGTGGGCTCGCCCAAGCGTCGCGAGGTCGGACACGGTGCGCTCGCTCGTCGCGCGCTCCTGCCGGTGCTCCCGAGCCGCGAGGAGTTCCCCTACGCGATCCGCCAGCTCTCCGAGGCGATGGGCTCCAACGGCTCCACCTCGATGGGCTCGGTCTGCGCCTCGACGATGTCGCTGCTCAACGCCGGTGTCCCGCTGAAGGCTCCGGTCGCCGGCATCGCGATGGGCCTGATCTCCGGTGAGATCGACGGTGAGACGAAGTACGTCGCGCTGACCGACATCCTCGGTGCCGAGGACGCCTTCGGCGACATGGACTTCAAGGTCGCCGGCACCGCGGAGTTCGTGACCGCGCTGCAGCTCGACACCAAGCTCGACGGCATCCCGGCCGAGGTCCTCGCCCAGGCCCTCAACCAGGCCAAGGACGCGCGTACGACCATCCTGGACGTCATGCACGAGGCCATCGGCGGTGTCGAGGAGATGGCTCCGACCGCTCCGCGGATCATCACCGTGAAGGTCCCCGTCGACAAGATCGGCGAGCTGATCGGGCCCAAGGGCAAGGTCATCAACCAGATCCAGGACGACACCGGCGCCCAGATCTCCATCGAGGACGACGGCACGGTGCTCATCGGCGCGACCGACGGCGGTGCTGCCGAGGCCGCCCGTGCGGCGGTCAACGCGATCGCCAACCCGACCATGCCCGAGGTCGGCGAGCGCTACCTCGGCACGGTCGTGAAGACGACCAACTTCGGCGCGTTCGTCGCCCTGCTCCCGGGCAAGGACGGCCTGCTCCACATCACCAAGCTGCGCGCCCTCAACGGCGGCAAGCGGGTCGAGTCGGTGGAGGACGTCGTCGAGGTCGGCCAGAAGATCCAGGTCGAGATCGCCGAGATCGACGACCGCGGCAAGCTCTCGCTGGCCCCGGTGCTCGAGGAGGAGGCTTCTTCCGAGGAGACTCCTGCGGAGACCGCCACCGAGGCCGCAGACGAGGAGTGACCTTGGTGTCACGCACCACCCGGGGGACCGGTCGACACGCAGGTGTCGGCCGGTCCTCCGGCTATAACCAGGAGCCCGGCACCACCGTCACGCTCGAGCAGACCGAGGTCAACGGCGCGGTGACGTCGCTGGTACGCCGCACGGTCCATCCCTCGGGCCTGCGGATCGTGACCGAGCAGATGGCCGGGGTCCGCTCGGCCGCCATCGGCGTCTTCATCGGCGTCGGGTCCCGCGACGAGACCGCGCGTCAGCACGGCTGCTCCCACTTCCTCGAGCACCTGCTGTTCAAGGGCACCCCGTCGCGTACGGCCTTGGAGATCTCCTCCTCGTTGGACCGCGTCGGCGGGGAGTTCAATGCCTACACCGCCAAGGAGTACACGTGCTTCCACGCACGGGTGCTCGACGTCGACCTCCCGCTGGCGATCGACGTCGTGGGCGACATGCTGACCTCCTCGCTGATCACGGGGGAGGACGTGGAGGCCGAGCGTGACGTGATCCTCGACGAGATCGCGATGCACGACGACGACCCCGACGACGTGATCCACAACCTCGTCTCCGCGCAGGCGTGGGGTGTCGAGACACCGCTCGGGCGGGGCATCGCCGGCACGGAGGCCTCGATCGCCGCGCTGACCCGCGAGGAGATCAACGACTTCTACCGGGCCCACTACGTGGCGCCCAGGATGGTCGTCTCGGTCGCTGGCAACGTCGACCACGACGAGGTCGTGGCGATGGTGGAGAAGGCGTTCTCCGGCTCGGGCTTCCTGCGGGGATCGGCCGCGCCGGTGCCTCCGCGTGAGGGGTCGCCGCTCGAGGTCGCTCCCGGCGAGATCAGCGCCCAGCGGCCGCTGGAGCAGGTCAACGTCATCCTGGCCCGTGAGGGGCTGCAGCGCGGCGACGACCGCCGCTTCGCCTTCGAGGTGGTCAACACCGCCGTCGGCGGCGCCACCTCCTCACGGCTCTTCCAGGAGGTCCGCGAGCACCGGGGCCTGGCCTACTCGGTCTTCTCCTACGCCTACAGCCACGCCGAGACGGGTCTCTTCGGGGTCCAGGTCGGCTGTCTGCCGGCCAAGCTCGACGAGGTCCTCGAGGTCGTACGCTCCGAGCTGGCCGCCGTCGCCCGCGACGGCATCACCGCCGAGGAGCTCGAGCTCGGCAAGGGCCAGCTGCGTGGCGGCCTCGTGCTGGGCTTGGAGGACTCTGCATCGCGGATGTCCCGCATCGGCCGCGCCGAGCTGGTCCACCGCGAGCTCTACTCGATCGACGAGGTGCTGGCGCGGATCGACGCGGTCACTCTGGAGGAGTGCCGTGAGGTGGCCGCCGAGATCCTGTCCCGCCCCGAGATCTTGGCCGTGGTGGGCCCCGCCTGACCCAAGCCCGCCGAGACGTCGATTCTTGAGCCCGAGACGTCGACTTCTGACGCCGAATGGACCATTCGGCGTCAGAAAGTGACGTCTCGGCGGGCTTGGGGTCAGCGCTTGCCGATGATCCCGACGGCGGCGGGAACCTTGGAGTCGACGATGGAGACGCGGAACCCGGCGTCGGCCAGGGCCTTGCTCGACTTCTCGATGATCTCGGGGACCTGCTCGCGCTGGGTGGCCTCGTAGAAGAGGTTGACCGTGCCGCCGGGGAGCACGCGCTCGTGGAGCAGCGCTATCTCGGCGGATGCGTCACGCACCCAGAACAGGTTGACGTTGAACGCGAATACCTTCGTCAGCCGCTTGACCGGCACCCGCAGTGTCGCGAGGTCGATCTGGCGGACCGTGAGGCGTCCTGCCTCCAGGTACTTCGCGCAGCGTCGCTTCGTACGATCGACACCCGACTCCGAGCGGTCGATCGCAAACAGCTTTCCGGTCTCCAGCCGGCTACAGATCAGCTCGGCACCAGCCCCCGGGCCACAGCCGATCTCAAGGACATGATCGTTCGGTTGAATGTCCATGAAATCAACGGCCCAACGGATCCGAGCAGGGATCGTCTGCACCACCATGGGTCCAAGACTGCCAGATCCTCGTACCGTTCCGCGCACAGCCCCTTCGACAAGCTCTGAACAAGCCTCGCAATTTGTTCACCGGATGGTGGTCGATCGTTGCTGGAGCGTGATCTATAAGGTGTGGCCTCATGACTAAGGTGGCTGTTCTTGGTGCACGTGGAAAGCTCGGTTCGGCGGTCTGCGAGGCCGTCGAGTCCGCCGATGACCTGGAGCTCGTCGCCAGGATCGGTCGCGACGACGAGCTCTCGGCGATCACCGACGCCGGTGCCGAGGTGGCCGTCGACGTCACCACGCTCGAGGCGGTGATGGGCAACGCGGAGTTCTGCCTGTCCCACGGGGTGCACACGGTGATCGGCACCTCGGGCTTCGGGCCCGACCGGGTCGAGCAGCTCGAGTCCTGGCTGGCGAAGAACCCGGGGGTCGGCGCGATGGTGGTGCCCAACTTCTCGGTCGGCGCGGTGCTGATGATGCGGTTCGCCGAGCTCGCCGCCGCCCACTTCCCGTCGGTGGAGATCGTCGAGACCCACCACGAGCGGAAGGCCGACGCTCCTTCGGGCACGGCACGCAGGACCGCCGAGCTCGTCGCTGCGGCGCGCCGCGAGGCCGGGGTGGACCCGGCGCCCGACGCGACCACCTCGGCCCTCGACGGGGCCCGTGGGGCCGCTGTGGACGGCATCCCGGTCCACTCCCTGCGGATGTCCGGATCGGTTGCCCACCAGGAGGTCATCCTCGGCGGTGTCGGCGAGCTCCTGACGATCCGTCACGACTCGCTCTCGCACGCCTCCTTCGCCCACGGCGTACTCGCCGCGATCCGCGGCATCGGCTCGCGGCCGGGGCTCACGATCGGCCTGGAGGAAGTCCTCGGTCTCGCCTGAACCGGCGGGGGTCAGGTCAGCCCGGGCAGAGGTCGCCGGGTTCGAGCGACTCGTCCTTGGGCTGCTCGTCGGGGTCGGCGAGCAGGCTGCGGTAGTCGTCGTGCCGCAGCGGTCCGTCGGCGAGCTCACCGGAGGACCGCGGTACCTGCAGCGGCCCGGCGTCGTACTCCATCTCCACCTGGTCCACGCCGGGGATCGAGGTCAGCGACAGCACCGTCTGCGCCGTCGCGAGCACGACCCGGTTGGTGGCGATCGTGTCGTCGATGGAGACGCGGAGGTGGGCGGTGCGGTGGGTGATCGCCACGAGCTTCAGCCATCTGTCCGGCGGCAGGGCCGTGCCGAGGCCGGAGCCCAGATCGCGCGCCGAGGGCCCGTCGCCGAGCTGGTCGAGGATGTCCTTGGCGACCCCCCTCAGGGTCTTCGCGCAGAAGCTCGCCGCGGGCCGGCCGACGAGCCGGTCCTCGGCGTCGACCCAGTAGAGCCTGGGACCGGCGAGACCGCTCGCTGCGCCCGAGGGGACCTCCTCCACGTCCTCGAGCAGGTGGTACGGCACTTCCGAAGGGTCGACGGTGCGTACCTCGTCGTCGTCGGGAACTCCGCACGACGCCACCGCGAGCAGGAGCAGGCCGGCGGCGCCCGCCGCCCAGGACGTACGCAGCGCCCTCATGTCGCCTCTCGAGCCGAGGTGGTCCTCGCCGTGGGCGCCAGCGGGAAGGAGAGCACGAAGTCGGCGCCGCCGGAGTCGGCCTCGCGACACCAGACCGAGCCGTCGTGGAGCTGCGCGGTCTGCTCGACGATGCTCAGCCCCAGCCCGCTCCCGGTGGTCGCGCCGCGGGCGCCCATCCGGGCGAACCTGTCGAAGATGCGTTCTCGTTCGGCGGCGGGGACGCCGGGACCGGAGTCGGTGACATGGATCTCGGCGTAACCACGGCGTGCGATCGCGCGCACCTCGGTCAGGCCGCCGCCGTGGGTCTCCGCGTTGCGCACCAGGTTGGCCAGTGCCCGGTGCACCTGGAGCCGGTCGGCATAGATCGCGAGGTCCGCGGGTACGTCGACGGTGGCCCTGTCGCCGATCTCGGCGTCGGCGAGGGTCGCGGCGACCAGGTCCGCGACGCTCAGCACCTCCCACTCCGACTCGCGCACGCCCGCGTCGAGTCGTCCCAGGGTGATCAGGTCCTCGAGTGCACCGCGGAACCGGTCCAGCTCGCCGGCCATCAGCCCGACGGCGGTCGCCGAGCTCGGCGAGAGCGTGCTGTCGCCCTGCAGGACACCGAGACTGGTGGTGAGGGTGGCCACCGGCGTACGAAGCTCGTGGCTGACGTCGGCCGCGAAGCGGGCGTCGTGGTCGAGGCGCTCGACGACGGTGTCGACCATCGTGTTGAACGACCCGGTGAGGGTGGCCAGGTCGGGGTCGTCGGTCGCCTCGACCCGGGTGTCGAGCTCTCCGGCGGAGATCCGGGCGGCGGCCAGCGCGACCTGCCGCAGCGGCCGCAGCACCCGCCGGGCCGCGTACCACCCCAGGATTCCGCCGGCGAGGGTCGTGAGGGCCGCTGAGATCGCGAGCGAGTAACCCATCGTGTCGAGGGTCTCGCTGAGCTCCTTGGCGTGGGTGACCTCGTAGTAGTCGGCGTCGACCCCAGCGAGCGGGACGCCGACCACGATGTTGGGCCGGTCGCCGGTATCGGTCCAGGTCAACGCGACCTCTCCGGCCTCGACGCTGGTCGCGACGTTGCTGGTGGCGTCGTGGACCCGCGTGGTGAGATCGGAGGAGTACCACTGGCCGTCCTGGTGGACGAACACCGTGGTGCGCCTCGGCGGGGCGATCTCGGAGAGGACCTCGGCGACGTTCACGCCGTTCGTACGCAGCCGCTCCTTGACCAGGGCAGCGTCGATGTAGGCCTGCTGCAGTGCATTCCGCTCGCGCTGGACGATCAGGTAGTGCCGCGCGGAGAAGTAGGTGCTGAAGGCGAGGATCAGGCTGATCAGCAGGGCGCCGGCAGCGAACGCCGCCACGACGTTGGCGCGCAGCCCGCGCCTGGCCGGCCACCGGATCATCGCGGATCCAGCCGGTAGCCCAGCCCACGGACCGTCGATATGACGCCACCGGCCGCGGGGTCGCTGTCCACCTTGTTGCGCAACCGGCTGACGTGCACGTCGACGACCCGGACGTCGCCGTGGTGGCCCTCGGGCCACATCTGGCTGACCAGGTTCTCGCGGGTCATCACCCGGCCGGGGCTGGCTGTCAGCGCGAGCAGGAGCTTGAACTCCGTGCTGGTCAGGTGCAGGTCCTCGGCGCCGCGGCGCAGGGTGGCGGCGGCCGGGTCGAAGACCAGCGGTCCGTCGGTCGAGTCGAGCACGATGCCCCCGACCGGCGTGTAGCCACTCGAGGACGACACGAGCGGGTAGTCCGGGCGCCGCAGCGCGGCCTTGATCCGGGCCCTGACCTCGGCCACGTCGAACGGTTTGCGTACGTAGTCGTCCGCTCCTGCCTCGAGCGCCGTGACCACGTCCTTGGACCCGTCGCGGGCGCTGATCACGATGATCGGAGCGGTCGTCCGCGGGCGAACGCTGCGGATGAAGGTGAATCCGTCGATGCCGCCGAGCATCAGGTCGACGAGCATCACGTCGAACGGCTCGACGGCGTCCAGATCGAGGGCGATCTCGGCATCGTCGGCCTCACCGACCACGTATCCCTCCTGCTCGAGGAAGAGCCGGAGAGAGGTACGCAGCCCGTAGTCGTCCTCCAGGATGAGCACTCGCTTGGCTGCCTCTTGCACGTCTCGCATCGTCTCATCCGAGCGGTCAGGAGGCCGACCCATGGGGCCTACCCGCCGCAAGTGACACGAAACTGACACGAAACTGCGAAGGGCCCTCCATACAGCGTCGGCAGTGTGGACGGCATGAGCGAAGGGGACTTCTACCCGATCGACGAGACCGTCGTCGTCCCGTTCTCCGACGCCACCTGCCTGCGGGCGATCCACAACCTGCGCTGGCGGCTGGCCGAGATGCTCGCGGGCGGTCCCGAGGCGGTCGTGGTCGACCTGGCAGGTCTGACCGGGTTCTCCTCGACGACCGTCGCGGCGCTGCTGTGGGCCAAGCGTCGCTGCGGGACGCGGGGTGTACCCCTTCGCCTCCGCAACGCGGATCCGGCGCTCGCCGGACGGCTCCGACGAGCGGGCCTCGACACCATCTGGGACATCCGGACGGCTCCGGCCGCACCAGCCCCCACCCGAAAGGTCAATTGATGAGCAACCACGTCGACGAGACGGACCGCGAGGATGCGACCGGTCTGCTGACGCCGGATCAGGCGATGAGCCAGGTACGGGCGTGGACCGACTCACGGGTCGTCGGCGACCGCGCCGCCAACCGGCTCGAGGTGCTCGCCGCCTTCGGCGTCCATGTGGCCATCTCGAACCTGCCCGGCGAGATCTTGGTCAAGCTGGCATGGCGTACGCCGACCCGTGTCGAGCTCTCCACGGTCTGGACGCTCACCTCGATGCCCGCGGCGGCACCGGAGGCCTTCATCGCCGACAAGCTCACCGATCTGACCAGCGCATGGAGCTTCCAGAACCGCATGGGCGGCGCCAGCCTGATCTGCGAGGTCGAGGACCCTCCCGGGTCCGAGACTCAGCGGTAGTCGTCGGGGAGCTGCGTGCCGATCTTGACCTGCGGCTTCGGCAGGCGCAGGGGGCGGATCTGGATCGAGCGCATGATCGCGTAGTAGGTGGTGCCCTTGAGGTCGTTGTCGGGGAAGCGGCGCTTGAGCTCTTTGCGGAGCAGGAAGCGCAGCGCGATCAGGTTGATGATCACGGTGGCCATCACGACGAGGGTGAAGAGCTGGGAGTACATCGCCAGCTCGAGGCTGATGTAGGGCACCACGAGCGCGATGATCAGCACCGGGAGCACGATCTCGGCGAAGGTGAACCGGGCGTCGATCCAGTCGCGGATGAAGCGCTTGACCGGGCCCTTGTCGCGCAGCGGAAGGTAGCGCTCGTCGCCGGTCTTCATCGCCTGGCGCATCTTGTCGCCCTGCTCGGAGCGCTGGGCACGGTTGGCAGCGTTGATCTCCTTGCGGGAGCGCGGCTGCTTGAGGCGCGCCTTGCGGGCCGCCTCCGCTTCCTTGCGCGAAGGAGTCGGACGACCCTTACCGGTCTCCTTGACCGGGTTCTCGGGCTCGACGACCTGCGGGGCGGGGGACTTGCGACCGAACAACGGGGTGACCTCTTACTGTTGGCTGGGACACATACAGGATATCCCGAAGGACCCTGACAGCGAGTTTTGTGGACCCGGCCTAAGGTGAGAGGCAACACTTGTCCTAGGACGACGAGAGTCCAGCGGCAAGCGACGACGCGGGGCGGCCGGCGGTCGGCCGCATATGAGAGGCGTAAAGGGAACCGATGAGTGTGATGAAGCGGCTGAGCCTGGTCTTCAAGGCGAAGGCAAACAAGGCGCTCGACAAGGCCGAGGACCCACGGGAGGTGCTCGACTACAGCTACCAGAAGCAGCTTCAGATGCTGCAGCAGGTGCGCCGCGGTGTCGCGGACGTCGCGACCAGCCGCAAGCGCGTCGAGCTGCAGATCAACGGGCTCAAGCAGCAGTCCGACAAGCTCACCCAGCAGGCCCAGAAGGCCATCGAGATGAACCGTGAGGATCTTGCCCGCGAGGCCCTCACGCGCAAGAGCGGTCTCACCCAGCAGATGAACGACCTCAACACCCAGCTCGCGACCCTCCAGGGCGAGGAGGAGAAGCTCACCCTCGCCCAGCAGCGCCTGCAGGCCAAGGTGGAGTCCTTCCGCACCAAGAAGGAGACCATCAAGGCGACCTACACCGCCGCCGAGGCGCAGACCCGGATCAACGAGGCGATCTCCGGCATCGGCGAGGAGATGGGCGACGTCGGCATGGCCATGCAGCGTGCCGAGGACAAGACCCTGGAGATGCAGGCTCGCGCCGGCGCCGTCGACGAGCTGCTCGCCTCCGGTGCCCTCGACGACCTCACCGCCGGTCCCTCCGACGACATCACCCGCCAGCTCGACGCGCTCAGCTCGACCAGCGACGTCGAGGCCGAGCTCGCCGCGCTCAAGGGCCTCAACGCCCCGCAGCAGACGCAGGCGCTGCCCGGTGCCGACGCCAACGCGCCGGTCATCGACGTGGAGTCGACCGAGAAGAAGGCCGAGCAGTGATCGTACGCATCCTGGGCGAGGGGCAGTACGACCTCGACGATGCCGCCGTCGACAAGCTCAACGAGCTGGATGCCGCGGTCGAGGCCGCATGCAAGGGCACCGACGAGGCCGTCTTCGACGCCGCCCTGGCGGCCCTGCTCGATGGCGTACGTTCGATGGGCACCGCCCACCCGGTCGACGCGATCGACTCCTCCGACCTGATCCTTCCCGGACCCGGCTCCACGCTCGCCGAGGTCTCCGAGATGCTCGGCGACGAGGGCCTCATCCCCGGCTGACCAGCAATGTCACGCTTCCAGGGTGATGCCGGGCTGACCGTCCGGATGACCACGGTGATGTTCCTGCTCGGCGCGCTGTTCGTCGGGCTCATCGTGGCGCTGATGTTCGTCATGCCCGCGCAGTGGGCGCCGATCATCGGCATCGTCGGGCTCGGCATCGCCTGGTGGCAGTGGTACGCCTCCGACACCCTCGCCATGCGCGCCATGGGCGCGCGCGAGGTGTCGCCCCAGGAGGCGCCCGAGCTGCACGCGATGATCGACCGGCTGTGCACCCTGGCCGACATGCCGAAGCCGCGGGTCGGGATCGCGCACACCGACATGCCCAACGCCTTCGCCACCGGCCGCTCGCCGAAGCGGTCCGCGGTCGTGGTGACCACCGGCATCATGCAGCGCCTGACCGCCGAGGAGCTGGAGGGCGTGCTCGCCCACGAGCTCTCCCATGTCGCCCACCGCGACGTGCTGGTGATGACGGTCGCCTCCTCGGCCGGCATCGTGGCCGGGATGCTGAGCCGCGGCTCCCAGTACGGTGCGTACGCAGGTGGCGGCCGCCGCGACAACAACAACGGTCTCCCGGTGTGGCTGGTGGTGCTGCTGGTCTCGCTGGCCGTCTACGCCGTCTCCTGGCTGCTGCTGCGGATGCTGTCGCGCTACCGCGAGCTGGCCGCCGACCGGGCCGGCGCGCAGCTGACCATGAAGCCGGGCGCGCTGGCCAGCGCGCTGCAGAAGATCACCGGTGAGATCTCCGCGATCCCGAGCCGCGACCTGCGGTCGTCGCAGGCGATGAACGCGTTCTTCATCGCCCCGGCGATCAGCGGCCAGTCGCTGCGTACGCTCACCTCGACGCACCCCTCGCTGGAGCAACGCCTGGAGCAGCTCGCCAGGATCGAGGCCGAGCTCGGCCGCCCGACGCAGTAGGGTCGGCGACGTGGGCTTCTGGGACGTCATCACGGGTCGTACGCGACCGAAGCAGGCCAACCTCGACGCACTGTTCGCGGTGCCGACCGCCGCACTCACCATGCAGACCTCGCTCGGGCTGGTCCCGACCGGCGACGGAGCGGTCTGCTACCGGGCCGCGGCCGGGGCCGGGTTCGCCGGCACGCAGAACGACATCGTGGAGCTGCTCGGCGCCTCCGAGGGCGCGCCGACGGTGACCACCAGCGTCGACGAGTTCGGCTTCACCTGGCTCAGCGTCGACCACGAGCCGCTGGATCCGGACAACCCCGACATCACCGGCCTGGTCACCGACCTCCACGCGGTCAACACCACCTTGGAGATGAACGGCTTCGGCCCGGGGCTGCTGTGCTCGCTGATCGCCTTTCACGACAACAGCGCGGGCGCCGACGGGCGCAGCGTCGGCCTGATCTACCTCTACAAGCAGGGCACCTTCTACCCCTTCGTCCCGACCGGCCCGCAACAGCGCGACAACCTGCTCGAGATCAACGTCCGCAGCGCGATCGAGGGCGATCTACCGGTCGAGAAGGACCTCTCCCGCTGGCTCGCCGTCTGGGGCGCCCCCGGGCTCTGAGACCTATGGAACGTGCACGGAGCTTCGGAGCGGTCGCGGAGGACTACGAGCGTTTCCGTCCCGGCTACCCCGACGACCTGGTCGCGCTGGTGAGCGAGGTCGCCGACCGTCCGGTGCGACGGGCGATCGAGATCGGCGCCGGCACCGGGAAGGCGACGCGGACGTTCGCGGCCGCCGGGATCGAGGTGGTCGCCACCGACCCCGACGCCGACATGCTCGCCGTGCTCCGGCGCGAGTGCGCGGGCTTGCCGGTGACCACCGTGCACGCTGCTCTGGAGGAGCTCGACCCGGCGGCGTACGAGCCCTTCGACCTGCTCTACGCTGCCGCCGCCTGGCACTGGACGGCGCCGGCGACGCGGTGGGACCTCGCCACCGCCCTGGTCCGCGACGGGGGAGCGGTGGCCTTCTTCGGCGGCCCGTTCGTGCTGGCCGACGACGAGGTCGCGGCCATCGAGGACGAGATGATCGCGGCGTACGCCCCGGAGGGCCGCCACCTGCCGCCGCCGTCTGCGGCTGACGCGCCGATGCTGTTCCCCGGGGACGAGATGCTGGCCGACGACCGGCTGTGTGACGTACGCCAGCGGGAGGTGCCGCGCCGGTTCACCCTCGCTCGTGCGGACTACGTGCGCCACCTCGACACCATCTCCGCGATCCGGATCCTCTCGGCCGCCGACCGGTCCGCGCTCTTCGCCGACCTGGCCGCGGTCCTTCCCGAGCAGGTGGAGGTGCGCGCGGACCTGATGGTCCACACCGCCCACCGGGCCGTCGACGCGCCTGATTCATAGGCTCCACACAGCCGGAGCCGACCTCCCGCATAGCCACGCACACGACAGTCCTCTCGTCAGCCCGCCGGCGCCGCCGGGGCGTAGGAGAGAGGCAGTGTGGTGCGCAAGAGACTCACGGAGCGGTGGCGGAGGCTGGGGCGTACAGCCCGGATCCTGCTCGCCGCCGGGGTGGCGGCAGCGGTGGTCGGTGGTGGAGCGGGCGCGTGGGCGCTCACCCGCGAGGACACCGCCCAGGCGCAGGCGATGCAGGTCCAGGCGACGTCCGGGACCGTGAAGGAGACCGTGTCGGCCAGCGGCACCGTGGAGGCGGCCGAGACCGCCGAGCTGTCGTTCGAGGTCTCCGGCACGGTGACGAAGATCTACGCCGCCGAGGGCGACACCGTGAAGAAGGGCGACCCGCTGGCCCGGGTGGACGACACCACCCTGGTCGCCACCCGAACCGCCGCCGAGTCGGCCCGCACCGCCGCCCAGGAGCAGCTCGACACCGACGAGTCCGCGGGGGCCTCCGACGTACAGATCGCTTCGGACGAGGCCGCCGTCGCGGCCGCCGAGGCCGACCTCGACTCCGCCCGCCAGGCCGTTGACGATGCCGTGCTGCGCGCCACGATCGGCGGCACCGTGACCGCCTTCGACCTCGCCGTCGGCGACGTCGTGGGCTCATCGTCCGGCTCCTCGGGCTCGTCCTCCGGCGGATCCGGTGGATCTGACTCGCCGATGGGCGAGGACTCGGGCGGCGCGAGCTCTGGCAGCTCCACGGACTCGACGAGCACTGGCACCGTCTCGATCGTCTCGGCGGGAGACCACGTCGTCGAGGCGACGGTCAGCGCGGACGATGCGGACTCCCTGAAGAAGGGTCTGCAGGCGACTGTCACCGTCAACGGGGTCGACGAGGAGGTCTTCGGCACCGTCGCGACGGTCGGCAAGGTCGCCGAGACGAGCTCCTCGGGCGCCGCGGTCTTCCCGGTGAGCATCACGGTCACCGGCGAGCGCGACGACCTCTACCCGGGCACCTCGGCCACGGCCGAGATCACCGTGAAGCAGCGCGAGGACGTGCTCACCGTGACCAGCGCCGCGATCACGACCGACGGCGACCAGGCGTACGTCCAGAAGGTCGTCGACGGCAAGACGGTCAAGACGAAGGTGACGATCGGCGAGGTCTACGGCGCCACGACCGAGATCACCGACGGGCTCGCCGAGGGCGACACTGTCGAGATCGAGGCATTCACCCGTCCCGGCGGCTCGAGGTCCGGGAGCCAGGAAGGCGGCCCGGAGGGCGGCTTCGGTGGGTTCGGCGGTGACGGGCAGATGGGGGAGATGCCCGGCGGCGGTCAGTTCCCCGGTGGCGGGATGCCCGGCCAGATGGGTGGCGGTCGGTGAGCGCGAGCGCCCCGGTCGTCTCCGTGGACGGCGTGCGGAAGACGTACCGCTCCGGCTCGATCGAGTTCGAGGCGCTGCGCGGAGTCGACATGGAGATCGACGCGGGGGAGTACGTCGCCGTGATCGGACCCTCCGGCTCCGGCAAGTCGACCCTGATGAACATCCTCGGCTGCCTCGACGTGCCGACCGAGGGCAGCTACCACCTCGGCGGGGAGGACGTCTCGACAATGTCGGAGGCATCACTCGCCCACGTACGCAACCGGCGGATCGGCTTTGTCTTCCAGCAGTTCAACCTGCTGCCGAGCCTGCCGGCCTGGCGCAACGTCGAGCTCCCGCTGATGTACGCCGGTGTGCCCAGGTCTCAGCGGCGCGAGCGCGCTGCCCGGGCCCTGGAGCGGGTCGGGCTCGGAGACCGGCTCGAGAACCGTCCTGGTGAGCTCTCCGGCGGTCAGCAGCAGCGGGTCGCGGTGGCCCGGGCGCTGGTCACCGAGCCGGACATCATCCTGGCCGACGAGCCGACCGGGAACCTCGACTCCGGATCGACCGAGGCCGTGCTCGCGCTGCTCGACGAGCTGCACGCGAGCGGGCGGACCATCGTGCTGATCACCCACGAGCACGACGTCGCCGCGCGCGCCGGCCGCAGGCTGACCATCCGCGACGGCCTGATCACGGCTGACGAGCCGGTGCTCGCTTCGGAGGCGATCCGATGAGCTGGGCGGAGACGCTTGCAACCGCCTGGGACGCGGTCCGCTCGCACCGACTGCGGTCGCTGCTGACCATGCTCGGCATCGTCATCGGCATCGCCTCGGTGATCCTCACCGTCGGCCTCGGCCAGGGTGCGCAGGACCAGGTCAAGAGCCAGATCAGCGCGCTGGGGAGCAACCTGCTGATCGTCTCACCGGGCTCCTCCACCGACTCCTCGGGCGTACGCGGCGGCTTCGGGTCGGCCTCCACGCTGACCCTCTCCGACGCCGAGGCGCTCGATGACGACGCGGCCGCGCCGGACGTGAAGGCGGTCGCCCCGGTGACCACCTCGAACGCACAGCTCGACACCGCCTCGACCAACTGGACGACCTCGCTGGTCGGTGCCACGACCACGTGGCCGCAGGTGCGCAAGCGCGTCGTCGCCACCGGCCGGTTCTTCACCTCCGAGGAGGTCGCCTCGGGTGCGAAGGTCGTCGTGCTCGGCGCGGACACCGCCGCCGAGCTCTTCACCGGTCCGGCCAGCCCCGTCGGGGAGACGGTCTCGGTCGGCGGCACCGCGCTGACCGTGATCGGGGTGCTGGAGTCGACCGGGTCGAGCTCGTCGGGCTCCACCGAGGACGACACCGCGGTCACCCCGATGGGCACCGCGAAGTCGCTCACCGGCTCGACCAGCAGCTCGGTCTCGACGGTCTACGTCGAGGCGGTCTCCAACGAGGCTCTGCCGGCGGCCTATCAGGAGATCAACGCGCTGCTGCTCAACCTGCACGGCGTGAGCGCCGACGAGGCCGACTTCTCGATCTCCTCGCAGGACTCGCTGGTCGAGACCGCCAACGCCACCAACAAGACCCTGACGGTGCTGCTCGGCGGCATCGCGGCGATCTCGCTGCTCGTGGGCGGCATCGGCGTCATGAACATCATGCTCGTCTCCGTCACCGAGCGGGTCCGGGAGATCGGTCTGCGCAAGGCGCTCGGCGCGACCCCGTCGGTGATCCGGCGGCAGTTCCTGGCCGAGGCATCCCTGCTCGGCCTGGCCGGTGGTGTCGTCGGCATCGTGATCGCCGCCGTCGGCGCCTGGGGCCTTCCCGGCCTGATCGACCAGCCCGTCTCCCTGTCCCTCCTGGCCACTGCCGCCGCGCTGGTCACCTCCTTGGCGCTCGGCGTCGGCTTCGGGGTCTACCCCGCCAGCCGGGCCGCTCGCCTGACCCCGATCGACGCGCTCCGCAGCGAGTGACACCACCATCTCGACGTACGAAGGAATCCCGATGACCAACACATTCACACCCGGCGCGCACCGCGCCCGCACGCTGTCTCTCGTCGCCCTCGCCACGGTCGGGCTCGTCGCACTGGGCGGCTGTGGCGCCGATGGCGACGCGGCCGCGGATCAGCAGGGGCAGGGGTACGGCCAGGGTCAGCGGCAGGACCAGGGGATGGGCGGCATGCCGGGTGCCTCCGGCGAGATCGCCGCCATCGACGGCAGCACGCTGCAGGTCCAGAGCAGCGACGCCCAGACCGCGGTCACCTACACCGACGAGACGACGATCAGCCAGCAGGTCAGCGCGGCGCTGGCCGACGTCACGGTCGGCAGCTGCGTCATGGTCACGACCGCCGACGGCTCCGAGTCGAGCGAGACCGCCGTGACCGCGGGCACCGTCCGGATCACCGAGAAGACCGACGGGTCCTGCGCCGGCGGCTTCGGAGGTGGTCCGCGGCCCGAGGGGATGCCCACCGACATGCCCACCGATCTGCCCAGCGACATGCCTGAGGGCATGCCGTCGGGCGGTCCCGGGGGCATGGGCGGCGGCATGGGAACCTCGGGTGAGGTGACCGCGGTCAGCGACTCGGGCTTCACCGTGGCGGCGACCTCGCGCGATTCCGAGGAGACGACTTCGGTGAGCGTGACGGTCGGCTCCGAGACCACCTACACGACCACCGGGTCGGCGGCGAAGAGCGTTCTAGTCGTTGGCGCCTGCGTCACCGCCACCGGCGAGGCCGACGAGACCGGGGCGGTCACGGCCGAGCGGATCTCGGTCTCCGACCCGGTCGAGGGCGAGTGCACCACCGGCATCAGAGGCGGCGGCGGGATGCCGGGCGGCGCGCCGGGCCAGGACGGGGCGTCCTCGTGAGGCGCGTCTCGCGCACCTGGGTCAAGGCGGCCTCCGGCGCCGCGGCGTTGATCGTGGTCGCGGGCGGTGGCTACACGGCGTACGCAGCGACCGCCTCGTCCTCGGCCGGCTACCGCAGCGCGGCGGTCACCACCGGCGACGTCGAGCAGACCCTCTCGCTCGCCGGCACCGTCGCGCCCAACGGCCGCGCGGACCTCGCCTTCGCCACCGATGGGACCGTGGAGAGCGTCGTCACCGAGGGCGACACCGTGAAGAAGGGCCAGGTGGTGGCCCGGTTGGACCGTACGTCACTGAAGAAGTCGCTCACCTCAGCCAGGGCCAGGCTGGCCGCGGCCCGGGCGCAGCTGGAGAGCGACAAGGAGGCCCAGGTCTCCGGTGTCACCTCCTCGGCGTCCTCCTCCGGGACGACCGCTTCACCTAGCTCGGTGGCCGGCTCCTCGGGTGGGACCGTCGTCGCGGTCTGGACAGGGTCGACGTCGCAGGCTGTGCCCGCCGCCTCTACCGACGCGACCGCCGAGCTGGTCGCCAAGGTCAAGGAGCTGCAGGACGCGGTCGTCTCGGCCCAGAAGGCGCTCGACAAGGCCGACACCGAGCTCGGCGCCGCGCAGACCGATCTCGCCTCGGCCCTGGAGAAGCTGACCGCGCTGGTCGCCTCCGGCGGCACCCTCGACGAGGACGGCGAGCTCGCCGGTGCGCTGAAGTCGGCCCAGGAGTCGTGCGCCGACGACGCGTCCACCTCCTGCGACGAGGACCTTCAGACCGCGCTCGGCGCTCAGGGCTCGGCCGGCGGGACCGTCACCGAGGCGGCCGCGCTGCTCGGGTCGGCCCAGTCGGCTCTGAGCGACGCCAAGGCGGCGGTGAAGTCCGCGAAGGCCGACCTGGTGGACTACAGCGCGCAGCTGGACGAGACCCTGGCGACCGCCGGTTCGTCCGGCGCTCAGAACCCGGACCAGTCCGGCGGCGCCCAGCCCCAGCAGGGGGCCGAGCAGCCCTCCGGTGGTGCGGGCGGTGCCGGCGGGGAGTCCGGTGCCGGACGCGAGTCCGGCGAGATGCCCAGCACCGGTGGCTCCCAGGAGCAGAGCGGCAGGGAGGACCAGAGCGGGGCGAACGCCTCCGGCGCGGGCGAGAGCGTGACTGCCGCGACTCTGGCCAAGGACCAGGCCGAGATCGACCGGGCGAAGGCGGAGGTCGCCGAGGCCAAGGCGGCACTCACGGGCTCGGTGCTGAAGGCACCGGCAGCGGGCACGGTGGCCTCCGTCGCCGTGAAGAAGGGCGACAGCGCCTCGGCCGGCACCGAGGCGGTGACCCTCATCGCCGAGGGCCTGACCAGCGTCGAGCTGACCGTCAGCGCCACCCAGGTCGAGCAGCTCCAGGCCGGGCAGGTCGCCAACGTCACCCCGGCGGGCGCCGAGAAGCCTCTCCCGGGCAAGGTCACCCTGGTCGGCCAGGTGCCTGACACCTCCTCGGGGAGCAGCACGTTCCCGGTGACGGTCACCCTGGACGAGACGGGCCTCGACCTCCTCGCCGGCAACATGGCCACGGTCGAGGTCGTGGTCGGCTCCGTGGAGGATGTCGTAACCATCCCGGCCTCGGCACTCTCCAACGGCTCGGTGCTGGTCGTCGACGGCGACACGACCCAGCGCCAGCAGGTCACCACCGGCCTCGTCGGCTCCACCCGGATCGAGGTCACCGACGGCCTCGACGCCGGTCAGCAGGTCGTCCTGGCCGACCTCTCCCAGGACCTGCCCAGCGGTGACACCTCCGAGGAGCAGAGCTTCGGGCGTACGGGCGGTGGTGGTGGGGTTCAGATGCCCGCCGGTGGCCCTGGAGGGCAGGGTGGCGGCATGCCGGGCGGTGGTCAGCGATGACATCGACACGCCACAGTGATCTCACAGGCACCACACAGCAAACGGACGCATGATGGAGTCATGACTGCTGGAGGAAAGGACCTGACCCGCGCTGACGGCTCGCCCCTGCGGGTGCTGGTCGTGGACGACGAGGTGAACATCGCCGAGCTGATCGCGATGGCGCTGCGGTTCGAGGGCTGGGACATCACCATGGCCCACTCCGGCTCCAAGGCCGTCACGGCAGCGAAGGAGACCGCTCCCGACGCGATCGTGCTCGACTGGATGCTGCCCGACTTCGACGGGCTCGAGGTCCTGCGCCGGGTGCGGTCGACCAACCCGGCCGTACCCGTCCTCTTCCTCACCGCCAAGGACGCGGTCGAGGACCGGGTCGCCGGGCTCACCGCGGGTGGTGATGACTACGTGATCAAGCCGTTCTCGCTCGAGGAGCTCGTCGCCCGGCTGCGTGGGCTGATGCGGAGAGCCGGGGCGACCCGGGTCGAGGAGCACTCGGTGATCCGCGTCGGCGACCTGACGATGGACGAGGACTCGCGCGAGGTGCACCGTGACGGGGAGGAGATCACGCTCACCGCGACCGAGTTCGAGCTGCTCCGTTTCCTGATGCGCAACCCCCGCCGGGTGCTGTCCAAGGCCCAGATCCTCGACCGGGTCTGGTCCTACGACTTCGGCGGCCAGGCCAACGTCGTCGAGCTCTACATCTCCTACCTGCGCAAGAAGATCGACGCCGGCCGCGACCCGATGATCCACACAATGCGTGGCGCGGGCTATGTGCTGAAGGCCGCTGAGTGAGTATTCGGCTCAAGCGACTGGTCGCGCCGCTGAGCTCGCGCCTGGTCATCACCGCGGTCTCCCTGGTGCTGGTCGTCTCGCTCCTGATCGCCACCTTCGCCACGATCGCGCTGCGCGAGACGTTGATGGACCGCCTCGACCGGGACGTACACGACATGGCCCGCGGTGTGGCCGGCGGCCCCGGCTCGCGCGGCGACTTCAACATCGGACCGGACTCGGTCTTCGCGGCGTTCCCCGAGAACGGTGAGCCGCAGGGCAATCTCGGCGACTTCGACCCCAACCAGATGGAGTCGCTCAGCGCCGCTGACTTGGAGCTGATGGCGGACGTACGCGTCGACGCGCGCCCCCACGACGTCGAGCTGCCCGACCGTGGCACCTACCGAGTGATCGCCCAGTCCGTCTTCAACCCCGCCCTCGGTCAGATGGTCGTCGTCACCGGTCGTTCGACCGAGGAGGTCGACAACACGATCGAGAGCCTGATCTTCTGGGAGGCTCTGCTGACCCTGCTGGGTGTCCTGGCCGCTGCGGGCGTCGGCTATGTCGTCGTACGCCGCCAGCTCAGCCCGCTGCGCGAGGTCGCCGCCACCGCGCACACCGTCGCCGCGCTGCCGCTCTCCTCCGGCGAGGTCTCGGTGACCGAGCGGGTGCCCGAGCGGCTCACCGACGAGGACACCGAGGTCGGCCAGGTGGGCGCCGCGCTCAACTCGCTGCTCGACCATGTCGAGACCTCGCTGGCCGAGCGTCACCGCAGCGAGCAGCAGGTACGCCAGTTCGTCGCCGACGCCTCCCACGAGCTGCGCACCCCGCTGACCACCATCCGCGGCTACACCGAGCTGGCCCAGCAGCGGCCCGAAGCGGTCCCGACGGCGCTCGGCAAGGTCGAGGAGGAGTCGCTGCGGATGACCGCGTTGGTCGAGGACCTGCTCCTGCTCGCGCGCCTCGACCAGGGCCGGCCGCTCGCCCGCGACTCGGTCGACCTGACCCGGCTGCTCCTGGAGGCCGTCGACGACGCCCGCGTCGTCGACCCCTCGCACACCTGGCGGCTCGAGCTGCCGGACGCCGCCGACTCCGGTGACGCCGAGGTGATCGTCACCGGCGACGAGCAGCGACTCCACCAGGTGATCAGCAACCTGCTCACCAACGAGCGCCGGCACACGCCAGCCGGCACCACGGTCACCGTCCGCGTACGTCCTGACGGCTTCGAGGTCCACGACGACGGCCCCGGCTTCCCCCCGGCCCTGGTTCCGCACGCCTTCGAGCGCTTCACCCGTGCTGACGAGGCCCGTCAGCGCGACGGCGGCGCCGGCCTCGGCCTCGCACTCGTGCACGCCATCGTCACCGCCCACGGCGGCACCGTGTCCCTCGCCAGCGTGCCGGGCGACACCACGATCGCCGTACGCCTCCCGCGCTCGTCGCAGGGTTGAGGTGGGGTTTTCCCTACCCGGTTCGGCTCCTTGAGCCCATCGTGGGGAAGCGGCGGGTTCCTTAGCGTCGAAGGGTGACATCAGCCACCCGAAACCCAGGAGCCACCCCATGACCACACCCGCCCTCGAGGTCACCGGCCTCACCAGGACCTACGGCACCGGCGCGGCCGCCGTGACCGCGCTCAACGGGCTCGACCTGGCCTGCGCGCCGGGCACGTTCACCGCCGTGATGGGGCCCTCCGGCTCCGGCAAGTCCACCTTTCTGACCTGCGCCGGAGCGCTGGAGCAGCCGACGGGCGGCCGGGTCGTCATCGCCGGGCAGGACGTCACCGAGCTGACCGAGGCACGCCGGACCAGGCTGCGCCGCGAGCGGATCGGCTTCGTCTTCCAGGGCTTCCACCTGCTGCCCTACCTCACCGCCGAGCAGAACGTCGCGCTGCCGCTGCGGCTGGCCGGTGGCCGGATCGACGCGGCTGCCCGCCGCCGGATCCGCGAGCTGCTCGACCGCGTCGGCCTGGGCGATCGCACCGGCCACCTGCCGGCACAGCTCTCCGGCGGCCAGCAGCAGCGGGTCGCGATCGCCCGGGCGCTGGTGACCGGTCCCGACATCGTCCTCGCCGATGAGCCCACCGGAGCCCTCGACTCCCACACGGCGGCCTCGGTGCTCGCCCTGCTCCGGAGCCTCGTCCGCGAGCTCGGCGCGACCGTCGTGATGGTGACCCACGACCCCGTCGCGGCTGCGTACGCGGACAGCGTGGTCTTCCTCGTCGACGGCCGTGCCGTGGGGCGGATGGACAACCCCGCCGCCGAGGCCGTCGCCGGCCAGATGGCACATCTCGACGAGCTCACCGCCCGGGCCGAGCGGGAGATGGTGTGATGTTGACCCTGGCACTGCGCTCGCTGCGCCATCGCGCCACCGCCATGACCGCCACCTTCGTCGCGATCCTGCTGGGCACGGCGGTTATGGGTTCGTTCACGCCGTTGATCCAGGTCGCCCTCGAACCCGGTACGCCGAGCGCCGAGCGGGAGACCCTGCTCGTTCTCGGGGGAGTGGTCGGAGCCTGGGGCACCGTGATCGCGCTCTTCTCTATCGTCTCCACCGTCGGGATCACCGTCCGGCAGCGCGAGGTCGAGATCGGCCTGCTGCGCACCGTCGGCGCCGAGCCCCGTCAGGTACGCACCCTGGTGCGGGCGGAGACGCTCGTGGTCGCGCTCGTCGCCGCCGTCCTCGGCGCCGTGGTGGCGAGCCTGACCAGCCGAGCCCTCCTCGACCTGCTGCAGTCCGGTGGCGTCGTCAGCGAGCAGGTCGCCCACTCGGGCGGCTGGGTCGCGCTCGCCGCGACCGTCGTCCTGCTCCTGCTCGTGTCCCTGGCAGCCTCCGGCCTGGCCGGATCACGTGCCTCCCGCGGGCCGGCGACCGTCGCCCTCTCCGAGGCCAGGACGGGCACGGGACGCATCGCCTGGTGGCGCTGGCTGGTGGCCCTGGTCGCCGTCGGTCACGCCACGACCATGGTCGTGATGACCATGGCCACGGGCAAGGACGCCGCCGACCCGTACGACGCGATGGCGATGACCGGCTCCCTCGGGCTCCTGGTCGCGGTGGGTCTCGCCGCCCTGGCACCGCTGCTGCTGAGGGCCGGGAGCTGGGTGCTGCGGCCGCTGCTGGGCGGCACGAGCGGGCACCTGGCGGCGTACAACACCTCGCGGAGGTCCCACCTGCTCGCCGGTGTGCTCGCGCCGGTGATGGTGCTCTCCGCAGCCGCGGTCAGCATCCTGATGCTGGTCGGGATCGACGAGCGTACGCTGCCCACCGGTCTGCCCGCGGAGGTCACCGAGGGCTACGAGACGATCAACCTGCTCAACAACGTGGTCACCGCGATGATCTGCGCGTTCGCCGCGATCATGGTCGTCAACGCCTTCGCCGCCCTCCTCGCCGACCGGCGCCTGGAGCTGCACCGGCTGCGGTTGCTCGGCGCCACCCCCGGTCAGGTACGCGGCTCCATCCTCGCCGAGGCCGGCGTGGTCGCCGCGGTCGGCACCGTCATCGGCCTGCTCGCCGCCCAGGCGACGATCGTCCCGTTCGCCTACGTCCGGGGTGAGGGTCTGGTCCCCGACGCACAGCTCTGGCTGCCGCCTCTGCTGATCGCCGGTGCCGTGGCGCTCACGCTGGCCTCTGCGGCCGGTGCGACGAGCCGGGCATTACGCACGACGTCCGGCGCCCGCTGATGTCACACTCACTCCTGATGACCGAGTGGGATGCACCGATCCGGACCGTGCGGCCGGAGCCGTTCAGCGGGCAGGCGCTCGTCGAGCGGCTCCGGCTGACCGGACTGTCGCTGGGCTATGCGCTGATGATGGCGCCCGCCCTGGCGCTCGCGATCGTGACCGTGCTCTCGATCCCGCTCGGGCTGGTGTTCGGGGTCGGCATCGGGATCGCACTGGGCGCGGTGCCGGCCACCCAGGCCGTCGCCGGAGTGCATCGCCGGGTGAGCGGGATGCTCCTCGGGGAGACCATCCCGGAGACGTACGCGGACCTGAGTGCGCTGCCGGTCCTCACCCGGCCCTTCCGGTGGCTCCGGGAGAAGGCGCGCTGGCGCGACTTCGCCTTCTGCTGCTTCTCGGCGACCGGGGGCTTCGTGCTCTCCCTGCTGCCCACGGCGTTCCTGACCGTGCCGCTGACCTGGCTGATCCTGAGTTTCGCCGGCATCACCTGGGTGGTCTGGCTGCTGCTCCTGCTCACCGGCCCGCTGCTGCTGGTGTGGTGGGTGGCGACCCCGGGCCTGGTCCGGGCGCGGGCGCTGGCCGAGCGCGGAATCTTCGGTCAGGGGGAGGTCGCCGCGCTGGCTGCCAGGGTGGAGAAGGTCGAGTCGACCCGTGCCGAGACGCTCGACCACTCGGCGGCCGAGCTGCGTCGCATCGAGCGTGACCTCCACGACGGTGCCCAGGCCAGGATCGCCGCCGTCGGGATGAGCGTCGGGCTGGCCGAGAAGCTGATGGCGACCGACCCCGACGCGGCCGCCGCGCTGCTGCGCGAGGCCCGCGAGACCACGGTGTCCGCGCTCGAGGACCTACGTGGAGTCGTACGCGGCATCCTGCCGCCCGTGCTCGCCGACCGTGGCCTCGTGGGAGCGGTTCAGGCCCTCACCGCCGGGCTGCCGCTGCCGGTCACCGTCGCCATCGAGCTGCCCGGGCGGCTGCCCGACCCGGTCGAGTCGGCGGCCTACTTCGCGGTGGCCGAGTGCCTGGCCAACGCGGTGAAGCACTCCGGCGCCGACCGGGCGTTCGTACGCGGCAGCCACAACGGGCAGCGGCTGCGGATCGTCGTGGGCGACAGCGGCCGCGGCGGCGCCGATCCGACCGGACACGGTCTCGCCGGGGTCGCGACCAGGCTGGCCGCGTTCGACGGCACCGTCGAGGTCGCGAGCCCATCCGGCGGCCCGACCCTGATCACCCTGGAGGTGCCTTGCCGGATCTGAGGGTGGTCCTGGGCGAGGACCAGGCGCTGCTGCGCGTCGGCCTCACCCGGATCCTCGAAGCGGGCGGGATCGAGGTCGTCGAGGCCGTCGACAACGCGCCCGCCCTGGCTCGGGCCCTGGTCCGGCCGGACGTGGACGCGGCGGTGGTCGACGTACGTCTCCCGCCGTCCTTCACCACCGAGGGCATCACCGCCGCGATCGAGGTCAGACAGGCGCGGTCAGGGTTTCCGGTGCTGGTGCTGAGCCAGTACGTCGAGCCGCTCTACGCGCGCGACCTGCTCGCCGGGGGAGAGGGCGCGGTCGGCTACCTGCTCAAGGACCGCGTCGCCGATGTCGACGCCTTCCTCGGGGCGGTGCGCCAGGTCGCCGGCGGCGGGACCGTCCTCGACCCGGAGGTCGTCGCGGCCCTCCTCACCCGCCGGGAACGCCCGCTCGACCGGCTCACCGAGCGGGAGCGCGAGGTGATGACGCTGATCGCCGAGGGGCGCTCCAACGCCGCCATCGCCGCCCGGCTCTTCGTCACCGAGAAGGCGGTCGGCAAGCACATCAGCTCGATCTTCACCAAGCTCGACCTGCCCCAGGCCAGCGACGACAACCGTCGCGTGCTCGCCGTCCTGGCCTGGCTCAACGACACCTGACCCGACCCCTGACCCGGCGCCATCTCGGCGCCGGGCGGGCAGGGTCAGTCGTCCTGAGTCTTGCCGGGGAGGTCGAGCATGCGCTGCAGGGCGAGCTTGGCGTAGCGCTCGGTGTCGGGGTCGACCTCGATGCGGTTGACGACCTGGCCCTCGACGAGGGACTCGAGCGCCCAGACGAGGTGGGGGAGGTCGATGCGGTTCATCGTCGAGCAGTAGCAGACGGTGCGGTCGAGGAAGACGATCCGCTTGTCCGGGTGGGCGTTGGCGAGGCGCTTGACCAGGTTGAGCTCGGTGCCGATCGCCCAGGCCGACCCAGCAGGAGCGGCCTCGATGGTCGAGATGATGAACTCGGTCGAGCCGACCAGGTCGGCCTTGAGGACGACCTCGTGCTGGCACTCGGGGTGGACCAGGATCTGCACACCCGGGATCTCGGCGCGTAGGTCGTCGATGGTGTCGGGGGAGAAGCGGCCGTGGACCGAGCAGTGACCCTTCCACAGGATCACCTTCGCCGCCCGCAGCTCCTCGGCGCTGAGGCCGCCACCGGGCTTGAGCGGGTCCCAGACCACGCAGTCGCCCAGCGACATGCCGAGCTTGAGCACGGCGGTGTTGCGGCCGAGGTGCTGGTCGGGGAAGAAGAGGACCTTGGCGTCCTCCTTCTGGTCGAAGGCCCACTCCAGCACGGCCTGCGCGTTGGAGGAGGTGCACACGACGCCGTCGTGGCGCCCGCAGAACGCCTTGATGTCGGCGGAGGAGTTCATGTACGTCACCGGCACGACCTGGTCGGCCACACCGGCCTCGGAGAGCGCCTCCCAGGCCTTCTCGACCTGGCCCAGCCGCGCCATGTCGGCCATCGAGCATCCGGCCGCGAGGTCGGGGAGGATGACCGCCTGCGACGGCGAGGTGAGGATGTCGGCCGACTCGGCCATGAAGTGCACGCCGCAGAAGACGATGTACTCGGCGTCCGGCCGGGCGGCGGCGTCGCGCGCGAGCTTGAAGGAGTCCCCGGTCACGTCAGCGAACTGGATGACCTCGTCGCGCTGGTAGTGGTGTCCGAGGACGAACACCTTCTCGCCGAGCTTCTCCTTGGCGGCGAGCGCGCGCTTGACCAGGTCGGGGTCGGAGGCGGCCGGCAGATCGCCGGGACACTCGACGCCACGCTCGGAGTTCAGGTCGGTGCCACGCCCCAGGGGGAGCAGCGGGAGGTCGACAGTCGTCATGATGACGATAATACATGTCGAGGGCTCGGTGCCCTCGTGGCATGGGTCACATGGTGGTACGGATCAAGCCCGCAGGGGGCGTACGGCATCCCAGGCCGGGTCGGTGTCGACCCGGGTGACGACGTCACCGTGGACCCAGCCGTCGACCGTCTCCTCGAGCCGTTGCGGGGCCGAGGTGGTGGGGTCGACGTAGGCGTGGAGAAGGCGTACGCCGTTGGTGGTCTCGTGCGCCACGACGCGGCCGTCGGGGCCGAGGGTCGAGGCGAGCCGGTCCTCGAGCTGGCCGAGCTCGCGAAGGGCGTCGGCCGAGGGGAGACCCCGCTCGCCGAAGCCGACGTAGGGGACCATCACGCCGACGTGATGGGTCAGGTTCGGGGCGGTGACCGGGTGCAGGGGCACGACCGCGCTCGCGATCACCGGCCCCTGCGGGCTCTCCCCGTGGAGCAACACCCAGGCCGGGTTGCCGTCGGGGTCGACGTACTCCTTGCGGAGGTTGCGTACGGCGACGCGCAGGCCGTCGAGGCCGAAGCCGTCGCGGGGTCGGGCGGTGGTCGTGTCGACCTCGCCGATCCACAGCTCGGTGCTGGACTCGCCCAGCGTGGTGTCGAGGGCGTGGAAGGCGACCTGGAGACGGGCGTCGTCGGCGAGGTCGGGGAACGCCGGGTGGAAGAGGGTGACGTCGAAGTGAGCGCCGTTCTGCCGGGCGGCGACGAGCACGTCGGCCAGCCGGATCGCGGCGCCGCCAGGGGTGGTGAGCACGGCCTCGACCGGATCGTCGACGGGCGGGCGCTGGTCGCTGAACTCCCAGGGCGAGACGCCGTCGGGCTCAGGGGCGGCGAGCAGCCAGCGGCGTGCCAGCGCACGATGGTCCGGGTTGCCGCCCGCCGAGACGACCAGCAGCCGGCCGCCCAACGGCCCCGGGCCGACCTCCCAGCTCAGACCGGCCTCGATCGCGTCGATCCGTCTGGCCAGCAGCGCGACGAGAGCGTCCTGGTCGTCGGCGTCGAGCGCCGCACCGCAGGCCAGAGCTCCCTTCTGGGCCCACCAGGTCCAGAAGCCATTGATCCGCCTGGTCTCTGAGTCGCTGGCCCCGCGCCGCCCGAAGATCCGCACGAAACGACCTTAACGCGACGCATGCGGAATGGTTACGACACTCAAATCGTCAGGTGGAACACCTGGTGCTTCCGTGCGCGGGTAGGTTTCGGCCATGCGAGTGCTGATCGCCCCCGACAAGTACGCAGGCACGCTCACCGCCGCCCAGGCGGCCGCCGCGATCGCGGAGGGCTGGCGGCGTACGGCGCCCCGCGACGAGCTCTCGCTCGCGCCGATGGCGGACGGCGGACCGGGTTTCCTCGAGCTGCTGCGCGAGGTCCTCGGTGGCGACCTCCACGAGGTCGAGGTCAGGGGCCCGCACGGTGAGCCGGTGACCGCGCACGTGCTGGTCGACGGCGAGACCGCCTACGTCGAGTCGGCCCAGGCCGCCGGCCTGCACCTGACCGGCGGGAAGGGAGCCGAGCAGGCGAGCTCGTACGGAGTGGGCCAGCTGCTCCTCGCCGCCCGTGACGCCGGCGCGAGCACGGTCGTGGTCGGCCTCGGCGGATCGGGCACCAGCGACGGGGGAGCGGGGCTGCTCGCCGCGCTCGGCGCCACCGCGGACCGGCCGCTCGATGCTGGCGTCGCCGGGCTCGAGGGCATCTCCGAGGTCACGCTCCCCGAGCCGCTTGGCCTCGAGATCGTGATCGCCAGCGACGTGGACAACCCGCTGACCGGGCTCTTCGGCGCGATCAAGGTCTACGGCGAGCAGAAGGGGCTGGCCGAGGAGACCATGCCCCGCTGGGACGGTGTGCTCCAGGACCTGGCCGCCGCCACATCGCGTAAGACCGCGACCGAGAAGGGTGCGGGGGCTGCCGGCGGGATCGGGTTCGCGCTGCTGCTCCTCGGCGCCACCCGACGGCCGGGGTTCGACGTCGTCGCCGACCTGCTCGGGCTGCCCGAGCTGGCCGCCCGGACCGACCTGGTGATCACCGGCGAGGGCTCCTTCGACCCGCAGAGCGCGGCCGGGAAGGTGCCGGCCGGGGTCGCCAAACTGGCCGAGCAGGCGCTGCGGCCCTGCATCGTGCTGGCGGGCAAGGTCAGCATGAGCGGGCGGGAGATGCGTACGCTCGGCATCGACGCCGCCTATTCGCTCGTGGACATCGTCGGCGAGGAGCGGGCGCTCGGCCAGGCGTACGACTCCCTGGTCCAGGTCGCCGCCAGGGTGGCCCGGACGTGGTCCGCCGACCAGCGGGAATAACCGATGATGTGCGACGATTGAGCCTTAAGACACACCCGCACCCACGCACAGGGAGCCCAGCTACATGACCGAGCAGACGACCGAACGCCGCGAAGACTCCATCAACGTGAGCGACGTTGCCGCTTCGAAGGTGAAGAGCCTCCTGGAGCAGGAAGGCCGAGACGACCTCAGCCTGCGCATCTCGGTGCAGCCCGGTGGCTGCTCCGGCCTGCGCTACCAGCTCTTCTTCGACGAGCGCACCCTCGACGGTGACGTCGTCACCGACTTCGACGGGGTCTCCGTCGTCGTCGACCGGATGAGCGTTCCCTACCTCAACGGCGCCATGATCGACTTCGTGGACAGCATCGAGAAGCAGGGGTTCACCATCGACAACCCCAACGCCACGGGCTCCTGCGCCTGTGGTGACTCCTTCCACTGAGTCCAACCTGGTCCAGTACGTCAGCAGCCCCTGCCGAAAGGCAGGGGCTGCTGGTGTCTGGTGCCCCTCAGGTCAGGGCGAGGCCGTCGGCGACGTGTCCGCAGGCCTCGAGCATGGCAGTGTCGCCCGGCTCGCGGGCCTGCATCCGCATGGCGGGTGCTGGGCGGGCCGCTTCGCGCACCCGTGGCGCGGGCAGGCGCAGCGCGCTGTCGGCGGCGGCGCAGTCGGCGCAGAGCTGCGCGGGGCTGTCGAGGTCGTCGTACGGAACGCGCATGTCTGTCATGCAAACGACGGTAAGCACTACCAACGGGTAGCAGAAGGCGGACTCAGCGGTAATATTTCATCTGCTGTCTACGGTCGAGCCTTAACGTCGCCCGAGGTCTCGCCGGTAGGGTTCCGCGCATGTCCGGTTCACTCCTGATCGCAGGCTCCATCGCCACCGACCACCTGATGAGCTTCGGTGGAAAGTTCGCCGATTCGCTGGTCGCCGACCAGCTCGACAAGCTCTCGGTGAGCTTCCTGGTCAACGACCTCGAGATCCGCCGCGGCGGCGTCGGCGCCAACATCTCCTTCGGCCTGGCCAACCTCGGCCTGGCGCCGGTGCTCGTCGGCGCGGTCGGCGAGGACTTCGCCGACTACCGCTCCTGGCTCGAGCGTCACGGCGTCAACTGCGACCACCTGCACGTCTCCGAGACGCTGCACACTGCCCGGTTCGTGTGCACCACCGACACCGCGATGGCGCAGTTCGCCAGCTTCTACCCGGGCGCGATGGCCGAGGCGCGCGAGATCGAGCTCGGCCCGATCGCCGACAAGGTCGGCGAGCCGTCGTTCGTGCTGATCGCGCCCGACGACCCCGACGCGATGAAGCGCCACACCCAGGAGGCTCGCCAGCGCGGCTACACCTTCATCTCCGACCCGAGCCAGCAGCTCGCCTTCGGCGACGGTGAGCTCATCCGCGAGCTGGTCGACGGCGCCGCGTACCTGTTCACCAACGAGTACGAGTCGCACGTCCTCCAGCAGAAGACCGGCTGGTCCGCCGACGAGGTCCTGGCGCGCGTCGGCACCCAGGTCACCACGCTCGGCAAGGACGGCGTACGCATCCAGCGCAAGGGCGAGGACGCGATCGAGCTGCCCGCCGCGAAGAACGTCAACGCCGTCGAGCCCACCGGGGTCGGCGATGCCTTCCGGGCCGGCTTCCTGGCCGCTCTGGCCTGGGACTGCGAGCTCGAGCAGGCCGCCGAGGTCGGCTGCGTCCTGGCCGCCTACTGCGTCGAGACCGTCGGCCCGCAGGAGTACTCCTTCACCGCCGAGGAGTTCGTCGCCCGGGTCCGCGAGTCCTACGGCGACACCGCCGCGGACCAGATCGCCCCGCACATCAAGGCTTGAACTTCTCAGGTGTTTCCTGCACTTCTCTGGCAATGCAACGCCTGAGAAGTGCAGGAATACCCGGTTAACCGGGTATTCCTACCGCTCAGCTCAGCCGGCGTATCCGATAGACGGGTACGCCGTCTTCGGCTTCCACCTCACCGACGAACTCCTGGCCGCGCATGCGGGCCCAGGCGGGTACGTCGTGGTGGGCGGCCACGTCGTCGGCGGCGACGGCGATGACCTCGCCGACCTCGACGTCGCCGAGGTGGCGGCCGAGCTCGATGATCGGTCGCGGGCAGGCCTGGCCGCGGCAGTCGAGGGTGACGGTCGGCGCGCTCACAGCCCGGCCTCGGCGCGTAGGTCCTTGACGATCCCGGGCAGTGCGTCGAGCACGCGCTCCACATCCTCTCGCGTCGTGTCGCGGGTCAGCGATAGCCGAACGTTACCGTGTGTCAGCGCTCCCATGGCAGCAAGCACCCGAGAGGGTTCGCGGGTGTCGGAGGTGCAGGCCGAGCCGCTGGCGACACCGGCGCCGATCCGGTCCAGCGCGGTCACCAGCGCCTCGCCGTCGACGTACAGCGCCGAGAAGGTCACCAGGTGGGGGAGTCGCCCCTCGGCCGGGCCGGCGACGTCCACGTCGTGGATCTCCGTCCTGACCCGTTCCCTGACCAGCGCGACCAGGTCGTGCTGGCGGGCGTTGACCTCCTCGCGCTCGGCGACGACCGCTTGGAGCGCCGCCGCGGCCGCCAGCGCCCCGGGGATGTTCGTGAACCCCTGATCCGTACGCGACCACTCATCGCCCGGGAACGGCCAGCGCCACCGGGCGGACCGGCGCACGACCAGCACTCCCACACCACCGGGGCCACCCCACTTGCGCGCGGAGCCGGCGATCGCGTCTCCGACCGACGGCAGCGGCAGCCGGCCCATGGCGGCGCCGGCGTCGACGAAGAGGGACGCCGGGCCGGCGGCGGAGGCGACCTCGTCGAGGGGCTGGAGCGTGCCGACCTCGTGGTTGGCCTGCTGGACGGCGATCACATCGACGTCTCCGGTCTGCACCGCGTCCCGGACGGCGGCGACCCCGACCCGGGCCTCGCCGTCGACGGCCAGCTCGGTGACGGGGGAGCGCTGCGACCATCGCGCGGCATCGATGACGGCCTGGTGCTCGACGGCACTGTGACCTATGCCACGTGATCCGAGTCCCAGCAGGCCCGCGTGCACGGCGGCGGTCCCCGAGGATGTGAAAAGCACCTCATCTCGACGCACTCCCAGCGCCTCGGCGACGACCTCGCGGGCGTTCGCGAGCAGCAGCCCGGCGTTCCGGGCCGGCCGGTGGAGGCGGCGGGGGTCGGCGTACCCCTGATCCGCCGCGGCGAGCAGCACTTCCCGCGCGGCGGGATGAAGCGGTTCGGCCGATGCGGCGTCGAGGTAGGTGAAGCGGTCGGTCACAGAACCCAACGGTAGCCATATGCGACATGAGGAACCCCTGAAGATGAATCCGGAGGCGCTCGCGGTAGTCTGCCGACATCTGAGTGTTCGCATGAGAGAGAGGCTCGTAGTGGGTCTGCACTTGCCAGGGGCCGGATCGACTCCGTCCCACGCCCGCGCCCGACGTGGTGCGCTGGTGGCGACGCTGACGGCCGGCGCCCTCCTGCTGAGTGGCTGTTCGGACGAGGCGGCGCGTTTCGGCTTCCCCGAGCCACGTTCTGAGCAGGGGGAGCACAACCTCGCCCTGTGGCAGGGCGCATGGATCGCCGCGTTGATCACGGGTGTCCTGACCTGGGGGCTCATCTTCTGGGCGATCTGGCGCTACCGGCGCCGCAGCGACGCCGACGTCCCGGTCCAGACGCGTTACAACCTGCCGTTGGAGATCTTCTACACGATCGCCCCGGTCCTGATGGTGATCGTGTTCTTCGACCACACCGTCAAGGTTCAGAACGAGATGCTGGACGACGGCAACCCGACCAACGTGATCGAGGTGACCGGCCAGCAGTGGCAGTGGACCTTCAATCACGGCATCGGTGAGCCCGACCTGAGCGCGGACGAGAACCTCGTCGACGACGAGTTCGCCTACGACAGCTACGGCTACGTCGTGGGCACCGGCTCGCACATCCCGACGCTGGTCCTCCCGGAGAAGACCACGACGCGGTTCAACCTGCGCTCGGCCGACGTCATCCACAACTTCGGTGTCCCGGAGTTCGGCATGAAGATGGACGTCGTCCCGGGTCGGGTGAACCACTACTCGATCACCACGAAGGAGGCCACGGCCACCTTCGACCCGAGCGCGGAGGACCTCATCGAGGGCACCACCTTCCGCGGCGCCTGCTACGAGCTCTGCGGCGTCTACCACGCCCGGATGATCTTCAAGGTCGCGATCCTCTCCGAGAGCGACTACAAGTCCTACGTCGACACGCTGGCGCAGAACGGCTTCGAGGCCGAGCGCCCGCTGCTCGGTGGTGGCAAGTCCACCCGCCCCGCCGACGACATCCCCACTCACGAGGAGGAGGGCGAGTGACCGCCACCGCTGCGCGCCCGGTCACCGAGGGCCGCAAGCCGCTCGGAACGCAGATCTACCAGCTGCTGACCACCACCGATCACAAGCTGATCGGCAAGATGTACCTGGTCACGTCCTTCGTCTGGTTCCTGATCGGCGGCCTGATGGCGCTGCTGATGCGCTCGGAGCTGGCCTTCCCCGGACAGCAGGTCGTCAACGACGAGCTGTTCAACCAGCTGTTCACGATGCACGGCACGATCATGCTGCTGCTCTTCGCGACGCCGCTGTTCTTCGGCTTCTCCAACGTGATCATGCCGCTGCAGATCGGCGCGCCTGACGTCGCCTTCCCGCGGCTCAACATGTTCAGCTACTGGCTCTACCTCTTCGGTGGTCTGATCGCGGCCAGCGGTTTCTTCACCCCGACCGGCGCGGCCGACTTCGGCTGGTTCGCCTACACGCCGCTCTCCAGCGCGCAGTACTCGCCGGGTGTCGGTGGAGACCTGTGGATCATGGGCCTCTACATGGCCGGTCTGGGCACCATCCTCGGTGCGGTCAACTTCATCACCACGATCATCTGCATGCGGGCGCCGGGCATGACCATGTTCCGGATGCCGATCTTCACCTGGAACACCCTGATCACCGCGCTGCTCGTGCTGATCGCGTTCCCGATCCTCGCGGCCGCGCTGCTGATGCTCGAGTCCGACCGCCAGTTCGGCTCCCACGTCTTCGACGCCGCCCATGGCGGCCCGATCCTGTGGCAGCACCTGTTCTGGTTCTTCGGTCACCCCGAGGTCTACATCATCGCGCTGCCGTTCTTCGGGATCATCTCCGAGATCCTCCCGGTCTTCAGCCGCAAGCCGATCTTCGGCTACGTCGGTCTGGTCGCCGCGACCCTCGGCATCGCGATCCTCTCGGTGGCGGTGTGGGCGCACCATATGTTCGTCACCGGCGCGGTCAACCTGCCGTTCTTCTCCGGCATGACCTTCCTGATCGCGGTGCCCACAGGCGTGAAGTTCTTCAACTGGATCGGCACGATGTGGGGCGGATCGGTCAGCTTCGACACCCCGATGCTGTGGTCGATCGGCTTCCTGACGACCTTCCTCTTCGGTGGTCTGACCGGCATCATCCTGGCGAGCCCGCCGCTCGACTTCCAGGTCTCCGACTCCTACTTCGTGGTCGCGCACTTCCACTACGTGGTCTTCGGAACCGTCGTGTTCGCGATGTTCGCCGGCTTCTACTTCTGGTGGCCGAAGATGACCGGCCGGATGCTCGACGAGCGCCTCGGCAAGGTCCACTTCTGGCTGCTGTTCGTCGGCTTCCACGCGACCTTCCTGGTCCAGCACTGGCTCGGTGTCGAGGGCATGCAGCGACGTATCGCCGACTACCTGCCCAGCGACGGGTTCACCTTCCTGAACCAGTTCTCGACGGTGGGCGCGTTCCTGCTGAGCCTGTCGATGCTGCCCTTCTTCTACAACCTCTACGTCTCCCGCAACGCACCCAAGGTCGAGGTGGATGACCCCTGGGGTTGGGGTCGCTCGCTGGAGTGGGCCACCGCCTGCCCGGCGCCGCGCCACAACTTCACCTCCATCCCGAAGATCCGTTCGGAGTCCCCGGCCTTCGACCTCCACCACCCGGAGATCGCCGCGCTGGAGAACGATGAGGACGATCTCGCCTCCACCAGCTCCAACAAGGAAGGCTGAGCCCGATGAAGTCTGAAGCCTGGATCTTCGTGGTGTGCACCGTCTTCATGGTGCTGGTCACGCCGGCCTACTGGTTCGTCACCGCGGCCTCCGAGGAGGGCGGCGACTGGACCGGCACCTCGGCGCTGGTGATGTGCACGCTGCTGTTCGCGATGATCACCGTCTACCTCGGCTTCCACGCCATCAAGATGGACCCGCGTCCCGAGGACCGTGAGGACGGCGAGATCGCCGAGGGCGCTGGGGAGTACGGCTTCTTCCCGCCGTTCTCCTGGTGGCCGCTGTGGGCCGGCCTCACCTTCGGTCTGGTGGTCCTCGCCGTTGCGATGGCCGCCTGGTGGCTCCTCATCATCGCCGCCGTGCTCGGCCTGCTGGCCCTCGCCGGCTGGAATTTTGAGTACTACCGAGGCGAGTTCAAGCACTGAGCAGTTGAACGTACGCGGGGCCCGATCCGAGACGGATCGGGCCCCGCTTCCCTTCTTGGGAAGCTCTTGGTGATGCCCGGTAGGGTTATCGCGCCCACGTCCCGGTTCAGGGCGTCGGGGTAAATGAATCAGGTCTGGAGCAGTCTCACCGTGTCAACGCAGTCACCGTTTCGCCGCCCGTCCGTGTTCGCCCGCCGCCGGGTGCTGTTGACCACTGCAGCGGCGGCCCTCGCGCCGGTGCTCGCCGCGTGCGGGGCGGACCCGGCCTCGAAGGAGCCCAAGAAGCCCGCCGAGCCGACGGTGCAGATCACGCCCAACATCGAGAACAACGCCACCGGCGTCGCGGTCGACAAGGTCGTGAAGGTCGATGTGGGCAAGGGGCGTCTCGACGAGGTCATGCTGACCGGCGCCAAGGGCACCAAGGTGCGGGGCACGATCACCGAGGACGGGCTCAGCTGGAGCGCGGGTGAGGTGCTCGAGCCGACCGCCTCCTACATCCTCGCGGTCACCGCGACGGGCGACGACGGTCTGGAGCAGACGAGCGAGATCAAGTTCTCCACCGAGGACCTCGGCCTGGACCGCCAGACCTACCCGTCGATCGCGCCGCTCGACGGCGAGACGGTCGGCGTCGGGATGCCGATCATCGTGACGTACGACCTGCCGGTGAAGAACAAGGCCGCCTTCGAGAAGAAGATGATCGTCGAGTCGACCCCGAAGCAGGAGGGGTCGTGGTACTGGGTGAGCGACAAGGAAGCGCACTACCGCCCGCGCACCTACTGGCAGGCCAACTCCACGATCAACGTGAAGCTCAACATCAACTCGGTCCCCGCCGGTGGCGGCATCTTCGGCCAGAAGGACCGCGAGATCACGTTCAAGACCGGTGACGCGCACATCTACCGGGCCAACGCGCAGACCCACCAGATGGAAGTCTTCAAGAACGGGCAGAAGATCAAGACGATCCCGATCACGACCGGCAAGGAAGGGTTCATCACCCGCAGCGGCGTGAAGGTGATCATCGAGAAGTTCAAGCGCAAGACCATGAACTCCGAGACCATCGGGATCAACCAGGGCGACCGGGAGTACTACAACATGGAGGGCGTGAAGTGGGCCATGCGGCTGACGTTCTCCGGTGAGTTCATCCACGGCGCGCCGTGGTCGGTCGCGCAGCAGGGCAATGCCAACGTGTCCCACGGGTGCACCGGGATGAGCGACGAGAACGCCAAGTTCCTCTACGACATGACCCGCCGCGGTGACGTCGTCGAGACCGTCGGCACCAACCGCCAGATGACCTTCAGCAACGGCTGGGGCGACTGGAACACCTCCTACGGCGAATACCAGGCGGGGTCTGCACTCGCCTGAGTCGATATTGTGCATTGCAGCAATTAGCGTGCGACATCATGCAGTTGATGCTTGCGTCCGTCAGCGCCTTTACTTACTTTCCACCTAACACGTAATCGCGTTGCGCAGGGCTGACCCGACGGCCCGCGCCGCCTTGGAAGGTGGACTCGTTGCCTCGGCCTGTGCTGGTGCTCGACCTGGACGGCACGGTGTGTCTCGGAGACACACCGGCACTTCTCTACGCCGCCCGCGTGGCGGACCTCACCGACGCCCCTGAGGCGCTCCTGGAGACCGCAGCGGCCTTCCTCGGGCAGAGACTGCCAGAGGCTGCCCCGAAGACGCTGACGGGCGCTCAGGACGGCTATGAGGCGGTCAAGATCCTGGGCCTGGCGGCCGGTGTCTCCGAAGAGCAGCTCAGCGCTGCGTACGTCGCGAGCCGGGAGGCGATCAGCGAGCAGCCGGGTGACATCCGCACGCCCGACGGACTGGTCGACCTGCTCGGCGGGATCGACGCGCACCGGGTGATCCTGACCAACTCGCCCGGCGGCAGCGGGCTCGACGCGATCCTGGAGCACCTCGGCGTACGCGACGTGGTCGACCAGGTGTGCACCGACGCGCTCAAGCCGACCCGGATGAAGGGGCACCTGGACGCCTTCCTCGACCACGTCGGCGCGGCCGACACGCCGGAGTGGTTGATGTCGGTCGGCGACATCTGGCGCAATGACCTTGCCCCCGCCGTCGAGCGTGGTTGTGTTGCTGCATACGTTGACGCCTTCGACCGCCGGCAGGGGCCGGCCCATGTTCGTGCAGGATCGTTCGTGGAGCTGTACCCCGCAGTCTCGGACTGGTCGAGTGACCCGTCATCCTTCATAGCAGCTCACCCCCTCAAGGAGTCTGTCCAATGTTGAGAACCCCCCGGTTGCTGGCGGTCGGTGCCGCCGCATCGCTCGCCCTCTCGCTCGCCGCCTGCGGTGGGGAGGAGAGCACCGCGCCCGCGGAGGATCCCGAGGAGATCGTGCTGTCGTTGGTGCCCTCGGGCGACGTCGACTCGATCACCCAGAGCGCGAAGGGCCTGGAGTCGTTCCTCAGCGACAAGATCGGGATCCCCGTACGTGCCGAGGTGACCGAGAGCTATGCCGCCGCGATCGTGGCGATGAAGGCCGACCAGGCGCAGGTCGCGATGCTCGGTCCGATCGGCATGGTCCAGGCCGAGGACCAGGCGGGTGCGGTGCCGGTCCTGCAGTCGGTGCGCTTCGGCTCGGGGACCTACCACACCCAGTGGTTCACCAACGACCCCGAGACCTACTGCGCCGATGAGGTCAAGGTGGTCGAGGGCTTCAAGTACTGCAACGGCACCGACGCCGCCAAGACCGGTCCCGCCGGCGAGGAGGCGCTCGCCAAGATCAAGCCCGGCACCTCGATCGCCTTCGTCGACCAGGGCTCCGCGTCGGGCTACTACTACCCGGCCACCCAGTGGGGTCAGGTCACCGGCGGCGATGCCCTGGTCGACCTCGACGCGCAGTTCGCCGGCGACCACGACGCCGCGGTCCTGGCCGTGGCGCGCGGTGACTACCCGATCGGGGTGAGCTTCGACGACGCCCGCGAGGAGGTCGCGGCAGACGAGCCGAAGGTCGCCTCCGAGGTCGTGGTCTTCGCCTACTCCACCGAGATCCCCAACGACGGCATCGTCGTCGCCGCCGGTCTCTCCAAGGAGCTGCGTACGAAGGTGACCAACGCCTTCACCGCGATGGCCAAGGATCCCAAGGGGCTCAAGACGCTGGAGGCGGTCTACGAGATCGAGGGTCTGGAGAAGGTCGACACGGCCGCGCTGAAGAAGGCGAAGTCCGTGGAGGAGAACTTCGGCGAATGAGCGGCTCGGATCCCGGGGGTGCGACCCGTGGTGGGCACAGCATCGTCTTCGACGACGTCTCGGTGGTCTACCCGAACGGCACCCGCGGCCTGGACAAGGTCTCTCTGACCATCCCGGCGGGGGAGTTCGTCGTGGTCGTCGGGCTCTCCGGGGCCGGCAAGTCGACCCTCGTCCGCACGATCAACGGCCTGGTGCCGGTCACCTCGGGATCGCTGTCGGTGGGCGGGACCGAGGTGGCCACCGCGCGCGGGCGCCGGCTGGGGCGGCTGCGCGCCGAGATCGGGATGATCTTCCAGGGGTTCAACCTGGTGACCCGCCGCTCGGTGATGGGCAACGTGCTCACCGGGCGGCTGCACGCCCAGTCGTGGATGCGGTCGGCCCTCGGGCTGCACACCAGGGCCGACAAGGAGATCGCCTTCGAGGCGCTGGAGCGTGTCGGGATCGTCGAGAAGGCGTGGGTACGCGCCTCCCAGCTCTCCGGCGGGCAGCAGCAGCGGGTCGCGATCGCCCGCGCGCTGGCGCAGCAGCCGTCGGTGGTGCTCGCCGACGAGCCGGTCGCCTCCCTGGACCCGCCGACGGCCAACCTGGTGATGCGTGACCTGCAACGGATCAACCGCGATCTCGGTATCACCACTGTGGTCAACCTGCACTTCCTCGATCTCGCCCGGCGCTACGCCGACCGGATCATCGGCATGCGTGCGGGTGAAGTGGTCTTCGACGGCCCCGCGGCCGAGGCCGACGATGCCGTCTTCGAGAAGATCTACGGCCGCTCGCTGACCGCCGAGGACGTTCTGGCATGAGCGAGCGCAAGCGAGCGACCATAAGCCTCAGGCCGCCGGGTCCGTATTCTCCGCCCTTTCGCACGGAGGCGGCGGCATGAGTCAGGCCACCCTCGAGCGCCCGGGCGGCTCGCCGAAGCAGGTACGTCCGGCGCAGCCGCCGCCGAGCCCGTTGCTCATCGGGGGCATCCTCGGCGCTGTCGCCGTGACCGTGGTGGCGGGTTGGGCGATCGACTTCTCGCTCGCGCCGGTCATCGAGCAGTGGCCGATGCTGACAATGATCCTCGAGGAGGTCGTGCACCCCGAGTGGGCGGAGATCACCGACCCGTCCTCGCGCCTGTGGACCGCGCTGAAGGAGACCGCGGCGATCGCGATCATCGCGACCTTCGTGGGCTCCCTGATCGCCCTCGGCGTGGCTCTGCTGGGCTCCAAGGTGAGCGCGCCTCCCGCGGTCTACCGGGTCACCAAGCCGGTGATGTCGGTGATCCGGTCGCTGCCCGACATGGCCTACGCGCTGGTCTTCGTCGCCGTCGTCACCGGCCCGCTCCCGGGGATCCTGGCGCTGACCATCTTCAACATCGGCATCGTCGCCAAGCTGACCGCGGAGAGCATCGACGCCGTCGATCCCGGCCCGCTGGAGGCGCTCGACGCCGCCGGGGCGACCCGCTGGCAGCGGGCCCGCGTCGCGATCGTGCCTGCCGTGCTGCCCAACTACGCCTCGTACGTCCTCTATGTCTTCGAGCTCAACATCCGCGCCTCCGTGGTGCTGGGGGCGGTCGGGGCCGGCGGGATCGGGCAGCTGATCATGCTCTACTTCAACCGGGCCGACTATGCCCGGCTGGCAGCGGTCGTGATCGTGATCTTCGCGGTGGTCATCGCGATCGACCTGCTCTCCCAGCTCCTGCGCCGGAGGCTGGTATGACCTCGGCGACAGCGACGACGCGGCCGAAGCCGCCGCCGAAGTGGCCCTACACCGCGGTCGGCCTCGCGCTGATCGGCGTCGTGCTGGTGGCCGGATGGTCGCTGGACGACGCCAAGTGGGAGCGGCTGCCGCAGTTCCCCGGAGAGATCCTGCAGTACGCCGGCCAGATGCTCGACGGCGTGCTCACCTGGCCGGGAGCGCATCCCGAGGGCCAGGCCGACCCGGAGCTCACCTACGGGGACTGGTGGCTGCAGTCGCTGAAGCTGATGGGGGAGTCGGTGGCGCTCGCCTGGATCGGCACCTGCGTGGGGGCGCTGTTCTCGTTCCCGCTGGCCTTCCTGGCCGCCTCCACCACCGCGCCGCTGGTCGTACGCCTCCCGGTGCGGCTCTTCTTCAACGCCATCCGCGCCGTGCCGGAGATCCTGCTCGCGGTGATCGTGATGCTGCCGCTGTTCGGGCTCAACCCGATGGCCGGAGCGATGGCGATCGGCATCCACTCGATCGGCTCGCTCGGCAAGCTGACGCTGGAGAACATCGAGTCGGTCGACCCGCGCCCCGTCGAGGCGGTCACCGCGGCCGGAGCGACGTGGTGGCAGCGGATCCGCACGGCGGTCATCCCGCAGATGATGCCGGAGACCGTGGCGTTCTGGCTCTACCGCTTCGAGGTGAACATCAGGGCAAGCGCGATCCTCGGCGTCGTGAGCGCTGGTGGAATTGGTGCGTTATTAAACCGTGTCCTTCGGGGCCGTGAGTGGGAGTGGGGTGGAATCATGCTAGCTGTGATCATCATCGTGACGATCCTGGTCGACCAGCTGTCAGCAACGCTGCGTCACCGGATCCTGCACGGCGCCGAAGCCACCGCGGTGGCGGCATGACGAGTGCGCCGGTCCTTCCCGCCATCAGGGCCGCAATGCCGCGGCTCAACCCTTCCGAGCGCGCTGTCGCCGAGGTCGTGCTGACCCGTTCGGAGTGGGCCATCGAGGCGACCACCGCCGAGATCGCCGCCGAGGCTTCCGTCTCGACCGCGACCGTGGTCAGAGCCGCGCAGAGACTCGGGTTCCGCGGTTTCCCGCACCTCAAGGTGCTGCTGGCGCGCGACCTGGGCACGGCCAAGACCGAGACAACCGAGGGAGGCAGCCCGCTGACGGTGGTGCGCTCCTTCTTCGCCGACATCGCCGACTCCGCCTCCGACATGGTCGGGCTCCTTTCCGAGGAGCAGGTCACCCGGGCCGTGGAGCTGCTTGCTGAGGCGCGCTCGATCCTGGTCGCCGGCACGGGCGTCTCCTCGCCCGTCGCCCAGGACATCGCGATGAGACTCGGCTCCCAGGGGCTGAGCACCGTCGCGCCCAGCGACCACCTCGACCAGCTCATCCGGGCCCGTCTGCTCCAGCCGGGCGACGTCTGCGTCGTCGTCAGCGGCACCGGCGCCACCGCGCCCACCATCCAGGTCGCCCAGGCGGCCGTCGCCGGGGGAGCGGCCGTCATCGCGCTGACCTCCTTCACCGGCACCCAGCTGACCAAGCTCGCTGAGGTCGAGCTGGTCACCCCGCAGGGCGGACGCGCCGGGTTCCGCCAAGAGCTCGACTCGATCATCCGGATCCCGCAGCTCATCCTCGGCAACGCGCTCGTCGCCGCTGTGGCGGCCCGCGACCCCGAGGCTGCGGCCAACGTACGCGCCCGAGTGCTCGAGGTCGTCGGCGGCGAGCTCGACCCGCAGGGCTAGAGATACGCAGCGAGCAGCTCCGCCTCGGCGCGGAGCTGCTCTGCTTTTTCGCCCGCGCCGCGGGACTCCAGGTCCGTCGCTGCGCTCAGACGCTCGGTCTGCTCGTCGGAGATAATGCCTCGGACGTCGTCATCGGTGAGGTCGCGCCTGGCGGCCTCGGTGGCACCCACGCCGCTCGCGGCGCCGGCGATCGGGCCGTCGCCTGACAGTGCCGCCTCCGCCACCGGCAGCGCCTCGGCGTTGGCGATGGCGGACAGGGTCGAGCGGAGCACGGCTGTCGCCGCGGTGTCGCGAGCCTTGCGGGCGGTGAGGAGGTCGGCTCGGAGTCGAGCCTGGAGGCCGGTCATGTGCTGGACCCTAGGGTCCGCGTCCAGTCGTGGGCAACCGGGTTTCGGCCGGTAGAACGCTCAGAAACGCACGTGGCGCCGTCCCCCGGAGGGAACGGCGCCACGTGGCGTACGAGCGTCAGCCTCAGTGGCTGAGCGGCTCCTCGATCGCCGAGTGACGGTGATCGTCGAAGTCGTGACCATCGACCTGGTGACCCTCGTGGGCGGCCAGCTCGTGGGCCTCGTGCTCGGCGTGGTGGTGCGCCTCGCTGAGCTCCTCGGGGGTCGGCTTGTCCACGTCGTGGTCGTAGTAGAAGGCCCGGAGCTTCGCGCGGAGCGTCGGCTTGCCGTTCTTCTTCAGCTCCGGCTCCTCGCCCGCCCGGCCGCGGTCGCGGACGGTCATGGCGTAGGCCTCGCCCTCGGGAAGCGGGAGGTGCTTCTCGTGGTAAGCGCCCTCCGGCGTACGGATGACCGTGCCGGTCTCGTAGCCGTGCAGCAGCTTCTCGTTGTCGTGACGCTGCAGCGAGATGCACCAACGACGCGTGATGATGAACGCCGCGATCGGACCCAGGAACACGAACGCCCGCAGGAAGTAGGTGATCTGGTTGATCGAGAGGTCGAACTTGATCGCGATGATGTCGTTGCCGCCCGCGGCCCAGAAGCCCGCGTAGAACGTCATCAGGGCGACGAACGTGGCGGTGCGGGTCGGAGCGTTGCGCGGGCGCTGGAGCAGGTGGTGCTCGCGCTTGTCGCCGGTGATCCAGGCCTCGATGAACGGGAGCATCAGCACGACCATCCAGGCCGCCATCGGCAGCACGATGACCGGGAAGAAGATGTTCCACGACCAGGTCGAGCCCCAGAAGTGCGACTCCCAGCCCGGCATGATCCGCAGCGCGCCGTCGGGCCAACCCATGTACCAGTCAGGCTGCGAGCCGGCGGTGACCTTGGTCGGGTCGTAGGGGCCGAACTTCCACACCGGGTTGAGCGAGAAGAAGGCGCCGAGCAGGGCGGTCACACCGAAGGTGATGAAGAAGAAGCCGGTCATCTTGGAGATGTAGTTCGGCACCATCGGGTAGCCGACGACGTTCTTCTCGGTGCGTCCGGGTCCAGGCCACTGGGTGTGCTTGTGGTAGATCAGCAGGATCAGGTGGGCACCGATCAGCGCCAGCAGCAGCGCCGGGATCAGCAGCACGTGGATCGTGAACAGGCGTGGAATGATGTCGTCGCCCGGGAACTCGCCTCCGAACAGGAAGAACGAGATGTACGTCCCCACGATGGGGATCGCCATCATGAACCCGTCCGCGGCCCGGATGCCGGTGCCGGAGAGCAGGTCGTCGGGGAGCGAGTAGCCGGTGAAGCCCTCGAGCGTGCCGAGGAGCAGCAGCGTCGCGCCGATGACCCAGTTGATCTCACGCGGCTTGCGGTGCGCGCCGGTGAAGAACACGCGCATCATGTGGATCATCATCGAGGCGATGAACAGCATCGCCGCCCAGTGGTGGACCTGGCGCAGCAGCAGGCCGCCGCGTACGTCGAAGGAGATGCGCAACGTCGAGGCCATCGCCTCGGACATGTCGATGCCGCGCAGTGGCGCGTACGACCCCTGGTAGGTGATCTCAGCCATCGAGGGCGTGAACCACAGGGTCAGGAAGACGCCGGTGACGAGCAGGACCACGAAGCTCCACAGCGCGATCTCACCCAGCATGAACGACCAGTGGTCGGGGAAGATCTTGCGGGAGAGGAACTTGCTCAGGCCACCGATGCCGAGGCGCTCGTCGGCCCAATTGGCGGCCGCGCCAGCCTTGGTCGGCTTGCCCGCCGGGGCAGCGGCTTCGGTGCCGTTGCTGGCGGCAACCTTGGACGTGTCGGTGCTCACTGTCCGCCCTCCTTGTAGCCGTACTGCTCAGCATCGGCGGCGTGGTCCTTGGACCAGTCGTCGAAGATCTCGTCGATGTCGTAGGTGTTGCGCTCCCAGAAGCTGACGCCCACAGGCTCAGGGTAGTCCGAGAGGGCAACCAGGAAGCCGTCCGCGTCGACGCCCAGGGGCAGCTGCGGGAGGTGGCGGCCGGCCGGGCCGAAGATGACCTTGCCGTGGTCGGCGAGGTCGAAGGTCGACTGGTGGCACGGGCACAGCAGGTGGTGCGTGGTGCGCTCGTTCAGCGAGATCGGGCAACCGACGTGGGTGCAGATCTTGGAGTAGGCCACGATGCCGTTGACCGACCAGTTGCGGGTCACGTCGTTGTCGATGTCGTTGGGGTCCATCCGCAGCAGGATGGTGGCCGCCTTCGACTTGGCGATCTGCAGCGGCGCGCCGTGCAGGCTGCCGTCGAAGATCGTCGCCGGCTCGGCGTTGACCAGGTCACCGATCTCCAGGTCGCCCGGACGGATCGGGGTGCCGACCACGTCGCGTACGACGCGCACGCCGGCATCCCAGACGGTGTGCTCGAGACCGGCGCCGGGGTAGGGCTGCGCCTCGGTGATCTGGGCGTTGGTCTCGCCCAGGTCCCTCAGCATCACGATCGCGGGCAGACCGAGCAGAGCCGCCGAGCCGATCATCGCGTTGCGGATGAAGGGACGGCGAGCCATACCGGACTCGTGGAGCGCGGCCTTGAGCTCGGTGAGGGCGGCCTCGCGGGTGGCGGGGGAGGAGGCTGCCGGGTGGCGGTCCTCGGAGTGCTCGATGTCGACGACGAGCTTGCGGGCCCACTGGATGACGCCGATGCCGAGGAAGAGGAGCGCGAAACCGAGGCTCGCACCCAGGGCCAGGTTGGAGGCGCCGAAGCCCAACCACACGTCACCGTCGTAGCCCGGCTCGATGGCGAAGTAGGCCACCACGAACAGCACCGAGCAGATCGCGGAGAGACCGAAGAAGGCGCTCACCTGGCGCTCGGCACGCTTCTCCGCCTTGGGGTCGACGTCGGTGGGACGCCAGTGATGCTCGTGCATGCCCGGGTCGGGCAGCAGCGCGTCGGTGTGCGCGTTGAGCTCGGGGTGCGAGTCGTCGTGCTTCTCGATCTCGCTGAGGTCGCTGCTCACTTGGCAGATCCCTTCTTGGTCTGGTTGGTGCGCGTGGTGTGCGCGGCGATCCAGGTGGCGAAGGCCACCAGGACGCCGAGCCCGACGACCCAGGCGACGATGCCCTCGGTCACCGGACCGAGCGAACCGTTGTTGAAGCCGCCGTAGTCGGGCTGCTCCTTCATCGACTCGATGTAGGCGATGACGGCCTTCTTCTCCTCCGGGCTGATGTTGCCGTCGGAGAAGGTGTCCATCGACTGCGGACCGGTCAGCATCGCCTGGTAGATGTGCTTCGGGTCGGTGTTGAGGATGCTCGGAGCCTCGCCGCCGCGCGGCATCGCGCCGCCGGCGCCGGTGAAGTTGTGGCAGGCGGTGCAGTTGGTCAGGAAGATCTGGCCACCGAGGGCGACCGCGGCCTCCCTCTCTTCCTCGGACTCGAAGGTGTCCGGGTCGTACTGCTCCGGCTCCGGGACGGCCGGGCCGGGGCCGAGGCTGGCGACGTACGCGGCCAAGGCGTCGATCTCGTCCTGGTTGAAGCTGGGGTCCTTGACCTCGACCTGGGCGCCGGGCTGGGCCATCGGCATCCGGCCGGTGCCGACCTGGAAGTCGACGGAGGCGGCACCGACACCGATCAGGGAGGGTCCGTAGAGCTTCCCGTTCTGGGTGGTGATGCCCTCACCGTTGGAGCCGTGGCAGGTGGAGCAGTTGATCATGAAGAGCTCTTTGCCCTCGGCGACGAGAGCAGCGTTGTCCTTCTCCTGCTCGGCCTGGGAGGCCGGGGCGAGCGCGGCGTACGCGCCGCCGGTGCTCAACAGGGCGACCAGGAGCACGGCGGCACCGGCCAACGGGCGGCGACGGTGCCGCGACAGTCGACCGACGGAGCGGTTCAGTAGACGCACATTCAGTCCTTGGTCACTTGAGGAGGTAGATGGTCGCGAACAGGCCGATCCACACCACGTCGACGAAGTGCCAGTAGTAGGACACGACGATCGCGGAGACGGCCTGCTCGTGGGTGAAGCGCTTGGCGACGTACGTCCGGCCGAGCACGAACAGGAAGGCGATCAGGCCGCCGGTGACGTGCAGACCGTGGAAGCCCGTCGTCAGGTAGAAGACCGAGCCGTAGGGGTCGTCGGGACCGGTGATGCCGCGGTTGAGGGCGATGCCCTCCTGCACCAGGGCTGCGTACTCGGTCGCCTGACCGGCGATGAAGACCGCGCCCATGAGGTAGGTGAGGATGAACCACTCACGCAGGCCCCACAGGCGGATCGCGAGCAGGGAGCCCTTACGTCCGACCTGGCCGCGCTCGGCGGCGAAGACGCCGAACTGGCAGGTGAACGACGACAGCACGAGGATGGTCGTGTTGACCGCCGCGAACGGGATGTTGAGTCCAGAGGTGTTGGCTTCCCACACCTCGGGGCTGACCGCGCGGATCGTGAAGTAGGCCGCGAACAGCGCCGCGAAGAACATCAGCTCGCTTGCGAGCCAGATGATCGTCCCCACGCTGACCATGCTCGGACGGTCGTGATGCCCGTGCAGGCGGGCTGTTGGAAGAGTCGATACTGTCGCCACGCCCGCCATTATGTCCTGCCCCCTTTCCAGAGTCTTCTTGGGACCCTGTGTGTCGTGTTTCAGGGTGCTGCTACACCCTTAGACACCGCTCAGGTTCTGTGTGTGACATGTGGCCTCAGGGCATGCTGTTGGCGCTAGCATCAGGGTGTGACCGACACCACCTCGAATTCACTGAAGATCCTCGTCTACAGCGACGACGTCGACGTACGCAAGCAGGTGATCCTCGCTCTGGGGCGCCGCCCGCACCCGTCTCTGCCGGAGGTGGAGTACGTCGAGGTGGCCACCGAGCCGGCCGTGCGCGCCCAGCTCGACGCCGGTGGCCTGGCGCTGGCCGTGCTCGACGGGGAGGCCGCGCCGGCCGGCGGGCTGGGGATCGCGAAGGCGGTCAAGGACGAGGTGAAGGACGCTCCGCCCATCGTGGTCCTCATCGGTCGTCCTCAGGACGCGTGGCTCGGCACCTGGTCGCGTGCGGAAGCCACCGTGCCGCACCCGCTCGACCCGTTCGAGCTGGCCCGGACGGTCGTGGGACTGCTGCGGCCCGTTAACGTTGGCGCATGACGTCCGCGCCCCATTCCTGGCCCGAGGTCCTCACCACGCTGGTCGCGAGACAGTCCCTGTCCGCGCACCAGGCGGCGTGGGCGATGGGGGAGATCCTCTCGGGAGAGGCGACGCCCGCGCAGATCGCCGCCTTTGCGGTGGCACTGCGTGCCAAGGGCGAGACCGTGGACGAGCTCGCCGGGGTCGCCGACGGGATGCTGGCCAAGGCCAACCCGATCTTCGTGCCCGGGCGCGTGCTCGACATCGTCGGCACCGGTGGTGACCGGTCCTTCTCGGTCAACATCTCCACGATGTCGGCGATCGTCGCGGCCGGTGCCGGGGCCAAGATCGTCAAGCACGGCAACCGGTCCGCCTCCTCCAAGTCGGGATCGGCCGACGTGCTCGAGGCGCTCGGCATCCGGCTCGACCTCGACATCTCCCGGGTGGGCGAGGTGGCCGAGGAGGCCGGGATCACCTTCCTGTTCGCCGCGGCGTTCCACCCCGCGTTCCGGCACACCGCTGTGGCCCGTCGGGAGATCGGCATCGCCACCGTCTTCAACCTGCTCGGCCCGTTGACCAACCCGGCTCGCCCCGCGTCCTCCGCGATCGGCTGCGCCGACGCCTCCGCCGCGCCGATCATGGCCGGCGTCTTCGCCCGCCGTGGCGTCGACGCCTGGGTCTTCCGCGGCGACGACGGCCTCGACGAGCTCACCACCACCACGACCTCACACGTGTGGATGGTCTCGCAGGGGGTCGTGACCGAGGCGACCGTCGAGCCGCTCGACCATGGCATCGGCCGGGCCACCGCCGAGGATCTGCGCGGTGACGACGCGGCCTACAACGCCGCCGTCGTCCGCCGTCTGCTCGCCGGGGAGAAGGGCGCCGTACGCGACGCCGTCGTGCTCAACGCCGGTGCTGCTCTCGCCGTCCACGACGCCGGGTCCGGCAGCGTCGACGAGCGTCTCGCGGGCGGCATCGCTCGCGCGGCCGACGCGATCGACTCCGGGGCTGCTCAGGCGGTGCTCGACCGGTGGGTGGCCGCTACTTCTCGCTGAGGTAGATGATTACGCGGGCAGCCCGAACTCAGCCAGTTCATCTATCGGCACGCGGCCGCAGATCTGGGACGTCCGACGCAGCTGTACTCGCACGACTGACGATCTT